>JAEYYL010000050.1 GCA_023430825.1 Verrucomicrobiota bacterium | reverse complement strand
GGGATTCACGGCGCGAAGGGGGGGGCGCCGACTCTGGGGAAGTGGGGCGCGGCGGCTCAACGATGGCGGTGGCGGCATCGTTGACGAGGCGGGAAAACAGGCCGCTCCGCGCGAGGCGGAGCGGAGGCGCGAGCGTGGGCGGGCGGGAGGCGCCCGGTCGGCGGGGTTATTTGGCGGTGAAGAGGAGGACGGGGCCTTCGCAGCGGGTGACGACGAGGGCCGGCGTTTTCGCGGTGCCGAGGGTGAGGGCGACGGCGGAGCGCGCGTCGCCGGAGACGACGAGGCCCGACTCGGCGGGAGAGAGGGCGGTGAACGCGCCGCGGCCGTCGCCCTTCAGCAGGACGCCGAGGGAGCCGTCGAAGCGGCCGGTGGTGGGCTCGGGGCCGAAGTTGTTGCCGACGCAGTAGAGGTCGAGGACGCCGTCGCCGGTGAGATCGCGGGCGACGATGGCGTTGACCGGGGCGAATTGGGCGCGGCGGGGGAGCGGCTGGAATTTGAAGGTGCCGTCGGACTGCTGGCGGAAGATGCCGCTGGCGAGCTCGGTGGCGGCGAGCTTCTGGACGTTGGCGAGGCGTTCGGCGCCGAAGATGTCTTCGACGGTGGCCTGGGAGTAGGCCTTGAACGTGCGGAATTTCTGGCGAATCCAGGGGAAGCTGTAGGCGAGCTTGCTGCGTCCACGAACTGGATACAGGGCGCCGTCGTGATACTGGGCCTCGATGAGCTGTTCCTTGCCGGAGTCGTCGAAGACGCCGGCGAAGAGAACGGTCGGGTGTTCGGCGGACGCGCGGTATTTGGTGTTGAGGCCGACGTTGCCGGCGACGAGGTCGAGGCGGCTGTCGCCGTCGACATCGACGATGGTGAGCGCGCTCCACCAGCCGGTGAGGCCGGCGAGGCCGAGTTTCTCGGTGGCGTTTTGGAAGGCGGTGCCGGTGTTGCGAAAAACGGAGACGGGACCCCACTCGGTGGTGAGGACGAGGTCGGGGCGGTTGTCGTTATCGAGGTCGGCGAAGGCGGCGGCGGTGACCATGCCGATGGAGCGGAGGCCGGGCGCGAGTTCGTCGGTGACGTCGACGAAGCGGCCGTCGACATTGCGATAGAGGAAGCTGCGCGGGGTTTTCGGGTATTGGCCGGGGACGGCGCGGCCGCCGACGAAAAGGTCGGCGCGGCCGTCGCCGTCGAAGTCGGCGGAGGCGATGGCGGTGGTGGATTCGCCGTCGGCGGGGAGGGTGTCGGGGGCGGCGAGCGTGAATTTGCCGTCTCCGTTATTCAGATACAGGCGGTCGTTGAGCAGCGTGTCGCCCGGGGCGTGCTGGACGCCGCCGGCGACGAGGAGGAGGTCGGGTGCGTCGTCGCCGTTGACGTCGAGGAAGAGGGCGCCGACATCGTCGGCTTCGAGGGCGGAGGCCCAGGGCTGATCGGCGGCGGGGGTGAAGGTGCCGTTGGCGCTGCCGAGGAAGAGGGTGCCGGCTTGGCCGCGGGTGCCGGAGACGAAGAGGTCGGCGTGACCGTCGCGGTTGACGTCGGCGGTGGCGAGGACGGGGCCGAGGCCGTTGAGGCGGCGCGGGAGGAGGCGCTGGCGGGTGAATTCGTCGAACGGGCGGAGGTGGGCTTCGTGTTTCAGGCCGCGGGCGGAGGCGGTTTCGGTGAAGAGGGCGTTCGCGGGCTGGGCGTGAGCGATCGCGGGAGCGGGTTTGGTTTCGCCGAGCGCGGGTTCGGCGATCGTGAGGAGTTGATTGGCGGGGAGATCCTCGAGGACCTGGACCTGGCCGCGGGGCCAGCGGATGGTGAGTTTCTCGATCGTATCCGTTTCGCCGAGACCGAAGTGAATCAGGGCGGGTTCGGAGGCGGTGATGCCGCGCTCGGTGAAGAGCTGGCGGATCTGGGTGCCGCGGCTGGTTTCGAGGATGATTTCGGCGCCGATGGCGTCGCGGTTGGGGGCGCGGCCGGCGAGCTTGATGACGGCGCGGTGGCCGGTGGTGGAGTTGTTGCGGATGACGGTGGGTGGGGCGTCGTAGTTGGGGAAGACGATGTCGAGGTCGCCGTCGCCATCGAGGTCGGCGAGGGCGGCGCCGAAGCTGACGCCCGGGCGATCGAGTCCCCATTCCTTGGATACGTCGGCGAACTCGAGGTGGCCGAGATTGCGGTGGGCGAGGAGGGTTTCGGTGCGGGGGCCGGAGTTTTTCCAGACGTTGGCGCGGGCGGCGAGGGAGGGGGCGACGTTCTGTTTGTCGACGAGGTCGGCGTCGATGAAGTTGCGGATCATGCCGGCGGTGGTGAAGGCGTCGACGAGGCCGTCGTTGTCGAGGTCGGCGAGGCGGGTGGACCAGGTCCAGCCGGTGGCCTGCAGGCCGGTGAGGTGGGCGATCTCCTCGAAGCGGTCGGTGCCGGTGTTGAGGTAGAGGGCGTTCCACATGTATTGGGGGATGAGGTCGCTGACGCGTTCCATTTCCCAGAGACCGCGGCCGATTTCCTCCATGCCGGTCATGAATTCGGCGTGGGAGCGGTCGCGCATGTCGGCGACGAAGAAGTCGATGAGGCCGTCGTTGTTGATGTCGGCGGAGTCGGCGCCCATGGAGAAGTAGGTGACGTGCGGGAGGCGTTCGTCGACGACGTCGGTGAAGGTGCCGTCGCCGTTGTTGAGGTAGAAGCGGTCGGGGGTTTCGAAGTCGTTGGCGACGTAGAGGTCGGGCCAGCCATCGTGATTGGCGTCGAACCAGAGGGCGGTATGGCCCTGGGTGAGGCCCCAGACGCCGGAGGCGGAGGTGACGTCGGAGAATTTGCCGTTGCCCTCGTTGCGGTAGAGGTAATCGCGGCGGCCCTGGGGGGCTTTGGAGAAGTCGAGGATGTTGGTGACGAGATAGACGTCGAGGTCGCCGTCGCGGTCGTAGTCGGCGAAGACGGCGTGGACGGAGGCGTCCTTGATATCGAGGCCGTAGGCGGCGGCGCTTTCGGTGAAGCCGCCCTCGGTGTCGTTGATGAAAAGAAGATTGGGGGCGTCGTAGCGGCAGACGTAGAGGTCCATCCAGCCGTCCTGGTTGATGTCGACGGCGGTAGCGCCGGTTTTGGACGAGTTGGGTTCGTCGCAGGTGACGCCGGCGTTGGGGGCGACATCGAGGAACTTGAACGGGGCGACCTGGCGGTAGAGGGCGCAGGGTCCGTTTTTGGAGACGGCGAAGATGTCGGGGAGGGTGTCGTTGTCGAAGTCGGCGACGACGATGCCGGTTTCGACGGCGCCGAGGGTGAGTTCGCGGAAGCGTTCGCCCCACATGCGGGGGTCGTTGAAGACGTTGGGGACGGTGAGGTTGGCTTCGTCGTTGGGGATGACGGTGAAGAGC
>JAEYYL010000189.1 GCA_023430825.1 Verrucomicrobiota bacterium | reverse complement strand
GGATGTTGGAGCTTCAGCGAATGCTGATCGACACGCACACGCATCTGGAATCGTTCGCGCGGCGCGGCGCGCTGGCGGAAACGCTGGCGCGGGCGAAGGACGCGGGCGTGGAGGCGATGATCACGATCGGGACGTCGCCGGATGACTGGGCGCTGTATCGCGGGATCGCGGAGGAGCAGGCGGGTTTCGTTTATTATACGGTTGGGCTGCATCCGTGTTCGGTGGAGGCGGATTGGGCGGAGGCGGTGAAGGGGATCGAGAGCTTTTGGGGTGAACGCGGACGGCTCGGAGCGCCGTCCCTACCGGTGGCGCTGGGGGAGTGCGGGCTGGATCGGTTTCATCTGCCCGAGGACGCGGCGGAGGCGGAGCGGATTTTTGCGTGGCAGCGCGATGCGTTTGCGGAGCAGTTGCGGATCGCGAAAGGGCTGGGGTGTCCGGTCGTCGTGCATTCGCGGGGGGCGTTTGGCGAATGTGTGGAGATGATCGATGCGAGCGGCGTCGATTGGGCGAAGGTGGTGTTTCACTGCTTCACCGAGGGCGAGGCGGAGATGGCGGGGCTGGTGCGGCGGGGCGGGTTCGGTTCGTTCACGGGGGTCGTGACGTATAAAAGCGCGGGGAACGTGCGCGCGGCGGCGAAGGCGCAGGGGCTGGCGCGATTGATGATCGAGACGGACGCGCCGTATCTGACGCCGATGCCGCATCGCGGGAAGCCGAACGAGCCGGCGTTCGTGCGGCACACGGCGGAGTTTTGCGCGCGCGAGGTATTTGGGGTCGGCGAGGCGGAGTTCGCGGCTGCGACGACGGCGAATGCGCGGCGGTTTTTCGGACTCACCTCCCGCTAATCACGCGAAGGGCCGCGAATCTCTGGCACGAAAAAGGGCCGGTCGAGACCGGCCCGGCATTTGGCGGAAATTCGCGTGATTCGCGGGAGACTCAGGCCTCGTCGAATTTGCGGGCGAAGAGCGCTTCGAGTTCGGCGAGCATCGGTCCGGCGTCTTCGCCGTTGGCGATGAACTTGACGTTCGAGCCCTTGCCGGCGGCGAGCATCATGAGCCCCATGATGCTTTTGCCATTTACCTGCTCCTCTTCCTTTTCCACGAAGACGTCGGCTTTGAACTTGTTCGTGATCCGAACGATCATGGCCGCGGGCCGGGCGTGAATGCCCATCTTGTTCTGCACGACGAGTTCCTTGGTGAGCTGCTGAGCTGAAGGTGTGGCGTCGCTTTTGTTCATGAGTTCGGAAAACGGAAAAGGACCGGCGTAAATCCGGGAAGCCGGCGTGGCTTGCAACCTAAAAACCCGGGCTCAGTCTGCAAGCGGATGCCTAAAACAGCGATCATCGTGCCGTGCCGGTTGGAATCGACGCGCTTTCCGCGGAAGCTGTTGCATGAGATCGGAGGGCGTCCGCTGCTGCTGTGGGTGGCGGCGCGGATCGCGCGCGAAGCGCCGGAGTTCTCGCTGTATTTCGCGGTCGACGACGAACTCCTGCGGCGGTGCGTGGCGGATGCGGGTTATCAGGCGATCATGACGGATGTCGGGCATCAGAGCGGGACGGATCGCATCGCGGAGGCGAATCGCCTCGTGCGGGCGGAGCAGGTGATCAACGTGCAGGCGGACGAGCCGCTGGTGTCGGGTGCGCAGATTCGTGCGCTGGCGGGCCTGCTCGAACACGGTGCGGCGATGGCGACGCTGGTGACGCCGTTCAAGCGTGTGGTGGATTTCTACAATCCGAACCAGGTGAAGGTCGTGCTGCGGCAGGATGGGCGGGCGCTGTATTTCTCGCGTTCGCGGATGCCGTTCTCGCGCGATCTGGGGCTCACGATCGACGATGCCTGGGTGCAGGCGAACCCGTGTTACCGTCATCTGGGGCTGTATGGGTATCGCGCGGATCTGCTGGAGAAATTCGCGAAGCTGCCGGCGGGGCGCTACGAGCAGATCGAGAAGCTCGAACAGCTCCGTGTGCTGGAGAACGGCTACGACATCGCGTGTGCGGTGACGGAGGACCCGTCGATCGGCGTGGATACGCCGGACGATGCGAAAAAATTCGAAACCATGCTGCGAACGGCCGGCGCGAGCTGACGGTGCGGCGAAAAACGCGGCGTTTACCCGCTGCATGGCAGGATTAAGTTAAGGCTGGCACATTCCGTGCCGTTCAACCCAACGGCTGCATGCCCGATCATAATTTCCCGTTTTTGCCGGTGTTTCTGGCGGCGGCCGCCTTTGGCGCGGGCGTCGCGGTCGCGTATGCGCTGTTCCGGCGGGAGCGGCGGGGATTCATGTTGGAGCTGCGATCGCTGTGGGAGCGGCTGGACGCGATGTTTTATCGGTCGCCGCTGGCGGTGCTGTTGTGTGAACCGGAGGCCGAGGCGGGTCGGCTCCGGGTGATCGACGCCAATGAGCAGGCGTGCCAGCTGCATGGCGCGACGCGCGAGCAGCTGCTGGCGGCGGAGCCGAGGGCGCTCGGGGAGACGGCGGAGGAGCAGGCGGGGGCGCGGCTGTGGTTGAGGGCGCCGCGATCGGCGGGATTGTGGCGCGGGGAGCGGCGGCTGCGCCGGAGCGATGGCGTGGAGCTGGCGGTGGCGTTTGTCGGGACGCGCGTGGAGATCGGCGGGCGCGACCTGGTGCTCGTGGTCGAGCGCGACGTGTCGGAGCAGCGGCAGGCGGAGGCGGCGTTGAAGGACAGCGAGCAACGGCTGCGGCAACTGATCCAGAGCGCGAACTGTTTGCTGTGGAAGGCGCAGGTCACGGACGTGGATGGCGCGCTGCAGTGGTCGTTCGACATCCCGCGGTCGGGATTGCGGCAGCGGTTGCTGGATGCGGCGGGGCTGCCGTTTCAAGCGGACGTGTTGTGGCGGCGGTTCGACATCCCGGAGTTTGGGGAAATGGATCTGCGGTGCCGGAGCGCGCTGCAGGGCGACGTGCCGCGTTATCAGCAGGAGTTTCGCATCCTGGTGCCGGCGGGCACGATTTGGCTGCAGGAGGAAGTGGAGGTGCAGCGGCTGGGGCCGTCGGCGTGGAGTCTGGTCGGCGTGGTGGTCGACATCACGCGATTGAAGGAAACCGAGGCGGCGGTGCGGGCGAGCGAGGAGCGCAACCGGTTGGTGCTCGAGGCATCGAACGACGGCATTTGGGACTACGATGTGAAGACGGGCCGGATGACGGCGAGCGAGCGCTGCCGCGCGATGCTGGGGCTGGCGGCCGAGGCGATGCCGCGCGAGCCGGAGGCGTGGCTGGCGCGGATTCATGACGAGGACCTGCCGGCGGTGAAGCGGGCGTGGGCGCGGTTCCACGCGACGGGCGAGCCGGAGGTCTTCCAGGCGCGCCACCGGCATGCGGACGAATCGTGGCGGTGGTTGATGGTGCGGCTGATCGCGGTGCGGGAGCCGGGCGGTCCGCTCCGGCGTATCATCGGCAGCCATACGGATGTTTCGGAGCTGAAGCGGGCCGACGGCGAGCTGCAGCAAGGGCGGCGCCTGCGGGCGATCGGCGAGCTGGTGGGCGGGATCGCGCACGAGTTCAACAATCTGCTGACCCCGATGCTGCTGCAGACGACGATGATGCGGGACGGATTCGCTCGCGGTGGGGACTTGAAAGAGCAGTTGAAACCGGTGATCGCGGCGATCGGCGAAGCGCGGGAGCTGACGCAGCGCATCCTGACGTTTGGCCGGCGGGCGTCGGTGAACGTGGAGACGCTGGATTTCCGGGCGGCGGTGCACGACAATCTGGAGTTGTTGCGGCACACGATCGACCGGCGGGTGCAGTTGAAGATTCTGCCGGGGCCGGGCGGGCTGTGGATTTCGCAGAATCGCACCGATGTGGCGCAGATCGTGATCAACCTGATTCTCAATGCGCGCGACACGCTGCTGGAGAAGGCGGCGGGCCGGCCGCCGGCGGAGTGGGTGCCCTCGATCGAGATCGAGTTGACGACGGTGGAACGGGTGGCGTTGAGCGCGGGCGTGGCGAGCCGGCGGTGTCATGTGCTGACGGTGCGCGACAACGGCATGGGCATGACGGAGGAGGTGCGGGAGCGGATCTTCGAGCCGTTTTACACGACGAAGGAAGTGGGCCAAGGCACGGGGCTCGGCCTGGCGACGGTGTGGCATCTCATCAAGACGATGGGCGGCGAGGTGGAGGTGGAGACGCAGGCGGGCGGCGGGAGCGAATTTCACGTGTTGCTGCCGGCGGTGGAGGCGGCGGTGCCGGATGCCGAGCCGGGCGCGACGGCGGTGCGGGTGGGGGCGGACGAAGGATCGCGGCTCGCGCGCATCCTGCTCGCGGACGATCAA
Source organism: Verrucomicrobiota bacterium (assembly GCA_023430825.1). Taxonomy (GTDB): domain Bacteria; phylum Verrucomicrobiota; class Verrucomicrobiia; order Opitutales; family Opitutaceae; genus Opitutus. The sequence goes on along the minus strand of JAEYYL010000189.1, from coordinate 6,467 downwards.
CCCGACGTGGCGACGACGCTGAGCCAAATTCTCGAGCGGTGGGGCCATACGGTGACGGTGGTGTCGGACGGTTCGGCGGCGATGCGCGAGCTCGCGCTGCGGCCGCGCGATTTCGACGTGTGTATCACCGATTTGAATATGCCGGGGGCCACGGGTTTCGACGTGGTGCGGATGATTCGGACGCAGGAGCTGCCGGTGAAGGTGGTCGTGATCGGCGGTTACCTGACGGCGCAGGTGCGCCGGACGCTCGCGGAGCTGCGGGTGGACGCGACGGTGCCGAAGCCGTTTTCCATGGAGGATATTACGGCGGCGCTGCGGTCGTGCGGGTGGTAGCGCCGAGGGCTGGGCGCCGGATCACGGCTGGGGGCGGAAAGTGGCGGGCTCGCCCGGGTAGATCGCACCCAACTCAACCAAGGCTTGTGACACAGAGATCACCGAGGGCCGACACGGAGGAAGCCGGAGGCCACAAGGTGTTCGGGGGCTTTCATGCAGACGAATGCTGACGACGATGAAGGCTCGCATCTGCGCCCGGCATTTCGCTCGGTGGCCTCTGGATCGGAGCTCTGCTAGTCCGAATTCATCACAGTCCCGATTGTCACCGCGAGCCCGAGGCTTGGCCGCCTGTGGCGGGAACGAGGGCGTGGCGATCCAGCGAGATGGATTGCTTCGTCGCTTCGCTCCTCACAATGACAGGATAGTTTGACGGCAAGCCTCAGGGTGGAGTGGGTTCACCCGGAAGTGTGATCTATGCGGGCTAGATTTTGCCGGCTTTGCGGGCCTCGACCATCTTGTAGAAGTCGAGGAAGAGCGGATCGGCGTCGTTCGGGCCCGGAGCGGCCTCGGGGTGATACTGCACGCTGAAGACCGGGAGCGTGGTGTGGCGCAGGCCTTCGACGGTGTTGTCGTTGAGATTGATCTCGGTGACCTTCGCGCCGCGTTTTTCGAGCGATTTGGGGTCGGTGGCGAAGCCGTGATTTTGCGCCGTAATGGAGACCCGGCCGGTCTCGAGATTTTTCACGGGCTGGTTGCCGCCGCGGTGGCCGAACTTGAGCTTGAACGTCTCGCCGCCGAGCGCGTGGGTGATCATCTGGTGGCCGAGACAGATGCCGAAAGTCGGATAGTGCGGCAGCAGACCGGTGACGGTCTTGTGCACGTAGTCGAGGGCGGCGGGATCGCCGGGGCCGTTGGACAGGAAGACCGCGTCGGGGTTTTGTTCGCGCACCTGTTCGGCGGTGGCGGTGGAGGGAAACACCTGCACGTCGAAGCCGTGGCGGATGAGCTTGCGGAAGATGGTGTGTTTCGCGCCGTAGTCGAAGGCGGCGACGCGGAACTTTTTCGCGGGGATGGCGGGGGCGTTGAGCGTGGTGCCGACGGGAAGATAGGGAGCGTTGTAGTTGGCGGCGTCGTCGGCGCGCCAGAGGTAGGGCGCGGTGCAGCTGACGTCCTTGACGTAGTCGCTGCCGGCCATGTCGCGCCAGGCGCGGGCGCGGGCGATCGCGTCTTCGTCGCTGATCGGCAGCGTGGAAAGGCAGCACTTCATCGCGCCGTCGACGCGGAGTTTTTTCGTGAGGGCGCGCGTATCGATTTCGCTGAGACCGGGGATGCCGTGTTTGACGAGGTAATCGTGGAGCGAAATGGTGGAGCGCCAGTTCGAGACGACGGGGGACAATTCGCGCACGACGAGGCCGGCGCATTTCGGGCCGCCCGATTCCTCATCCTCCGGGCTCAGGCCGTAGTTGCCGATCTGCACGGCGGTCATGGTGACGATCTGGCCGAAGTAGGAGGGATCGGTGATGATCTCCTGATAGCCGGTCATCGAGGTGTTGAAAACGCACTCGCCGGCGATGGTCGCATCGGCGCCAAAGGCGAGGCCACGAAATACGCTGCCATCTTCGAGCGCGAGAACTCCGGGTTTGGATGAGGACATTAAAGTCGGACGAAAAGGCGAGTCGTGGAGCGTGCCAAGGGGAAACATGCGGCGCCCTCGGGAAGAATTGCGGGACCGGCGTAAAGGCGACGGGGGCGACGGGGAACGAGCGCCGAGAGGTGAGCCGCGGGTGGCGGTGGCCTGCCACCGGATTGCGGGAGGTGAGCGTAGAGGCGGGCGGAGCGCAGGCGGTTCATGGCGCCGAATCGGCGGGGGTGGAGCGGACAAAGGCGAGCAGCAGCGGCCGGTGATAGATCGGGACGATCGCGCCTAGAATCTGGGCGGGGGTCCGCCGGGCGTCGGCGCCGACGATTTCGACGGGGAGGGGACGTGGCGCGGCGTCGGGCTGGCGGGCGGCTTCGACGAGGGAGCGAAACACCTGTGGGGTCACGAACTGCGGCAGTTTCGCGCCGAGGACGCCCGCGCGGTCGAGACCGAGGAGGGCTTCGCCGCGGTGGTTGACGTCGATGATCCGGCCGTTGGCCGAGTCGCAGAGGTAGGCGGCGTCAGGCAGGTGTTCGAAAAGGCAGCGGTATTTGTATTCGGACTGGCGCAGGTCTTCCTCGGCGCGCTGGGCGGCGGTGCGAAGTTTCTTCTCCTCCAGGGCCTGGGTCACGGCGGGGCCGAGCCGGCCGAGCCGGTCCTTCAGCAGGTAATCGTCGGCGCCGTGTTTGATCGCGTCGACGGCGATTTCCTCGCCGATCGAGCCGGAGATGATGATGAACGGGATGTCGAGCTGGCGCTGTTTCACGATGCGCAGCGCTTCCGGCGCGCTGAAGGCGGGGAGGGCGTAGTCGCAGAGGATGACGTCGGGGGCGTGCGCGAGCTCGCGGTTGAATTCCTCGGCGGTCTCCGCCCGCCGCACGAGCGCGGATGCGAAGCCGGATCGCTTGAGTTCGAGCAGCAGCAGCTCGGCATCGAGCGGCTGGTCTTCGACGAGAAGGATGCGGAGTGCGAGGGAGGAAACTGCGGAGGAAGGCATGAAAGGACCCGGATGGGCTTGCAGACCAAGGAACGTCGGGATGGAGCCGGCCGGCCGGCTTGGCGTGAACGCGCGCGTTTTCGGAAGTCGTTTTGGCGCAAATGCATCGTCGGTTGAATGGGCGTGGCGGACCGGTTTTTGACGAATTTTTATCCCGGTATCGTGCGCCGGCGGCGGAAGGCGTCGGGTTCGGCCCGCGTTATCCCAGGGGAAATTTTCGCCCGGGGTGGGCGCGGATCAGTCGATGGCGATGCGGGCGGCGTCGGCGAGGGCGGCTTCGAGAGCGTGAAGGCGCACGGGTTTGACGAGGTGGGCGACGAAGCCGGCGGCGCGGCCGCGACCGTCGGCGGGCGGTTCCTGGCCGGAGAGTGCGATGCCGATCAGGCCATGATCGCTGTGGAGCCCGGTCATCAGGTCGTAGCCGGAGCCGTCCGGCAGGCCGAGATCGGAGATGACGAGATCGAATTCCTTGCGCAGGGCGGCGGTGCGGGCTTCGGCGATGCTTCCGGCGGCGATCACCTCGTGGTCGCGATGCACGAGGAGTTTCAGGAGGGCCTCGCGGGTTTCGCGGTGATCCTCGACGAGGAGGATGCGCAAGCGTGGCGCGGCGGCGGGGGGCGGCGGGGCGGCGGCGGGGAGGACGACAGGCTCGGTGGCGGGGGCGATGGGGGCGGCGGGCTCGGCGGCGAGGGGAAGTTCGACGATGAAGCAGGCGCCGGTGCCGCGGCCCTCGCTTTCGACCCGAATGCGGCCGCCGTGGAGGTCGACGAGGTTGCGCGCGATGGTGAGGCCGAGCCCCAGGCCGCCGAAGGGCGAAGACCCGCTGCGCGCGTGTTCGCCTTGGGAGAAAGATTCGAAGGCGCAGGCCTTTTCCTCCGGGGTCAGGCCGACGCCGGTATCGAGAATTTCGACGCGGGCGGCGCCGGCGGCGACGCTCGTGCGAACGGAGATCGCGCCGCCGCGGGGCGTGAACTTGGCGGCGTTTTTGAGGATGTTCCAGAAGACCTGCTGGAGCCGGAGGGGGTCGCCGCGCACGGAGGGGGAGACGGGGGCGAGGTGGAGCGCGAGATCGAGCCGTTTCTCCTCGAGTTCGGGGGTGATCGTGGCGAGCGCTTCGAGGAGCACGCTGTGCAGAGGCAGGAGCACGGGCTCGAGGGCGAGCTTGCCGCGGTCGACGCGGCTCAGATCGAGGAGATCGTCGATCAGGCGGGCTTCGACCCGGATGCTTTTGGCGATGGCGCTGAAGTCGTCGCGCACGGAAAGCGGCAGGGTGGCGTTGTCGGCGCCCTGGCTGGCGATGAGCAGCACGGGATTCAGCGGCGTGCGCAGTTCGTGGGCGAGCGATGCGAAAAACTCGTCCTTCGATTTCGCGGCCTGGTGTGCGGTGGCGAGGGCCAGGGCGGTTTCCTGTCGGGTGCGCCGGGCGAGCAGGCCCGCGGCGAGGAGAGACGTGGCATCGCGGATGTAGCGCAGATCCTCGCGGGAGAAACGGTCGCGGGACGTGGTGGCGAAGGTGAGTGTGCCGAGGAGTGCGCCGCCGGCGGAGAGAGCCTGGGCGGCAACGGCACGCACGTGCCATGCGCGCAGCTCCGGCGTATCGGGCAACTCGGCGTGGGCGAGGTCCTCGTGGATGACGGGCCACTGGTTGGCGGCGGCGGCGCCCCAAGGGCCCTCGCCCATGAGGGGATTGGCGGCGGCGCCGAGCTGTTCATGGGCCACTCCGCCGCTCGCAGCGAGGCGCAGCCCCTTTCCGTCGGGTGTGACGGCATGATGCAGATGGATCTCGGCGCCGAGCGCGCGGGCCATGCGTTGGAGGGCGGCGACGAGAGGCGACTCGGCGAGGCGGTCGTTGAGCAGCTGGGCGGCGAGTTCGACGAGCGCGTCGTGTCGCAGATCGGGCGCGGAGGCGACCGGCGGCGCAGCCGGCTCGGGGAGGCGGCGCGCGGTGACGATCACGAGGGGAGGGGCGCCGGGGCGGTCGACCAGCGGGGTGAAGCGAAATTCGTGGCGGGAGGGACGCGGCGCGGTGGGAAGGAGGGCGTCGATCGTTTGGGCGATCGAGGAGGAAACGGCTTGTTCGAGTGGAACGCGGAGCGGGCGGGCGGCGTCGCCGGGAAAGGGGAGTTCGACGAACTTTTTGCCGAGCAGGTCGGCGGGTTTGGCGGCGAGAAGTTCCCCGGCGGCGGGGTTGGCATAAAGGCACCGGCCCAAGGCGCTGCACAGCCACGCGGGTTCGGACTGCAGCGAGAGGGCGGTCTCGATCGCGCGGAGATTGGCGGGTGGCGCCGCCGGGGTGAGGGCGGAGGCTGCGGGATCGGCGGGCGCGGGCCCGGCGAGGGAGCGCACACGGAGGAGGAAGGAGCGGCCGACGGGCTCGCATTGAAATTCGAGGGTGAGGCCGAGATGAGGATGACGCCATGTCACCAAGGCGGCGCGGCGTTCGCGCAAGGCCTCGCGCAGATGGCGGTCGGCGTCGCTGCCGACGAGCGCGGGAATGAATTCCCACCATCGGCGGCCGAGCAGGTCGGCGGCGGCGCGCGGCGTGAAGCCGAGAAGGCGGGGGACATCGCAGCCGAGCTGTTCGATCCGCCAGTCGGCATCCACGAAGAACTCCGTGGCGGAGGGCGAACAGGGAGGCATGGCCGGCGACGAGCGGGAAGGCGGCACTCGCGGTCGGACGCGTGAAGAGAGGAGAAGGGCCGGAAAGAGCTGGAACTCGGAATGCTGCACCGAAAACACGTAGTTGTCGCGCCACTACAACGCGGAGACCGAAGCTCGACGGAGCGGGAAATCGCGGACGAATCTCTGAAGCGAGCCAAGGGAAATTCCCGATCCGCACGAAGGTCGAACGAGGTGGTGCGGTAATGAAAAGACGTTGCGCCGAGGAAAGCGATGCGCGTCCTTTAGGGAGCATGCCTCAGGTCGCGCCGGGCGGGCGGCGACTTTATGCCACGAAAAATTGCCACAGTTCGCGAAGCACCCAGGCGGCGGCGAAGAGGCTGGCGACCAGGAGGGCGAGCAAGGCGAGAGCGAGTCCGATCATGAAGCCACCGACATCGCGGAGCGGGCGCGGCCGGAGGTCGGGCCGGTAATGGCGTTCGACAAGCTGCAGATTCCGCATGTTGGCCTGCCAGACAAAATCGAAGGCGTCGCCGGCGATCGGCACGGTGCCGACGAGGGCTTCGATGGCGATGTTGCCCACCATGCGACCCACGACGGACCAGGCGAGACCGAGGCGGGTGGCTTCGTAAACGATATAGAGGGAGAGGGCAGCGCCGGCCCAGTCGCCGATGCCGGGGATGAGGCCGAGCAGCGGATCGAGGCCGAAACGTCCGCGCGGTCCGAGGCCGAGCGAACGATCGAGCAGCCAGGCGAGCTGGCGGAGGCGACGCAGCCGCGGATCGACGGGGTCGATGCTGGCGCGGGGCAGCGGTGTGGCGACTCCCATGGCTTGGAGCGAACTGCGATGGGCGGTGCGCGCAAGTTTTCTGCGCACGCGGAGGAGGCCGCGAGTTTCCTCCGCGACATTAAGATGTCGCATATGCGACATCTTAATGT
>JAEYYL010000406.1 GCA_023430825.1 Verrucomicrobiota bacterium | reverse complement strand
ACACAAACTCGTGTCTTTGACACATGGGTGACGCGGTGATCCACGGCATCCCCATGTGTTACCCATGTCTCCGAACAGGTGTAACCCATGTCCCCGGTCTATACAGAGGACGTCGGGTTCCACCTTTGGTGTGCAACTTCCTCGACGCGCGGGCCGTTTCATCCCGGCGGGGCGGCGCGGACCGAACGCGCGCCCCCGGCCGCCCCGGGGTGAGCCCGACCGGTCCCGGTTCACCACAGTCCGCCCATGAAGCCGCTGCCGGCTTTGATGGCGATCACGCCGGCGTTCTTCACCGCGTGCGCGACGATGCACGGAAGAAGCGACTGCGTGGGATTCCACCGCGCGAACCGCGCCACATACAACCACACGGACGTCACGAACACGATCGCGGTGCTGAATACGCCCTTGGCGTCCAGAGTGAGCGCGAAACCGGCGTCCTCCCATTCCCATAAAAAGGGGTGAAGCAGGGCGAAAAGGGCCGAGGCCGTCAGGATGCCCGCCCAGCGCGCCGCCGTGCCGCGGCCTTCGATGACGAGGAACCCGCGAAAAATCACCTCCTCGATGAGGGCGGCGATGAGGGTGTAGGCCGCGAACAGCCAGGTCATGGTCGATTGCTCGTCGGCGATACCGAGGGCGTGTTCGCCGAGGGTTTCGACGACGAGCAGCACGAGCGCGCCGAGGCTGGCGATCCAGAGCGCCGAAGGGCGGGCGGGCGTCGCGCCGGGCAGCGCGCGCGGATTGGGCCGGCCGGCGCGGGCGGCGCGCAGGTCGTCGAGCCAGAGTTTGCCGAAGTAGAGGCCGGTGGCCCCGACGATCAAAAGAAGGAGGGGATTGTCGTTCATGCGCCTTGGATCTTCGTCGTTTTCAAGCACAAGGGACACGGAAGCAACGTCGCTGATCCCGCGGTGGCGTCAGAGGCCGGATGAAACGTCGTTTTTTGCAGATGGTGTCGCCGGTGAGTCGGGCCGTTGGTGGATTCGTTGCGCCTTCCGGGTAATCGCAGCGCGGATCGCGACTATTGATTAGCCATTTGCCGGGGCGGTCGTAGGGTCACGCCCACCATGACCGTTCGATCCGCCGACCCCTCTGCGTCCACGCCGGCGCATGCGTTTGCCAGCGTCTTCTCGCTGCTTGGCCCGCAGATGGCCGGGCTGGACGTTTTTCTGCGCGAGCAGATCGCCGCATTCGAGCCGGAGATCCGCGAGATGGCCGATTATTGCATCGATACGTCGGGCAAACGCATCCGGCCGGCGCTGGTGTTTCTCAGCGGTTGGCGCGGCGCAGGAGTCGTGCAACCGGAGCTCGTGCGCGTGGCGGCGGTGGTGGAGCTGGTGCATCTCGCGACGCTGGTGCATGACGATATCATGGATGGCGCCGATGTGAGGCGCAGCCGGGGGACGGCGGGCCGCACCTACGGGGCGACGCCGGCGGTGCTGCTCGGCGATGCGCTGTTCGCGCATGCGGTGCACCTTTCGACGGGATTTCCGACGACGGAGATTTGCGCGGCGGTATCGGAGTCGATGCGTCGGGTGTGCGCGGGTGAGATCGTGCAGACGCTGCGGCGCGGGACGACGGCGATCACGCTGGCGGATTACCGTCGGGTGATCGATTTGAAGACGGCGGAGCTGTTTCGCGTCTCCTGTTTCCTGGGCGCGAGGTTGGCGCGGGCGTCGGACGGTTTCGTGGAGGCGGCGGCGCGTTTTGGCCGGCATCTTGGGATTGCGTATCAGATTTACGATGACCTGGCGGATTTCTTCGGCGAGGAGAAGCGCATCGGCAAAACGCTCGGCACGGATCTCGCGAGCGGAAAGCTCACGCTGCCGCTGCTGGTGCTGACGGAGCGGCTCGACGCGGCGGGGCGGAGCGAGCTCGCGGCGGAGATCCGCGGCGAACGGCCGCCGCAGCTCACGCTGCGCCTGGAGCAGATGAAGGACCTCGGCGTCTTCGAGGCCGTGAGCGACGCCGTGCAGGCCGAAATCGGGGCGGCGATGACGGCGTTGCAGGAGTGGCCGGGCGAGCCACCGACTGCGCTCTTGTTGAGTCTCTGCGAAGTCTTGCGCGGACAATTGGCGGCGTTGCGGCCGGGCCGCTGAGGCGGGTCTGCGGCTGGACCGTGCGGCCAAGCGCGGGCGATCGGCGATCCCGCTGCTCACGGCAGCGAGGCATTCCGCGGGTCCGCTGCCGCAAGCAGGCACCGATCTGCGGGCGGCGACGGTGAAACGCCGGTAACATTCGCGGTGCGGCCTACTTTCCATTTGCGCCGGCGGGGGGCATTGGCTTTGTTCGCTTCGCTATGGATGCGGCCAAAAGCCTCGGCAAAACGCTCGTTGCGTCGCCCGACCGCCAACAGGAGGCGGATTCGGACATGGCGGTTGTGCGGCAGGTGCAGGCGGGGGATGTGGCGGCGTTCGATCAACTCGTGGTGAAGTATCGCGAGCGCGTTTACGGGGTCGTTTATCACCTGACTTCGAATCGGGAGGATGCGGCGGACCTGACCCAGGATGCCTTCATCAAGGCGTTCCAATCGATCAACCGTTTCCAGGGGCAATCGTCGTTTTTCACGTGGCTGTATCGCATCGCGGTGAATTCCACGCTTACGCACCTGCGGAAGCACCGGCTGCGGACGTTCTTCAGCTTCGAGAAAATCGACGCGGACGATCCGATCGCTGCGGATGTGCTGGCGGCGCTGACGGACGCGACGGGAGCGGATCGGGAGACCTATGCGCGGGAGCTCCAGGAAAAATTGAACGAGGCGATGCAGAAATTGTCTATCAAGCACAGAACCGTGATGACCCTTTTTGAGATCGATGGCCTCAGCCATCAGGAAATTGCCGAGGTGATGGATTGCTCGGTGGGCACGGTCCGGTCGCGGCTTCACTACGCGAAACAAATTCTTCAGTCAGAACTGCAGCCTTATATTCGCCGATGAATCGCAAGAAAACCGTCACTGTTGAGGATTTGTTGCAGGTAAAACGGGCCGAGCGCCCGAGGCCGGAGTTCTGGACGGATTTCGAACGCGAGCTGCGGGCCAAGCAACTGGCGGCGATCGTCGAGCCGCGTCCGTGGTGGTCACCGTTTATTCGGATCGGCGCGCGGGTGTCGCGTCATCAGTTGCCCGTCGGGGCGGCGGCGATCCTGGCGCTTTCTTTTGTGACGGTGCGCGAGTATCGCACGCCGCATGCATTTCACGCCGATTCGACGGAGCTGGCGGCATCGACGGTTTATGGCGAGGCCGCGGTGCAAACGAGTGCGCCTGCGCTCGCGACGCCGGCTCCGGCGGTGACTCAGATCGCCGTCGAGGAGCCGCGGGAGGCGGTCGCGGCGTTGGACGTCGGGCAGGTTGCGCACACGGTGCCGTTGCTGGCCGAACCGGTGGTGGCGCAGGAGCCGACGCCGTCCGCGCGCTATATTGCCGCCAATCTCGCGGCGGCGCAGGCGGACAATCCGGGCTTGATGGACGAGGTTTTTGGGGTGCCGGTCGGCCGACCCGAGCTGCGCGAGCCGGTGCGCGATCCGCTGGCGCAGATGGCGGTGCCGGGCGAATCGCGGCGTTCGCGTCTGCTTGCGACGGCGCTTCCGGCCGTGGCGGGCGAGGCGGACATCGAGGTGGTCGGCAGTGGGCGCGTCTCACGGCATCTCACGGAGGAGCGGCTTTACGATTCGATCAGCCGGATCGGGGTGAAGGGCGACCGGGTCGCGTTCAGATTCTGAGGTCTGCCCAGATCGCAGCTTTCGGGCCCCGCGGCATGCGGGGCCTTTTGCTTTCCGGAGAAATAGGTTAAGATCGGGGCGTGATACGCGCCGAAAAAGATTCGATGGGTGAAATGCAGGTGCCGGCCGATGCGCTGTTTGGCGCGTCGACCCAGCGGGCGGTGTTGAATTTTCCCATCAGTGGACGACCGCTGCCCGACGCGTTTATCCGCGGACTCGGGTTGGTGAAGCTCGCCTGTGCGCGGGCGAATCTCGAACTCGGGTTGTTGTCGCCGGAGAAAGCGCATCTGGTTCAAGCGGTCGGCCGCGAGATCGCCGACGGGCGGTTGACGAAGCATTTTCCGATCGACGTTTTCCAGACCGGGTCGGCCACCTCGACCAACATGAACGCGAACGAGGTGATCGCGAATCGCGCGAGCCAGCTCGCAGGGTTGCCGATCGGCGCGAAGAAGCCGCTCCATCCGAACGACGACGTGAATCTCGGGCAGTCGTCGAACGACATCATTCCGACGACGCTGCATGTGAGCGTGGCGCTCGCGTTGCACCGTGAGCTCGTGCCGGCGCTCGATGCGCTCGAGCGCGCGCTCGAGGAGAAGACGGGGGAGTTCGCCGGCATCGTCAAAATCGGTCGCACGCATCTGATGGATGCGACGCCGCTCACGCTCGGGCAGGAGTTTTCCGGTTACCTCGCGCAGGTGCGCAAGGCGGGCGAGCGCGCGCGGAAGGCGATCGCGGCGCTCGAGGAGCTGGCGGTGGGCGGGACGGCGGTGGGCACGGGCATCAACGCGCATCCGCAGTTCGGCGCGCGGGTGTGTCGCATCCTCACGGAGGAAACGGGACTGCGCTTCCGGGAGGCGGAGAATCATTTCGAAGCGCAGGGCGCGCGCGACGACTGCGTGGAAGTCGCCGGTTATCTGGCGACGATCGCGGCGAGCCTCACGAAGATCGCGAACGACATCCGGCTGCTGGGTTCGGGGCCGCGGGCGGGTTTGGGCGAGCTTCGGCTGCCGCCGACGCAGCCCGGCTCGTCGATCATGCCGGGGAAGGTGAACCCGGTGATGAGCGAGATGCTGGTGCAGGTGTGCCTTTATACGCAGGGTCTCGCGCAGACCGTCGTGATGGGCGGGCGCGACGGGCATTTCGAGTTGAACGTCACGCTGCCGCTGATGGCGCACTGCCTGCACGAGGCGGTGCATTGCCTGGCCAACGGGACGCGGGTGTTTGCCGAGAAATGCGTGCGCGGCCTGGAGGCGGACGTGGGGCGGTGTCGCGAGCTGACGGACCGCTCGCTGATGCTGGTCACCGCGCTGAATCCGTTTATTGGATACGACCAGGCCGCGGCGGTGGCGAAGGAGGCGCTGACCACCGGGCGCACGTTGCGCGAGATCGTGCTGGAGCGGAAGTTGATGGAGGCCGAGGCGCTCGACCGCGCGCTGGAGCCGCTGTCGATGACGAAGCCGGGCGCGGGCGAGCCGGGCGGGAACGGCGGCTGAGCGCGCGGAGACGGCAGGCAAGTCCGGCGTTGACCCCGCGCGGCTGCCGGGCGCAGGCTCCCGGCGGATGTCATTGATCGCAGAGACTGCCTGAGGATGCGTCGATTCGGAGCCGTTGGCTGACGGAGGCGTTTTACGCCCCGGCATTCGCCCGCCGCGCTTCCGGTTTTGGATCGACGTGAATCGCGGCTCGCGGCGCACGGGGTGCGCCGCGGGATTATTCGACCTCATCGCCGGGGTGCAGCCGCATCCTCATGACTCATTCCGATTCCCGTTCGCGCCCGCGCGCGGACTATCTCAAATGCCGCCATTGTCGCATGGAGTTTTCGCTCGATGCGCCCGGCACGCGTCATCGCAACCACTGCCCGTGGTGCTTGTGGAGCATGCACCTCGACGACACGCCCGGCGACCGCGCCGCGGAGTGCGGCGGCGGCATGGAGCCGATCGCGGTGTGCGCGCGACCCGATGGCGAGTGGTTGCTCGTGCATCAGTGCAAAACCTGTTTCGCGGTGCACGTGAACCGCATCGCGGGGGACGATAACGAGCGCGAACTGCTCGGGCTTGCGGTCCGGCCGTTGCGTCTTGCGCCGTTCCCGATCTAGTCAGGG
>JAEYYL010000067.1 GCA_023430825.1 Verrucomicrobiota bacterium | reverse complement strand
CGCCCGCGCCGAGACGGAAAAATCCGATCGCCGCCTGCAACTGCTCCGCCTGGCTCGACAGCTCCTCGGCCGTCGACGCCATTTCCTCCGACGCCGACGAGTTCTGCTGGATCACCTGGTCGAGCTGCTGGATCGCCTTGTTCACCTGCACCGCACCGGTGTTCTGCTCGGCGCTCGCCGCCGCGATTTCCTGCACCAGCGCCGCCGTCTTGCTGATGTCCGGCACCAGCTTGCGCAGCATCGCCCCCGCCGTCTCCGCCACGGCCACACCGCTCGTGGTCAACCGCGTGATTTCGGCCGCCGCGGTCTGGCTGCGCTCCGCGAGCTTGCGCACCTCCGAGGCGACGACCGCGAAACCCTTCCCATGCTCGCCCGCCCGCGCGGCCTCGACCGCGGCGTTGAGCGCCAGCAAGTCCGTCTTCCGCGCGATCTCCTCGATGATACTGATCTTCGCCGCGATCTCCTTCATCGCCGACACCGTCTTCCCTACCGCCTCGCCGCCGGTGCCCGCATCCGCCGCGGCCAGCGTCGCGAGCTTGTCGGTCTGCCGCGCGTTGTCGGCGTTCTGCTGGATGCTCGATGCCATCTCCTCCATCGACGAGGTCGTTTCCTCCGCGGACGCCGCCTGCTCGCTGGCGCCCTGCGAAAGCTGCTGCGCCGTCGCACTCATTTCCTCGCTGCCCGAGGCCACGTTGCTGGCAGCCGCCGTCACCTCCGCCACGATCGTGCGGAGCGACTCTAGCATTTTCTTCAACGCGAGCCCGAGCGTGTCCTTGTCGGACAGCACCCGCGCCTCGACCGCCAGATCGCCCTGCGCGATGCGTTCGGCGACCGTCGCGGTCGCATGCAGGTTGGCCACCATCTGGTTCAACGCCGCGGCGAGCTGCCCGACCTCGTCGCGCTGCACTGTATCCAGTTTCTGGGTAAGGTCACCCCGCGCCACGGCGTTGGCGAGTTCCACCGCGCGGCCCAGCTGGCGCGCGATGCTCGAGCTGAGCATCCAGGCGAACGTCGCACCGACCGCGAGCGCCACCATCGACAACAGCAGGCTGAAACGCTCGGCCTCGTGCTCGTGCGCGGCGGCATCGGCCACCGCCTGGTCGACGAGCCGCCCGAGCGTTTCACCGCCAAACGCCTCGATCCCCGCCTGCAACGCGTCCTCGGCGGCAAACACGCGGGCCGCGTCCTGAACGGCCGCAGCAGGGTTGCCGGCGCGATACAGGGCGACCACGGCCTGCACCTCATGCACATGCGCCTTCTGCAGGGCCAGCAGCCGGTCGAGCTCCACCGCGACCGCCGCCAGCGGCCGGCGGTCCGCATCCGTCCGCGCGTTCCTTTCGCCGACCACCGCCAGTTCGCGGGCGCGCCCCAGCGCCCGCTCGAAGCGCTGCGCATGCAGATCGAACGCCTGCTGCGCCGCATCGAACTCGCGCGCCGCCGTCTCGACACCACGTTGCGCGCCCAAACGAACCAGCCGTTCAAACAACCGGTTCTGCTCGCCATGTTGCAGCACCGCCGCCTCCGTCGCGGACTTCAGCGGCACCAGCGTTTCGGCGATGGCGTCGATCTCCTGGCCGAGGTGGGCAACTTTGACGAGCGTGATGCCGGCGGCGCCGCCCATCAGCAGGAGGATCATGAGCGCCACGCCCATGATCTTGGCACGAATCTTCAGGTTTTTCATTGGTGGTTCAGGGGAAGTTGAGGTCGCGCCTGGCATATCCTCCATGTGGATACACCCGGCGCGTCCCGCTGGCTCCTGGTGCGGAGCCAGGTTCGCAGGAATCAATAGCGCTCGAACTCGCGATCGTGCGCGTCGCCGCCACCGTTGGATCCGGCGAGCACGATCGATTTGCCGCCGGCTCGCGCCGGCTCCGCCAGCGCGGGCTTTTCCGCCGGCGCGGGGCGCGGCGATTTGGACGCGCTGCTCCGGACGGCCGGCGTCGCATGCTTCGGCGCGGCCGTCGCCGGCCCGCCGGTGACACCGATCTTGAAGAAGGCGATCGCCGCCTGCAGCTGCTCGGCCTGGCTCGAGAGCTCCTCGGCGGTCGACGCCATCTCTTCGGACGCCGACGAATTTTGCTGGATTACCTGATCGAGCTGCTGGATCGCCTTGTTCACCTGCGCGGCCCCCGTGTTCTGTTCGGCGCTGGCCGCGGCGATCTCCTGCACGAGCCCCGCGGTCTTGCGAATGTCGGGCACGAGCTTCACCAGCAACGCTCCCGCACCTTCCGCGACCGCGACGCCCCCGGCGGTGAGCTTGCTGATTTCCGCCGCGGCCGTCTGGCTGCGCTCCGCGAGCTTGCGCACCTCCGAGGCGACGACCGCGAAACCCTTCCCATGCTCGCCCGCCCGCGCGGCCTCGACCGCGGCGTTGAGCGCCAGCAGATCCGTCTTTCGCGCGATCTCCTCGATGATGCTGATCTTCGCCGCGATTTCCTTCATCGCCGACACGGTCTTCACCACCGCTTCGCCGCCGGTTCCCGCATCGTCCGCGGCCTGGGTCGCGAGCTTGTCGGTCTGCCGTGCATTGTCGGCGTTCTGCTGGATGCTCGAGGTCATCTCCTCCATCGAGGAGGTGGTCTCCTCCGCCGACGCCGCCTGCTCGCTCGCACCCTGCGAAAGCTGCTGTGCCGTCGCGCTCATTTCCTCGCTGCCCGACGCCACGTTGCCCGCCGCGGTGGCGACCTCGCCCACCACGTTGCGCAGGTTGGCGACCATGTCGTTCAACGCCTCGAGGGTGAGCCCGATCTCGTCCCGATTCCTGATGTCGGCGGTCTGGGTCAGGTCGCCGGCCGCCACTCCCTTGGCGAGATGCAGCGCCTGCTCGAGGGATTTCGAAATGTAGGTCAACAACCAGAAAGCGGTTCCGGCTCCGATCAGCAGGGCGACAGCGAGCAGGCCGATGAGAAGGTTTCGCGCGGCGGCATAAGCCACGTCGGAACTCTCCTTCTCGAGCGCCATCTCGCGGTTGTTCTTCTCGACGATGCCGTCCAGCACGGCTTCGGTCGCATCCGCCGCCTGCCGGCCGGCGCCGGCGGACAGGTTGTCGGCCTCGACATTGCCGTTCTCAAACATCAATTGCCGCACCTTCTCGTGCGTCTCGAGGAAGCGGCTCCACGCGGCGCGAAATTGCGCGAGCTTCGCCTGCTCGGCCACCGTGGCGACGCGGTCCAGCGCGCCGAGCCGCGTGTTCAGCTCCACCTGCTGGTCGGCGATGGCTTTCGCCTGACGCTCCATCCCCGCCCTTTCCTTCTCGAGGATCATCACCTTTTCCTGGCGATGAATAAACAGCAGGTTCTGGCCCACTCCGCCCACGGCGACCGCCGCCTGGAGGGCGTCGGCGGAGTCGCGTGCACGTTCGAGCAGCGACGCCTCGATCTCCTTGAGCAGCGCGAAGGCCGTATCGATCGCCTCACGACCTTCCGTCCGGGAAAGCTGGTCCGCTCGCGCGTTCGAATTGAGCAGCGTCGCCTCGCGCACCTGCTTGTTCACCGTCACGAACTGGCCCCAGTGGGCGTCCAGTTCCTTCAGCAACTCCCGGCCCTTTTCGTCGGCCATCGCACCCAGTTTCTGACGGCTTTCGGCATACGCCGCCATATAGCGGTCGATGTTCGCCGCGTGCCGTCGCATGCCCTCGACCGTGTCGTCGAGGATCATGTTCTTCTCGGCACGGGTGCTCATCAGCAGCGCCGTCTTCAACTCGGCAGCGAGCTGAACCTTCAGGCTGTTGTAGTCGACGATCCGGTTGAGCTGATCGTTGATCGCGCTCAGTTTTTGGATGCTGATCGTCGCGGAGATCGCCAGCATGGCGAGGATAACGCCGAAGCCGAGAATCAGCTTGGTTCTAATCGTGAGTTTCATGATACGGTGCGGACGGTGGTCGGACGGGAGGTTTCAGTTCAAAGAGTCGGGGCGGCGCCGGCGGAGTCCGCCGCGGCCCCCGCCGTGACGGCGGTCAGTTCGGCGAGCGAGAACACGGCTTCGATATCGAGGATGATGATGAACTCGTCGCCGCGACGGCCCATCCCGCGGATGAGTTCGGTGCGCCAGCGCATCGCGATGCGCGGCGGCGGCTCGATCTGCGCGGCCTCGAGCTCGATGACTTCGTGCACGCTGTCGGCCACCCCGCCGACGACCGTCGACTCGCCGTCGAGCATCAGCTCCATCACGACGATGCGCGAATTGAGCGTGTCGGCCACGGCCGGCAGGCCGAACTTCGCGCGCAGGTCGACGATCGGCACGGCCTTGCCGCGGACGTTGACGACGCCGCGCATGTAGGCCGGCGCGGTCGGCACGCGCGTGATCAACGGCAGCTCGAGGACCTCGCGCACCTGCGCGACGTCGATGGCGAAGAGTTCGTCGCCCAGTTTGAACGTGATGTATTGGGCGGAGGCGGAGGCGGTGGTGATGCTCATGTTAAGCGGTGAAATTTTTTCTGGTCAGGCGGCATGCGCGCGCTGCGCGGCGTTTTGTTTTTCGACGAACCGCACGAGTCCGGGCACGTCGAGGATCAGCGCCACGCGGCCATCACCCATGATCGTGGCGCCGGAGAGCACCTCGATGCCGCGGTAGAAACGCCCGAGCGACTGGATCACCGTCTGGTGGCTGCCCAGCACGCGATCGACGACCAGGCCGACGCGATCCGCGCCGTGGCGCACGATCACGATCTTCTCGAGCTCGGGCTCTTCGCCGCCGACTTCGAACGTGCCGCGCAGCCAGACATACGGGATCAGCTCGCCGCGCACCGAGACGACATTGCGGCCGTTGTGCCGCGCGCGATCGCCGCGCGCGAGTTCCACGTTCTCCTGCACCGCGGACATCGGGATGATGAACTGATCGCCGCCGATTCCCACCAGCAGCCCGTCGATGATGGCGAGCGTCAGCGGCAGCGTTGCCGTGATCGTCGTGCCCTGGCCGCGCTCGCTCGCGATCTGGATCGAGCCGCCGAGCGCATCGATCTCGCGTTTGACCACATCCATGCCGACGCCGCGTCCGGAGAGATTGGTCACCTGTTTCGCGGTGGAGAAACCGGGGAGCAGGATGAGGTTGAACAACTCGCGCTCCGTGAGATTCGCATCAGCCGCGATCAGTTTCTTCTCGATCGCCTTGGTCCGCAGCGTCTCGACGTCGAGACCGCGGCCATCGTCCTGGATCGTGATGAGGACGTTCGAACCGACGTGCGCGGCCGCGAGCCGGATGGTGCCGTGGCGCGGCTTGCCGAGCCTCGCGCGTTCCTCCGGCGCTTCGATGCCGTGGTCGATGCTGTTGCGAATCAGGTGAACGAGCGGATCGCCGAGCTGGTCGATGACCGTCTTGTCGAGTTCGGTTTCCGCGCCCTCGGTGACGAGCACCATCTCCTTCTGCAACTCGCCCGAGAGGTCGTGCACGAGGCGCTTGAAACGGCTGAACGTCGTGCCGATCGGCATCATCCGGATGCCGAGCACCGTGTCCCGCAGTTCGGCGATGAGCCGCTCGAGCTCCTCCACCGGAATGGTGAGATCGGCATCGTCGGCGCGCGTCGCGAACTGCGTGAGCCGCGACTGGTTCATCACGAGTTCGCCCACGAGATTCACCAGCCGGTCGAGCCGCGCTGAAGGCACCCGCACGCTCGCATCCTGCGTTTCGCGCGAAGGACGCACCGTGATAGGCTTGCGGCGCGGCGTCGCCGCCGCCGGCGCAACGGCGGGCGCCGCGGGCGCGCGCTCGATCGCCAGCTCGCTCTCGTCCTCCACGAAAATGAACACGTCCTTGATCGCGTTGAGGCCGCGATCGGTGGTGAGCGCGATTTCCCAGCCGAGGTGGCAATGCTCGGCGTTCAAACCCTCGAGCGGCGGCACGCGGTCCGTCAATGCAGTGACCACGCAGTCGCCGAGGCCGCGCAGTTCGTCGAGCAGCGCGCCGGGATCGAGCCCGCTCGCCGCGATCTGCGGCGACGGCCGGAAAAGGATGCGCCATGCCTCGCGCCCGGTGGCTGCCGGCGTCGCGGGCGGAGCCACGCAAACCGCCGCCGCTCCGGCCCGCACGAAATCCCGAAACGCCGCCACGATCGCCGCCGATTCCGGCGAATCCGCCACGGACTTGTCCGCCAGCAAGTGCGCGATATGATCCCGCGCCGCGAGAATCAGCTCCATCAAGCGCGGCGACGCCGCCACGGCGCCGCCCCGCACTTGGTCGAGCGCGCTTTCGATGTGATGCGTGAACGCCGCGACCACCTCGAAACCGAACATCGCGCCCGAGCCTTTGATCGTGTGAAACGCGCGAAACAGGCGATTGATCGCATCGGCGTCGACCGGCTGCTGCGCCGCGTCCAGCGCGATCTCTTCGATCTGGTCGAGCAGATCCTTCGCTTCGATCAGGAAGGTTTCGACCGGAGTGGAGGCGTTCATGGCGGTCAGCGGAGAACCTTGTTCACCACGGCGACGAGCTGCTCGGGCGTGAACGGCTTCACGATCCAGCCGGTCGCCCCCGCGGCCTTGCCCTCCATCTTTTTCTCCGGCTGGGATTCCGTCGTGAGCAGCAGGATCGGGATGAACTTATACCGCGGCAGCGCGCGCAGCTGGCGGATCAGCTCGATGCCGTTCATGTGCGGCATGTTCAAGTCGGTGATCACGAGATCGGCCGGCTGTTGCTGCAGCTTCGCCAGCGCCTCGCGTCCGTCTCCCGCTTCCGCCACCTGATGGCCGGTCTGGCGCAGCGTGAATCCGACCATTTGCCGGATGCTCGGGGAGTCGTCGACTGTCATGATGATCTTGCTCATGGAGAAAGGGGCCGATCAGAACGTCGCGGCATCCAAACCCGCGGCCGCGCACGCGCGGCGCAGCGTCCCGCCGCCATCGATCACGCCGAACGCGCGGCCTTGCTCCCGCGCGCTGCGGCGGGCGGCCCAGAGGAGTTGAACGCCGAATACGTCGATCTCGGTCGCGCCCGAGACGTCCACCGTCAGCCCCGCGCCCCGCGCGAGCGCATCCGCGAACCGGACGCGCCAAGCTTCGACCGCGGCGACGGTCAACGCACCGTCAACCGTCAAGGTGTCGGCGGCGACGGCCGCGGCGGCAGGGCAGGAAGACGGGAGGGTGGCGTTCATCGGCGAAGGCTAGAAAAGTTCGACGTTGTCCGCGGCGGGCGCGGCTTCCCGCGACGCCGGCGCGGCGGGCGCCCCGCTCAACGCCGTGGCGTGCACCCGGCGCTCCGACTCCATCGTGTAACGCGCCTTGAGCCCGTCGACCGAGGCGGACGCGCCCGGTTGAAAATGCGCCGACGCCTCCACCCTGCCGGCGATCGCGAGCAGTTGATCGCGCAGCCGATCCAGCGGCGCGCAGAATGACGGATCGAACTCCACCTCGCGCGCCATCGCGCTCGAGCGCTGCTCGATCTCCACGAGCAGTTGGGCGATTTCGCCAAACAGTTTGGACGAGGTCTCCCGGTGCTGCGTCAGTTTCGCCTCGACGTCGGCGGACGAAGCGGCGGCCTCGGCGCGCTGCCGGGCGGCGTTCGACATCAAGGTTTCGCCCTGGGCGACCACCTCGTCGAGTTGCCGCGCGGCCTCGGTGAATTCCGTGCCGATGTTGCGCGTGACCAACTTGATCTCCTCGGAAATGAGATACGTCCGCTCCGCCAGGATCAGCAGACCGGCGCCCTGCTCGCCTGCCTGCGCGGCCTGCACTTGCGCGTTCAACGCAATCATCCGCATGCCCTCGGCCATCTCGCGCGCCGTGCGGGGCCCCCCCCCGGGGGGGC
>JAEYYL010000268.1 GCA_023430825.1 Verrucomicrobiota bacterium | reverse complement strand
CTCGGCTGGTGGATGGGCTTCCGCGCCGGCTGGCTGCCCATCTTATACGCCGCGTTTTTCTTCCGTCGTCATGCCTTCGGCGCGGTGCCGGCGCTCGGCGCGCTCAGCCTCCTCGTGATGATGGTGCTGGCGTCCGACCTCAGTCGCTCCGCGGCGATCGTTCTTCCGCTGCTCGTCGCCGGCCTGATCGTTGCCCCCCGATATCATCCCCGCTGGACGACCTTCGGCCTGGCTCTGGTCCTCGCCGCTAATCTCGCGCTGCCCGCGCTTCACGTCGTTTACACGAAGGTCGACGTGATCAGCCCGCTGCCCCTCGAGATCTTCCGCGTGCTTCGCAAACTGTGACATCCTCCACACCCAGTCTTCCCCTCGCGGTGCAACGT
The DNA here is from genome assembly GCA_023430825.1 of Verrucomicrobiota bacterium. Lineage (GTDB taxonomy): Bacteria > Verrucomicrobiota > Verrucomicrobiia > Opitutales > Opitutaceae > Opitutus. Next base: position 6,578 of record JAEYYL010000268.1, on the reverse strand, counting down.
CTCCTGCTCGCGTGCTTCGTGCTGACCTTCGTCGCCTTCGTGCACCAGACCACGCCGGTGCGAGTCGCCCATTTCGACGACACCAACGCCAACCAACTCATTCAACGCGACGAAATGGTCGGCGCGATGGTTCCCGGCGCGCAACTCCAGGGCCGCTTCTACCTCGCGGCCCCGGGCCACTTCTGGCCCTACGATATTTACCGCATCGATTCCCCTGTCGCTTTCGCCACGCTGCGCGCCGCGCTTTTCTTCGCCGAGATCGGTCTGCTCGGCTGGCTCTGCAGTCGCGTCTCCCGCAACGCGGCCCTCGGTTGGATGGTCGCGCTGTTCGGCATCGCCGCGCTTCACCTGCCGCCGACGTTCTTCGCCGTGCTCTCCTATCCAACGATGGCCGTCGGCTTCATCTCCCTCCTCGCCGGACTGCATTTTCACCTGAGTTATTTGCGCCGCGGCTCCGCGATTTCCGCCCTTTTTTCCGGACTGCTTTTCCTGCACGCGGGTTTCTTTCTCGATCTGTTCATGGTGTTCCTGCCGGTGTTTTTCGCGCTCTCCTGGCACGAAGGACGCCGTTCGTTCCGCAGCCTGGCGCGCTCCGCCACCGCCCCGATCACTGCCGCCGTAGCGTATGTCGCCGCCTACGCTCTTTTCGCCGTGATCCATCCGTCCACGTATGCCGGCACCACCTGGTCGCTCGATCCCGCTGCCACCGCAACCTCGCTGCTGCGCCAAACCTTGAGCGTGATTCCCGGCTACGAACTCTTCGCCCACCGCACCCACCCCGCCGGCTCCGGCCCGTGGCTGAAATCCGCCGCCGAGATCCGCGACGTCTTCGCCACCACGCCCATCTGGGCTTGGGGCCTCGCCCTGCTCCAGGGCGTGTCGCTCTGGTCGCTGGTCGTTCACGCGCCGCGCGGTCGCACCGTTTCCTTTCGCGTGATGGCCGTCGCTCTCGCCTGCGCGCTGCTCGCCAATCTCCCGATGAGCCTCACCGAACGCTACCAGATCTGGGCCTATCGCCGCGAATTTCCCTACATCTACAGCTTCTACACTTACTGCGCGCTGGTGGCGTTCTTCGCTTTCGCCGCCCAGCGCCTCCTCGCGCGTTCCACCAAGACGCGTCCCGCTTTCTCGATCGCCTTCGCCGTGCTCGGCCTCGCGCTGTTTAGCTCCGCCGCCGCCAGCAACGCCCACACGCTGAATCTCCTCCGCGCGTGGCACAACCCGTCCGCGACCGCCCCGACGCCGCCCGCACTCGCGTCCGAAACATCCTCCCGATGAGCAGCCGATCCGTTATCTTGGGCATCGGCGGATTTCTGGGACACGACGCCAACGCCGCACTTGTCGTCGATGGCCGGCTGATTTCGGCTTCGCAGGAGGAACGTTTCACCCGCGTCAAACACGACGGCGCCTTCCCGCAGCGCGCGATCGCCGATTGCCTCGAGGCAGGAGGAATCAGCGCCGACAAGGTCACCGACGCGGTCTTTGCCGAGAAACCCCTTCAATCCACCCTCTTCAACTTGAGCGGACGCCCCGGCACCGCGTTCACCCGGCTGCTCGGCCGGCTGCTTCCCGAGGCGGCGGGCGGGCTTTACACCCAACCCGCTCGTGCGCTGCTGCCCAACGCACACTTCCACTACGCCTGGCATCACCTCGCCCACGTCGCGGGGGCTTTTCACACCTCAGGGTTCGATCGCGCGGCGTTCCTGTGCGTGGACGGAAAGGGCGAGGACTACAGCGCCAGCGCCGGCGTGATCGATCACGGTCGGCTGAAGCTGCTTTGGGAGCAGCCTTACGAAAACGGCCTCGGCATGTTCTACATGCTCGTCACCGAGTATCTCGGCTTCCTGTCCTTTGGTTCTGAATACAAGGTCATGGGCCTGGCACCCTACGGACGGCCCACTTACGTCGAGGCCCTGAGCCAGCTCTTCACCACAGACTCCTGCGGCGGCTTCCGCCTGCGCGCTCCGATTCGCATGAACTACCAGGCGATGATGCGCGCGCTTCCGTCGATCGCGCACGCCACCGGTGTTCCCGTGCGATCGCCGGCGGATCCATTGACGCCCGAGCACATCGACATCGCCGCTTCGCTCCAGCGAATCTTCGAGGACGAGGTGTTCAAAATGGCCGCATTCGTCCGCGCCGAAACCGGCGAAAGCCACCTCCTGTTCTGCGGAGGTTGCGCGCAGAATTGCGTCACCGCCGGAAAGCTGCGCGCGTCGGGTATTTTCCCCGACGTGTTCAATTCGCCGGTCGGAGGTGACATGGGAAGCGGTCTCGGTGCCGCGCTGCTCCGCGAGCGGGAACGTTCCGGTGGACGGCCCATCGCGATCGATGCACGCGGCTTCTATCTCGGCAGCGAGCCGGGAGCCATCCCGGCCGAAGCCGAACCCTGGCGCGTGGCCTTCGAGGGAGATTTATTCGACTTCATCGCCGCCCGTCTGGCCGAGGGAAAAATCGTAGCCTGGGTTCGTGGCGGCATGGAACTCGGCGCCCGCGCCTTGGGCGCGCGATCGATCCTCGCCGACGCACGCCAACCCGGCATGCAATCGCGTCTCAACCTCGCCGTGAAATTCCGCGAATCATTCCGCCCCTTCGCTCCTCTCGTGCTCGCGGAGCATTGCGCCGAGTGGTTCGATTCCCCGGGGCCCAGCGACTTCATGCAGTATACCGCGAATCTGGTGACCGCGCGTCGGGAGCCGGAGCCGAAATCCTTCTCCTCCCTGCGCGAACGCCTGGATTTTCCCCGCTGTTCGATCGCGAGTGTCGTCCACGTCGACTATTCGGCCCGCCTCCAGACGATTCGTCGCGAGCACCACCCGGATATGCACCGGCTGCTCTCCGCGTTCCGGGCGCTCACCGGCGTGCCGATTCTGATCAACACCAGCTTCAACGTATCCGGTCAACCGATCGTCCGCACCGCTACCGAGGGCTGGGAATGCTTTCTCAACACTGACATCGATCTGCTGGTGCTGAACGATTCGGTCTTCCGTAATCCGTTTCAGAAAACGCGGGAGGAGAAACTGCTATGGCTCGCACAATTCGCCAAATCGGCCTGAAGCTCGTCGTCTTCGCGATCCGCCTGTTCACGCGCGCTCCTCGCACTGGCTGGCAGCGAAGCACACGCCCGGTCTCTCTGTCCGGCCGGTAACGCCCGCGACCGCCCCGGCCCCATTTCGCGCTCGCGCGCCGACCGATGGACCTTTCCGTCATCATCCCCACGCACAATCCCGACGCTGGCCGGCTCGCCCGCACGCTCGCCGGCCTCTGCGATCAAACCCTCGCCCCTGTCTGCTGGGAAACCCTGCTGATCGACAACGCCTCCAACCCGCCGCTCGAGCGCGCTTCGCTTCCCTCTCCGCGACCCGCCAACCTGCGCCTTCTCCGCGAACCCACCCCCGGCCTCGCCGCCGCCCGCCTCTGCGGCCTCCGCGCCGCTTCCGCCGATCTCTGCGTGTTCGTCGACGACGACAACGTCCTCGCTCCCGGCTTCCTCGCCGCCGCGCTCGCTCTCTTCGCCGCGCACCCGTCGCTCGGCGCCGCCGGCGGTCCGACCCGCCCTGAATTTGAAGCCGCGCCCGCTCCCTGGATCGCCGAGTTTTTCCCGCTGCTCGCCTTGCGCGATCTCGGACCCGATCCGCAATTCGCGCGCCTCGATCGCACGTCCGCGCCCGCCGACGGCCCGCCGCCCTATCCGCGTTGCGCGCCGATCGGCGCCGGCATGGTGCTGCGCCGCCGCGCCGCCTATGCGTGGATGAACCGCTCGCCGCTCAGGCGCCTGAGTGATCGCCGCGGCCCCGAGCTCACCTCCGGCGGCGACAACGACATCGTGCTCTCCGTCCTGCGCGACGGCTGGGACGTCGCCTACTCGCCCGACCTCGCCCTCACGCATCTCATCCCCGCCGCGCGCCTCGCGCCCGCCTATCTCGCCCGCCTCAATCGCGGTATCCAAAAATCCTGGATGCAGGTCCTCGCGCAACACGACGCCAACCCCTGGCCGCCCATCGCCCGCTGGACCGTCGCCCCGCGCCAAGCCAAAGCCTGGTTCACGCACCGCGCCTGGTCCGGCCCCGCCGCCCACATTCGCTGGCAGGGCGCCTGCGGCCATTTCGAAGGTCGCATCGCGTCCCACCCAATCCACGAGGACAAAATTTCCCCAGCCGCCGGAACCGCGACACCCCCGCCGCACCCGCGATCCGAACCATGATCTCCCTCCTCCGAAAAACTCGCACCGTCGCCCGCATGCTGGTCGACGGTCGCAGCGGACATCTCCGCGGCCGCGTCCGCTACAACCAACTCCTTTTCCGCATCTGGCTCCACCGCGGCCGACCCTTCATCTATCGCCGCGACGGCATCCGCTACGTCTGCTTTCCTGACCACCCCGATTCGCGCATCGTCGCCTCCAGCAATTTCACCGACGCCATCGAGCTGAACGTTCTGCGCGCGTGGCTCGCCCCTGGTGACGCGTTTCTCGATCTCGGCGCCAACCTCGGCACCTACACTTTCGCTGCCGCGCAATTCGTCGGTCCGCACGGTCGCGTCGTCGCCGTCGACGCCGGCGAAGCCGTTTCGCAAATGCTCACCGCCGCCGCCCGCCAGCTCGGCCACGCTCACCTCGAACTCGTGTCGTGCGCGATCGGCGCCACCGACGGCACGACCACGTTTTTCGAGGGCGTGAGCGAAGGCACCTCGTTCATCCAGTCGCTGAATCCGACGCGCGCCGAGGGCTCCATTTTTCGCGAACGCTCCGTCACCCTTCTCTCGCTTCGCACGCTCGCCGAGCGCCATCTTCCGACCACGCCCGCCGCCGTCAAACTCGACATCGAAGGCGCCGAAGGCGACGCGCTCGACGCCGCGCCGCCCGCGTGGCTCGACGCCGACGGCCCGCTCTGGCTCGTCGAAATCAACCCCACCGCCCTGAAAACCTTCCATCGTTCGCCCGCCGAGATCGCCGCGCGCTTTCCCGAGTCCGCCTTCGAGCGCTGGCTTCTGCCGAAGGAACTTCACCACCAGCATGGCGAAGGCCACCTGCGGCCATTCACCGCCGCAGAGCCCTGGACCGATTCGAGTTACTACAACTTCCTCGCGCTCCCTCGCGGCGCGCGCTTCGCCGACCGCCTCGCGCGCGTCCGCCCGCTGTTCGCGTGAGTTCACGTCCGATGCCCGACCACCCTTCGCCTCATCAGCCTCGCGGTTTTGTTTACGTCGCCACCGGCGCAGGCTACGTCGAGGAAGCCGCGCACTCCGCCCGCTCGCTCCGCCGCTTCCATCCCGAAGTCCCGATCTGCCTCATCACCGACCGCGAGCTCCCCGGGGCTTCGCCGTTCACCTCCGTCACCGTGCGCACCGACGTGCTGCGCAAACCCGTCGACAAGCTCCTCGCCATCCATTGCCCCTTCGATCGCGCGATCTTCCTCGATTCCGACACGCAGATCTTCGGCGACCTCACCCCGATCTTCGACGTCCTCGATCAGTTCGACTTCGCCGCGCTCCAGGACGTGAACCGCGGCTGGGATTACGAACTTCCCGGCGTTCCCGCCTGTTTCACCGAGTTCAACACCGGCGTCCTCGCCTTCAAAAAATCCCCCACCGTCGTCGAATTTTTCACGCGCTGGCGCCGCGACTACGACCTCCTCCAGCAGAAACAGCCGCAGCTGAACCTCAACGCCGACCAGCCCGCGTTCCGTCACGCGCTCTACCATTCCACGCTGCGCATCGCTCCGCTCCCGAGCGAATTTCATTTCCTCGCCAATTTTCCCAACGCCACGCTCTGGCGCGTCCGCCTCATCCACGGCCGCGGCAACTACGAACGTATCGAACGCCAGGTAAACGAACTCATGGGCCCGCGCGCCTACGTTCCGTCCATGGGCGTCCTGCAGGGATTCGGCGGTCGCAAAGCCTGGCTGTTCTCCGCGCTCACCTGGTTCTGGCGCGCCCTCCGACTCGCGCTCAAGCCGCCCGCCGATCCCGCCAAAGACAACCCCGGCCAATGGTGGAAACAATAAAACTCTTCAGCGGACCGCACCTCCCCGCATGAGCGACCGCCCGACACCCGACGTCACGCTCCAGATCAATCTCTCCGCCGGCGATCTCGCCTACGGCGCGCAGATGGTCGCCAGCCTCGCGCACATCCACCGCCGCGACGTGCGCGAAATCGTCGTCGTCGCCGATCTCTGCCGCCCCGCGTCCGCGCGCGACTTCCACGCCGCCAGCCGCCTGCCCGCCCGCGAGTTCTCCCACCGTCTCCAACGCCTGCGCGAACTCTGCGCCGCGCTCGAAGCCGACCGCATCGTCTTCGTCACCCCCGACGCCGCCGCGCTCACCGCGCTCAACCAACGCTACGCCGGCGTCGCCACGCCACGCTCCCACGATCATCTCGGCCACGCCTTCTCCGCCTACTTCGCCGGCTGGGATTGCGCGCGCACGCGCTACGTCGCGCATTTCGACGCCGACGTTTTTCTCTGGCAGGCCCCCGGCTTCTCCTGGATCGCCGCCGCCATCGACGCCTTGCAACGCGACGAAACCTTCCTCGCCGTCAGCCCGCGCATCGCGCCGCCGCCCGCGACCGACACGCTGCTCGA
>JAEYYL010000211.1 GCA_023430825.1 Verrucomicrobiota bacterium | reverse complement strand
GTGGCGGAGGCGGCGTGACCGGGGCGGAAGCGGATTTGCTCGTGCGGGGCGGGGCGGGGGTCGCGGTCTTGCGCGGGGCCGGGGTGGGCTGCTCGAGCGACTGGCCGAGCTTCTTCAAAAGGGCGTCCTTCTTTTTCATGAGGCGGGGGCGACGAGTTGGGACACTTCGCGGGCGAGCGAGAGCATTTCCTGGCGGGCGGGTTTGTCGAGTGCGCTCCACCCGAGCAGCGCAGCGTGTTGGTAAACCTGTCGCCGTCGCAGGTGGTTCTCGAGTCGCGGCAGCCCGATGCGTTGCGAAAGGTCGGCGAGATCGCGGCCGAGGAGGGTGTGGGGCTGGACCTGGTTGAAGAGCAGCCGGGCGGAGGCGTCGGGGCGGAGGTGGGTGCGAATCGTTTCCACGGTGTTCTGCGAGCTCCACAGATCCGCGGGGGAGGAGGAGCTGACGAGGAGCACGAGATCGGATTGGCCGATCGATTCGGCGAGCGAAGGCGACGCGAGCAGCGGGGCGGTGTCGATGACGGTATGCGCGGCGTCGTCGGCGTCATCGTCCGCAGCGGATTCGCCGAGTGTCGCGAGCCAGCGACTGGCGGTGGCTTGCGGATCGCGATCGACGAGGCCGACCGGCCAGCCCTGTTGTCGCAGCGCGAGCACCAGCAGGACGGCGAGGGTGGTCTTGCCGGCGCCGCCTTTGCCGTTGCAGAGGGTGATGGTCACGGGTGGGGGATTGCTGAAAGGGAAAACGGACGTGCTCGCGCGCGCGGGGAGCGCGGGTGGGGGAAAAACAAAAAGCCAACCTTGGAAGGTTGGCTTTGCAATCGGTGGCTGAGATCAGCCGACGTGAGCGGAGATTTCGCTCAGGACGTGGTGACGGCGACCGGCTTCTTGTCGGAAGCGAGGACGACGAGCAGGCCGACGACCGGGGTGAACAGCACCGAGATGGCGATGGTGCCCCAGAGGCCGAAGGTCTTATCCTTGCCGAGGGTTCCGACGATATAGCAGAGGGCAGCGTAGGCGATGAGGCCGATGAGGGAGATCATGGATTTTTTTGGTTATGGATTATGGGCTGGGACGGGAAAGGGGGACGACCACCGTGGGGCGGCGATCGGAAGCGATGACCAACAGCGCGCCGACGATGGGGGTGAGAACCAGGGAGCAGAAAAAATAGCCCCAGAAACCGAATTTGCGATCCTTGCCGAAGAACGCCACCACGGCACTCAACAAAACGAGGATCGCAAGGGCGCGCAACATTCCGCGGGAGGCTCGGCTTCTGCCGTTAAATGTCAATCACTTTGGTTAGTGGCGCGAGGTGGTGAAGGCGCCCTGCGAGCGGCTTCGGCCGATGCGCGCGATTTCGTTCAACACGGTTTCGGCGGAGTCCTGCACGAAAAAGTGTCCGCCTTCGAACTGGTGCAGCGAGAAGTCGGCGGCGGTGTGATCGCGCCAGGCTTCGAGGTGGGACCGGTCGACGCGCGGGTCGGTGTTTCCGCCGAAGGCGTGCAAGGGATAGGGCAGCGGCGGGCCGGGTTGGAAGCGGTGGTCTTCGAACAGCGCGATGTCGGCGCGCAGCACGGGCAGGAAAAATTCGAGCAGTTGCGGATCGTCGCGCACGGCCTGGGGAATGCCGCTATAGCGAGTGGTGAGTTCGTCGACGAAACGTGCGTCGTCGAGCTGGCTGATGTCAGGCTCCGTCCGGGGCACAGCCGGTCCGCGCGCGCCGGCCACGATGAGGGCGCGCAGCGCCGCGGGTTGGTGGGCGAGGCGGCGGGCGACCTCGAAAGCGAGCAGGCCGCCGAGGCTGTGGCCGAACAGCATGCCGCCGGGGGCGAGGCGGGGCCCGAGTGTGTCGGCGAGGATCGGCACGACGTCGGCGAATCGCGTCAATGGCGCTTCGCGCAGCCGCGTTTCGCGTGCGGGCAGGCGCACGGCCCACACCTCGATCTCGGGCCACAGACGCAGCGCCCACGGGCGAAAGATTGCCGCGCCGCCGCCGGCGAAGGGGAAGCAATAGAGCCGCAGGCGGGCGCCGGGCGAGGGCTTGAAGCAGACGAGCCACGGCGTGGCGGCGGGGGCGGACATGGGCGCGGACGGTAAAATCGGAAGGAAACGGTGAAAAGCTGAAATGCTGAAAGCTGAAATGAGGGGCCTGGGCCGGCGATGAATGCGGTGTTGGCTTGGCGGCGCGACGGGGCGTCGCGGCTCCATTTTTCTGGAGCGCGGAGGTTCTTCCGATGAACGCGTTTGACTCCTCTTGGGTGTCGTTCACAGACAAGCGCATCGTCATGGAGCAGCGTTCCCCCAGGCCTTCGCGACTGCGCCCGTATTTCCGGAAAAAATTCCTGGTGTATGCCGGCGTGCCGCTCGCGGTGCTGGCCGGTTTGTTCGCGATGCGCGAGTATCATCCGATGGCGAGCATCACGGTGTTCACCTTCGAGGGTTACCTGACGCCCGAGCTGAAAGCGAAGTTCCAGCACGAGCATCACGTGCGCGTCATCGAGCGGACGTTTCCGAGCAATCAGGATATGATGGCGCACCTGAAGGTGAGTTGGGGTGAATACGACGTGGTGACGGCGTCGAACTATGTGATGAACGACCTGCGGCGCCGGAAGCTGGTGCGCCGGCTGGATCACAAGCAGCTGCCGAATCTGCGGCACCTCGATCCGCTGCTGCACAAATATTTCAAGGAGGACTACATGGCCTACGCGGTGCCGTATGCGTGGACGTCGCTGAGCATTGCGTATCGGGAAGGGGCGGTGCCGAATCCGCCGCAGACGTGGCAGGAATTTTTCAGCGGGCCCAACGGGTTGAGCCTGCCGACGGCGGTGTTGAGCGAGAAGCGCGAGACGATGGGCGTGGCGTTGGTGTCGCTCGGCTATGAGCCGGGCACGACGACGCCGGCCGAGCTGACGGAGCTGCGCAAGCTGCTGCTCTCCTTCAAGGACCGGGGCGTGATCTTCAGCCCGTCGCCGATCGACGAGGTGCTGGAAGGCCGGGCGACGCTGTGCCTCGACTGGACGTCGAACATCCTGCGCGGCATGCACCAGGATCCGAAGATCCGGCACATCGTGCCGGGCGGGGCGACGCTGCTGGTGCTCGACAATCTCGTGATCCCGACCTCGTCGCGTCATCCGAAGCTGGCCGAGAAGTTCGTGAACTTCCTGTTGCGGCCGGACATCGCGGGCGAGCATGCGGCGGACAGCTACTTTTTGACCACGGTCGCCTCGGCGTATCCTGTGTTGCCCGCTGAGTTGCGGGATATGATCAAGGCGGCGTTTGCCGAGGGCCGGCTGGTTCCGCTGGTGGGTTTCGGTGGGAACGAGGAGCGGGCTTACGACGTTCTGTGGGCGGAGTTCAACCGGCACCACGATTGAAGCGCGAAGCGCGCTCGCCGCGGCTCACCGAGGACGGTTCGCCCTGCCTTCGGGCGGCGCGGCTCGATCGGCCGGCCGCGCTCAGCGGCGCGGCGGAGCTGAGGCGGGTGCGGGGGCCGGAGTGCCGGGGGTCGGGTCGGGATTGAGGATGAGCGGCATGCCGTCCTTGCCGCCGATGACGATCACCTTCGAGTTGCTGGATTTCGCGAGCTCCAGCGTGGCTTCGACGCCGCGATAACGGAGATACGTATCGGTCAGGCCGGCGGTGACGATTTCCTGGAAGGCGCGAATGCCCTCGGCCTCGACGACCTTGCGCTCGGCTTCCTTCTGTTCGCGGGGGAGGCGGAATTCGTATTCCTGGAAGAGCTGCTCCTGCGTCAGCTTGTTTTCGATCGCGTTGACGACGAGCGGGGGGAGCTCGATGCGGCGCACGACGACGTTGTCGAAGCGGATGAACTTGTCGCTCAGTTCGCGCAGGGCGGTGGCGAGGATCGCCTGCGAGATCTCGGAGGTTTTGGCGGTGTAGAGTTCCTCGGGGCGGTATTTGCCGATGACTTCGCGGACGGCCTCCGTGACTTCGGGGAGGACGATTTTCTCGAGGTAATTGGGGCCGACCTTCTGGTGGAGGAGCGGCAGCGCGTTGTAGTCGGGCAGGTAACGCATCGAGATCGTGACGTTGATGCGGAGGCCGTTGGTGCTGAGCGCTTCGACGATCGTGGTGAGTTCCTGGACGCGCACGGTGTAGATCGTCATGCGGTTCCAGGGGAAGATGACGTGGAAGCCTTCACCGTAAACGCGGTCGACGACGGTGCCGCCGCCGAAGCGGCGGAAGAGGACGGAGGCTTCGCCGGCGTTGACCGGGATGAAGATCCGTTTCCACAGGAGCGCGCAGAGGAAGAGAAAAACCAGCCCGCAGATGTAGAGGGCGACGCGATGTTCCTGGTAGAACTCGACGGCGTTGCGGCGGAAGAGGTCGACCTTGCGCTCATACCAAGTCTGGTGTTCGAGCCGGGGG
>JAEYYL010000164.1 GCA_023430825.1 Verrucomicrobiota bacterium | reverse complement strand
TGTTATCGAGCACCTGATACTCCGGCCCGGTCACATGCGTCGCCGTCTCGCCGAGCCCCACGCGATAAATCACGCCGCTGTTCGCCGCCTCCGCGACTTTCCACTCGAAGCTCAGCTCGAAGTCGCCAAACGCCTCCTCCGTCACCAAATCGCCGCCTTTCCCCTGCAGCGTCAGCGCTCCGTCCGCGATCTGCCACGCCCTCCCCGGCGCCTCGTCCTTGTAACCGCGCCAGCCATCGAGCGACTTCCCGTCGAACAGCGACCGCCACCCCTCCGCCTTCTCGGCCGCCGTCAACCCTGCGTCGTTTATCCCACCGTCCGCGCCCGCCGCCGACGCCGCCGCCAGTCCCACCATCGCCAGACCAACCCACACCACTGCCGCACGTTGGATGTTCATACCGCCACTTTCACCGCCTCCTCCGCGAAATCCAGCCTCGATCGTGCCCCCGGTCGTGTCCGATCGTTTGACGGGCGTTCTATGAACCGGAAGAACGAACATTCGCGTCTCTTTGATTCAGGTTTTTGCATTGCCCGCACCCCCAACGCGAGTGAGCTTTTCGCCGGTCGGAACATCAACGGCGAAAGACTCACTCGCCCCATTGAACCACGAAAGATGAAGCACATGCACAAGCCTCACCCCATTTTTGGCTTCCCGTGTAAAGCCGCACTGAGTGAGTCCGAATCACACTGTTATGCAAATCCATGAAACGCCTACTATTCATATTATGCTTCACGGTTACACTGGCTCGGGCGAGTGAACCGGCTTTCACTGACTTTCTAGGTCATGTCGAAACGCTGGAGGCCGTCCTCACTGAGCGGCCGGTCCATCGAGATTTTCAGCAGCTGAGCAAGTTGAGTTCGATACGCGCCGATTTCATCGTTCGTTTCTGGAGGCAGCGCGCGCTGGTTGCGAACGACACGCAGGTTGAGAAGATCGGCGACCGGTTTGCCAGGCGACTAAAAGCCAATCCCGAAGATGATAGAGATAAGATCGGAAGAGAACTGAAGGAAGAGATGGATATGCTCTTCCTCTCGTATTACTACGATCATATTGATGAGATTCACGGAATGATCCGCCTTAATATCGAAAGAGGTAAGGGAATAGATAATGCCGCCAGGTAGACCGAAGCCGCCACAGCGCAACGCAGGCAGCCGTCCGTCGTCTGGCGATTCACCCGCTTCCGAAACTCCGTCCTCGCACGGCCCGGGTGGCTGATCTGATCGTTCGGCAAAATGAACGCAGCGCTCACAGAGTTTCGTGAATGGATCGACAACGTTTACGGCGTCTACCTCGATTCGATCCACGGATTTCCGCTGGTGCGTCAGGAACAGCTCGCTTTCAAGGCGAACGGCGCGACCGAATTTGCGTATGCAAGGCTCGTGAAAGGCGGTGTCACGCCCAGACCGATGCACCTTCACCAGGTCAGTATCGATACCGTCATCGAGCGGAATACGTTCGGCGGACCGAATGCAGTTTTCATTGGGCGCATGTTTATCGTGTCTATTTTCGGGTTTTGGGATGACCACACTCGCGGCCAGCTAGCGGCGGCGCTCGGGATTCCGAAAGACGACCTGAAGGCCCCGATTATGGGCGATCTGCGGCACATCCGGCACGCAGTCGTGCATAGTCGATCTCGGATGGTCGACCGCGCTAGTAGGATTGAGCTCCTTAAGTGGTATTCCGACGGAGATGTTGTGTCGCCATCGCGGGAGCAGATTGGGGAGATCGTGGACCGTGTGCTGGAGTTCATCCGTGACTTCGAAGCGCACCCGCAGAAGTTCGTCGTGAAATGAAAAGGCCGAATCGGGTAGCGGGAGGTCGTTAGCCTCCGGCCCCCACCCCACCTGCGGGTCCGCATTCAGAGGTTCCGTAGTGTCCACCTGTCCGCGGTCGTCACCGGCTTCGGGTTCTGCCCTCGGCGTCGGGTAATGATAGGCGACCCAGAGCGCCGCCAGATCCGGCACCCCTTCCTTGCTCAACCACGGGGTCGTGAGCGCGGCTGCATGATCGAGTTCGTGCTCATCCCCAGCAGCCTTTTCTACTGACGTGCAACTCCCGCGCGGCGACCTGCAACTCGTAATGATGAACCTCCAGATCCGTTGGGCAAAACTCCGACCTTGAACGCGCAGCCCGTGTTGCAACCCTTCTTCCCATGCCGACGGTTCTGCGGATTGGCGCTTTTCGATTTCACTTTTACTCCGATGAAGGAATCGAGCCGCCGCACATTCACGTCCGAACGCCGGAAGGAGAGTGCAAGTTTTGGCTGGAGCCCATCGCGTTGGCCTCCGTCCGAGGCGTGAAGCCTCATGACGTTCGTGTGATCGAGCAGCTTGTCTTCGAGCATCGAGGGACTTTACTGGCCGCCTACGATGAATTCCACCGCGGCCGCCGAGCCTAAAATCGAAGTGCTTGCGATGCGCGCCTGGGTCGAGGGCCGGACCGTTTTTCTGGAGCTTCATGACGGCCGCATTTTCGGGTTTCCCGCATCCCGCTTTCGGCGGCTCCGGGACGCGTCCGATACCGATCTCCAAAAGGTGAAGCTCGAACTTGGTGGCGCAGCTTTGCGATGGGACGAGATCGATGAGGATCTTACGGTCAGCGGCGTGGTGGCTGGACGCTTCGAGCTGCCTCTCTCCTAGAAGCCGCTTGGCCGGGCTGCGAAAGAAGCCGTCGGCTACGCGGATGAACTCGAGAATCTCTACGATCGGGTTGGGGTATCGGACACGAACGCCGCGCCGAGCTTGGCTCTCCCGGACCTGGGTTCGATGATCTCGTCCACCCTGCTCTGCGCCCTCCGTGACCTCCGTGTTAAAATTCCGAGCCGCCAGGAGCAACCTGAGCGTCATCGTAGTCGGATTCCGATCCGTCTTAACACAGAGATCGCAAAGAGCGCAGAGGAGCGACGGACCTCGTCGCCGGGTGCAAGCGAACCACGCGCGCAAGTCGTCGAACGCACACGAGCGCATCCGCGCCGCAGCCCACCCGCTGCAGCGACTCGCCCACGCCTCGCCATGGCTGGTCGCCGAGCGTGGAAGCGGGTTCAAATTGGCCCCCACCCGCCCCACCCGGGCGCTTGACTCGCTCCCCGCGCCCTGAATTATCCCACCCTCACTCTTCCAATCTCCATGGGCCAACAACTCAACAAATACATCAAACGCAAACGCCGCGCCGCCTACCTCAAACGCAAGAGGGCCCGCCTCAAGACCGCTTCCAAGAAGAAGTAAGCCCGCGCCGAACGTTTCCCCAGTAGCGGCCCCGACCCGTCGGGGCTGTTTCGTTTTAGCCGCCCGCGCCCGCCGCCGCCCGTTTCCCGCCCGTCCATGATCACCGTCAGTCTCATTTCCCTCGGCTGCGCCAAGAACCTCGTCGATAGCGAGATCATGGTCGGCCACCTGCACAAGGCCGGCATGGCCGTCATCCCCGAGGCCGAGAAGGCCGACGTCGTCATCGTCAACACCTGCTCGTTCATCGACTCCTCCAAGGAGGAATCCATCGGCCACATCCTCGAGGTCCATCAGAACCGCGGCATGAAAAAACGCCGCAAGGAGCAGAAACTCATCGTCGCCGGCTGCATGTCGCAGCGGTTTTCTAAAGATCTCTCGAACTCCCTCCACGACGAGGTCGACGCCTTCATCGGCCTCGACCAGGTCACGAAGGTCGCCCCGATCATCGAGGAAATTTACGCCAAGGAACGCCCCCTCCTCAAAGCCGCGCCCGTCTCCTTCATCGAGGGCAAGTCGGTTTACATCCCCGACTACGACACGCCCCGCTTCCGGCTCACGCCGAAACATTTCGCCTACGTGAAGATCGCCGAGGGCTGCAACCATCCCTGCACGTTCTGCATCATCCCGCAGATCCGCGGCCGTCACCGCAGCCGCACCGTCGAGAGCGTCGTCGCCGAGGCGCGCCAGCTCGTCAAGGAGGGCGTGAAGGAGCTCAACCTCATTTCCCAGGACACCACGTTCTTCGGCATGGACACGTGGGAACAGCGCCCCAACCCGCGCACGCCCGTCGACTCCTCCCGCGGCACCGCGCTCACCACGCTCCTCCGCCAGCTCAACGCCATTGAAGGGGATTTCTGGATACGTCTCCTCTACACGCACCCCGCGCACTGGAGCGACGAGCTCATCCGCACTATCGCCGAGTGCCCGAAGGTTGCCCGCTACATCGACATCCCGCTCCAGCACATCAGCGATCCGATGCTCGAGCGCATGCAGCGCGAGACCAGCGGCGACTACATCCGCCAGCTCATCGCGCGCATCCGCGCCGGGATTCCCGGTATCGCCGTTCGCACCACCTTCATCGTCGGCTTCCCCGGCGAAACCGACGCCGACGTCGACGAACTCTGTGACTTCATCCGCGAAACGAAATTCGAACG
>JAEYYL010000148.1 GCA_023430825.1 Verrucomicrobiota bacterium | reverse complement strand
TCCTTGCCGACGACCTTGCCGAGCCAGGCTTTGATCTCGGGGGAGTTGACGTTGTCGTTGTAAACCCAGCCCTCGTTGCCGGTGTTGTAGGGCGGGTCGATGTAAATGCATTTCACCTGCCCCGCGTAGTAAGGCAGCAGCGCCTTGAGCGCGGTGAGATTGTCGCCCTCGACGATCAGGTTGCCGGCATCGGCCGGTCCGCATCCCAGCTCCGGCACGTCGCGCAGGAGGTGAAACGGCACATCCTGGTGGTGGTTGACGACAGCTTGCTTGCCGATCCAGTCGAGCGTGGGCATCCCCGCGAAGAAGAGACGCGCGCGCGGAGCGGAGCAAGCGTTCTGAAAGCGGCGTCACGCCGCGCTTTTCCGATTCGGGCTGCGCACCTTCACCTTACCATCGAGCGCCGGGAGAGCCTTGGGGGGAGCCCGCTCCGCACGCGCCACTCCCGGTGCACCGCGCTCACACCCCAAAAACGAAAAGACCCCCGACAAACTCGGGGGCCAAATTGGCGGGATGGACGGGACTCGTTTTCGTGCGCAGCACGTTGCCCGACACCCGCGAAAAATCGCGCAGCGATTTGGGCCCGCAGGGCCCAGGTCGCGGGGTCGAGTCCCCGCATGACGTTCGGCCCTCCATCAACGAAAAGACCCCCGACAACTCGGGGGCCAAAAATGGCGGGATGGACGGGACTCGAACCCGCGACCTTCTGCGTGACAGGCAGACGCTCTAACCAGCTGAGCTACCACCCCGTGAGGGAAGAGCCGGCGAACGTGCTAACCGCGCGCAGGCAAGTCAAGCGTGGTTTTGGCACTTGTTTTGACCTTGTCCGCCCTCCTCCCAAACGCTACCGATTCGCCGCCGTTTCTCACGGTCTCGCGGTGGTAGCTCAGCTGGATAGAGCAGCGGTTTTCTAAACCGCCGGTCGGGTGTTCGAGTCACCTCCACCGCGCCACTTCGCGCAGGTGCCTCCACCCTGCCGCCGCAGCCCTTGACACCCACCGCCGCCAGGCCGATTCACGGTTCATGCGAATTCTGACCTGCCTGCTGGCGGTGCTCGCCGTCGCTCCCGCCGCTTTGCCGGCCGCCGCGACCGCCACGAACGCGTTTCCCGACGAGGCCCAGCTGCGAAAAATGACCGCGCGTTTCGCTCCCGTCGATATCGCCCTCGACCTCGCCTCGCTTCCGCCCAACGAACGCCTCGCCCTCGGCAAAATGATCGAAGCCGCGAAAATCTTCGACGCTCTCTTCCTCCGCCAGGTCGCGCCGCTCAACGAAACCCTCCTCGCCGAACTCGTGCGCGACGACTCGCCCCTCGGCCGCGCCCGCCTCCACGCGTTTCGCCTCAACGCCGGCCCCTGGTCGCGTCTCGATCACAACGCCCCCTTCCTCTCGCAAGCCGGCCCCAAGCCGCCCGGCGCAAATTTTTATCCCGCCGATGCCACCCGCGACGAAGTCGACGCCTGGATGAAATCGCTCTCCGGCGCCCAACGCGACGCCGCGCTCGGTTTTTTCACCACGATTCGCCGCGACCCGACCGGCGCGTTGATCGCCGTCCCCTACAGCCTCGAATATCAGAGCGAACTCCAGCACGCCGCCCGCCTCCTCCGCGACGCCGCCGCCGCCACCTCCCAGCCCACGCTGAAAAATTACCTCGAACTGCGCGCCCGCGCGTTTCTCACCAACGACTACTTCGACAGCGACGTCGCCTGGATGGAACTCGACGCGACGATCGAGCCCACGATCGGGCCGTATGAGGTTTACGAGGACGAATGGTTCAACTTCAAAGCCGCCTTCGAGGCCTTCATCGCGGTCACCGATCGCACCGAGACCGACAAACTCGCGCGCTTCGGCGCCCATCTCCAGGACCTCGAAAACCACCTGCCCATCGCGCCGCAGTATCGCCGCGCCCAGCTCGGCGGCCTCTCGCCGATTCGCGCCGTGAACCTCGTGTTCGCCTCCGGCGACGCCAACCGCGGCGTCCAAACCGCCGCCTTCAACCTCCCCAACGACGAGCGCGTCGTCGCCGCGAAAGGCTCGAAGCGCGTCATGTTGAAAAACATCCAGCAGGCAAAGTTCGACCACGTCCTCGTGCCGATCTCCCGCCGCGCTCTCGCCTCGTCGGACCAGCCGTTCGTCTCGTTCGACGCGTTCTTCACCCACATTCTGATGCACGAGCTCATGCACGGTCTCGGCCCGCAGACGATCCGCGTCGGCGATCGCGAGACCACCGTGCGCAGCGAGCTGAAGGAACTGAACAGCAGCCTCGAGGAGGCGAAAGCCGACATCTCCGGCCTCTGGGCACTGCAGCGATTGATGGATGCCGGCGTCCTCGATCCCGCGCAGGAGCGCGCGATGTATGTCACGTTCCTCGCATCGACGTTTCGCACGTTGCGCTTCGGCCTCGGCTCGGCGCACGCGAAGGGCATGGCGCTGCAATTCAACCGGCTGCTCGACGCCGGCGGTTTTGTCGCGAAACCCGACGGCACCTTCGCGGTCGACTTCGAAAAAGTGAAACCCGCCGTGGTCTCGCTCACGCGCGAGATCATGACCATCCAGGCGCAGGGCGACTACGCCGCCGCAAAAGCGCTCCTGGATCAAATGGTCGTCATCCGCCCCGAAGTGCAGCGCGTGCTCGATGGCCTCGACGACGTGCCGGTCGACATCGAGCCGAACTACGTCACCGCCAAAACCTTCGCCCAGTAGGGCGGGCTTCAGCCCGCCTTCCCGAAGTCTGGAGGCACGCCTCGTCTCGTCCGCAGCCGGCACACTCGCACCCACAGTGACACGGGTAGGGACGCCTCTCCGAGGCGCCCGCGGACGGCTCGGAGAGCCGCCCCTACCTTGGCGAAAAACCCTTCGTCAGCGGGTTCCAGCACGTGACACTCACGCGCGACACGCCGCGCCGCACGCACCCGTGTCCGTGCCGCCGCCACCGCGCCACCCCGTCGCACGCCTCACCGCGCGCCCGCGGCCAGCGCCGCGCGCCACGACTCCGCCTCGCCCGCGTGCCCGTGCGCGCGCAACTGCGCGTCGATTTCCTCAAGCGTCGGCTCCACGACCGCGTGCTTCGGATCGCCCGCCAGCTCCGGTCGCAGCGCGCGCGCGATCGCCCAGCACGCCCACGCCCGCCACCGCCGTTGCTCGCGGCGCGGCTCGTTCATCCGCCCCGCGTAATGTTGGAAGTGCACGCGCGGATTGCCGATAAACACGTCGCCCGGCGTGTGCGCGATGAACCATGCCATCGCCGCATACGGCAGCGGCCACTCGCGCAACGCCGGCTCGTCGCCGCTCAACTCCGCGCCGAACGCCCGGTCGAGGCACAGGATGGCACGCGCCGCGAATCCCCGCTGCCACAGCGAATGCCCGTATTCCAGGCACGCCACGTAAAACGCCGCCCCGCGCTCCTGCTCGCGAAACGCATGCAGCGCCCGCCAATCGAGCCCGGCACGCGGCTCGGGCAAATGCGGACACGGAGGCAACGTCGACATGCGTGCGTTTGCTGACGCCCGCGCGCACGCACGTCAACGTCGCGAAAACCGCGACGACACGCGCACCGAAGTAGGGCGGGCTTCAGCCCGCCTCTC
>JAEYYL010000128.1 GCA_023430825.1 Verrucomicrobiota bacterium | reverse complement strand
GAAGAGCACAGAGCGGGGAAATTTCGGGAGGAGGTGGGCGACGTCGATGGTGATGCCCTCGGGCCGGTGGGCGATGGATTCGAGCAGGGCGCGCATGCCTTTGCGGCGGGGGCCGCGGCCCCAGTATTCGGCGAGGGTGTCGAGATCGGAGTTCGGCCGCACGCGGAGTTTCACGAGCAGGGTGGATTTGCGCGCGAGGGTTTTGAGCAGGCGGATGCGTTCGGAACGCGAGGCGATTTGGGGCATCACGACGGCGTAGTCGGAAAACAGCAGGGAGTTGCCGCGCCGGTAGAGCAGGCGACGGACGAGGTCGAGGGTGGCGGGAGGGACGTTGCTGTTTTCGAACCATTCGTCGGCGGTGTCGGCGCGGAAGCGGAAGGGTTCGTTTTGCGCGGGATTTTCGGGAAACGCGGACAGGGCGGCGTAGATGGCGGTGCGGGCTTCGGTGGAGAGGGCGCGGACGAGATCGGGGGGTGGATGGACCACCAAGGCGGGGGTGGGGACGGGGCGCTCGGTGGTGGCGGTGTCGAGCGCGGCGGTGTGCGTGGCGTCGAGCTGAGCGGTGCGCCAGAGCTCGGTGAGGCGGGCGCGGGTGTAATCGGGGAAAATCCATTCGGGCGGAGCGAACAGACTCGGATCCTCGGCGGTGAATTCGTCGGGCGGCTCGATCAGCAGCCGCGAGTATTGGAGTTCACCCCAGGGGCCGGGACGCGCCGCCTGAACGTATTCGTCGTAGGGGGCGCGAGGTTCCGCGGGAGCGGGCGGAGTTCGCAGGGCGAAGAAGACGACGATGACCCACGGGAGCAGCAGGAGAGCGGCGAAGAAAAAGAGGGCGCGGCGCGAGAACTGAAACAGGGTGCCGGCGTTCGCAGATGGGTGGACCGTGGGG
Organism: Verrucomicrobiota bacterium; assembly: GCA_023430825.1. Lineage (GTDB taxonomy): Bacteria > Verrucomicrobiota > Verrucomicrobiia > Opitutales > Opitutaceae > Opitutus. The sequence goes on along the minus strand of JAEYYL010000128.1, from coordinate 21,916 downwards.
TTCAAGGTGAACGCGGATCGAATTAGGGAGCGGGTGGGGAATGTCGACGGGAAAGGGGGCGGAGCCGGGGCGGAAGGGCGGGCGGCGGAAATTTGTTTGTTCTGAGGGTGGGCGATGCCATAGCTAGTCGCCCCTCATGCTCGACGCCAAACTCCTCCGCGACTCTCCCGATCTGGTCCGTGCCGCGATTGCCAAGAAACATCTCGATGTGAACCTCGACGAGGTGATCGCGATCGACCTCGAATGGCGCGGCCAGTTGCGCGAAGTCGAGGCGTTGCGCGGGCAGCAGAAGGCGGCGAACACGGCGATGGCGGCGCTGCCGAAAGGTTCGCCGGAATTTCTGGCGAAGGTGACGGAGATGAAAACCGTCGCGCAGCAGGTGAAGGAGCGGGAGGTGAAATTGAAGGAGAGCGAGGAGCGCTTTCGCCAGGCGATGTTGTCGGTGCCGAATCTCCCGCATGCGAGCGTGCCGGAAGGGCGGACGCCGGAAGACAACGTGGTGTTCGCCACGCACGGGGCGGTCGATGCGCCGCGGCCGAATGCCATCCCGCACTGGGAGATCGCGGGGTTCGAGCGGCTGTTCGACTTCGGGCGGGGCGCGAAGGTGACGGGGGCGGGTTTTCCGTTCTATATTGGAGATGGCGCGCGACTCGTGCGGGCGCTGCTGCACTTCTTTTTGGATGAGAATGCGAAGGCGGGTTACGTCGAAGTAAACCCGCCGATCTTCGTGAACGCGGCGAGTGCGACGGCGACGGGGCAGCTGCCGGACAAGGAAGGGCAGATGTATGAGACGACGCCGGATCACTTGTATGCGGTGCCGACGGCGGAGGTGCCGCTGACGAATTTTTTCCGCGACGAGATCGTGGAGGAGTCGACGCTGCCGATCTATCGTTGTGCTTACACGCCGTGTTTCCGGCGCGAAGCGGGAAGCTACGGCAAGGATGTGCGGGGGTTGAACCGGTTGCATCAATTCGACAAGGTCGAGCTGCTGAAGTGGGTTCATCCGGCGACGAGCTATGAGGAGTTGGACAAACTGCGGCTCGATGCGGAGCGGCTGCTGCAGAAGCTGGAGCTGCCGTATCGCGTGCTGTTGATGTGCGGCGGCGACCTGGGTTTCGCGCAGTCGAAGAAATACGATTTGGAAGTGTGGTCAGCGGGGCAGAAGCGCTGGCTGGAGGTGTCGAGCTGTTCGAACTTCGAGGCGTTTCAGGCGCGGCGGGCGCAGATTCGTTTCCGGGCGAAGGACAGCGGGAAGCCGGAACTCGTGCACACGATCAACGGTTCGGGGCTTGCGGTGCCGCGCGTGCTGGCGGCGTTGCTGGAAAACAATCTGGAGGCGGACGGCCGGGTGAAGATTCCGGCGGTGCTCGTGCCGTATTTCGGCAAGGAGTATCTGAGTTTCAACTGAGCGAAGCGCCGCGCGAGCGGGGCGGGGGCGCATGGCTGCTTGGAAACGAATCGACTGGCGAAGGTGTGCGGAGCGGCTCGCGGTCGCGGTGCCGGTGGAGCGGCTGCATCCGGCGGTGCGCGCGTGGGCGGAGGCGTCCTCGGCGCGCGAGCCGTGGGCGGTGGGGTGTTCAGGTGGAGCGGATTCGGTGGCGCTACTATTATTAGTGTGGGCGCATTGGCCGGAGCGCCGGAGGCGGTTGGCGGTGTTGCACTTTAATCACCGGCTCCGCGGCGCGGCGGCGCGGGCGGATGCGGTTTTTTGCGAGCGTGTGGCGGCGGCGCTGGGCCTGCGGTGGCGGGGCGGGGAGTGGAAGGAGGTGCCGGAAAAGGCGAGCGAAGCGGCGGCGCGGGCGGCGCGGCAGGCGTTTTTTGCGGAAGAGTTGAAGGCGCTGGGGGCGCACGCGCTGTGGCTCGGGCATCAGCAGGAGGATATCGCGGAGACCATGTTGATGCGGCTGGCGCGCGGGAGTGGAGCTGCGGGCTTGGCGGCGCCGCGGCCGGTGCAGCGGATGGGGGGCGAGCGGGTGAATCTGAGGCCGCTGCTCACGCTGAAAAAAAGCGAGATCGTCGCGGGGTTGAAGGCGGTGGGCGCGACGTGGCGCGAGGACGCGACGAACGCGGACGGGAGTTTTTTCCGCAACCGAATCCGGCGCGACGTCGTGCCGGCGTGGCGAAAGGCGGCTGCGGAGCGCGATGCGCTGGCCGCGGCCGCGTTGTCACGCGAGCTGCTCGACGAAGACGACGAGGCGTTGGGCGCGTGGCTGAGGGAGCTTGCGCCGATCACGCGGACGGGAGCGCTGTCGCGGCGGCGGTTGGCGGGGAAGCCGCGGGCGTTGGTGCGGCGGGCGTTGTTGGGGTGGCTCGCGGCGGAGGGAGTCGGCGGCGTGTTATCGCGGCAGGCGTTCACGGCACTGCTCGACGACGTGATGCGCGGTCGAAAAACGCGGCATAGTTTGGGAGCGGGAGGCTTCGCGGAGATCGGCGTGCGGCAAGTGCGGCGAGTGCCGGTGCCTACGAAAAATTGCAGGTGATTCCAGAAGCGGGCCAATTGACTTATCCGGGGGGAACATCCACTTTCCCGCGTTATCCCATCTCTATAAATGTCCGAACTCGACAATAAGAAAAAGCGTCGTCCGCTCAAGAGCCTGCCACCGGATCGGTTTCAGCCGAAGGTGTTGATTTTCTTTTTGGTGCTCTTCCTTTCGGCGCTGGCGTTGCTGTTCCTTTCGCCGAAGCGGCTGACGTCGCCCGCGAATTTGAAGATTCAGGGTGTGGTGGAGCTCGCCGAGCAGGGTAAGATCAAGGAGGGCGTGATCCGCACCGATTCGTCAGGCGGCCGCGACTGGGTGGTGGTGACGGGGAAGACGACGGAGCCGAATCTCGAAAGCGATCGTGGTTTGACGGACGAGTTCCGGGCGGCGGGACGTCTAACCGACTCCAATGTGGAGCGGCTGCAGAAGTCGCAGGCGTTCGTCGAGCAGCCGGCCACGACGTTGTTCGCGCAGATTGCGGCGCAGGTGGTGCCGTTTCTCATCATTATCGGCCTGTTGTATTTTCTGTTTGTGCGGCAGTTGCGGCAAGCGGGCAAAGGCGCGCTGAGTTTCGGCAAGAGCCGGGCGAAACTGCTGACGCGCGATCGCGACAAGATCACGTTCTCGGATGTGGCGGGTTGCGACGAGGCGAAGGAAGAGGTCAGCGAGGTGGTCGAGTTTCTGAAGGATCCGAAGAAGTTCACCAAGATGGGTGGCAAGATTCCGAAGGGTATCCTGCTGGTGGGCCCGCCCGGCACGGGTAAGACGCTGCTGGCGAAGGCGGTGGCGGGTGAGGCGGATGTGCCGTTCTTTTCGATTTCGGGATCGGATTTCGTGGAGATGTTCGTGGGCGTCGGTGCGAGCCGGGTGCGCGACATGTTCGAGCAGGGGCGCAAGAGCGCGCCGTGTCTGATCTTCATCGACGAAATCGACGCGGTGGGTCGTCAGCGCGGCGCCGGCCTCGGGGGCGGAAACGACGAACGCGAGCAGACGCTGAACTCCCTGCTCGTGGAGATGGACGGTTTCGACACGACGGAGGGCGTGATCATTATTGCGGCAACGAACCGGCCCGACGTGCTGGACAGCGCGTTGTTGCGGCCGGGTCGTTTCGACCGGCAGATTTATGTGGACCTGCCGGACCTGACCGGCCGCGAGCAGATCCTGCGGGTGCATGCGCGAAAGATCACGTTGTCGGAGAATGTGGATCTGGCGGTCATCGCGCGAGGCACGCCCGGTTTGTCGGGCGCGGAGCTGGCGAATCTGTTGAATGAGGCGGCGCTGCTGGCAGCGCGGCGCAACAAGAAGAAAGTCGAGATGATCGACGTGGACGACGCCCGTGAGAAGGTGCAATTCGGCCGCGAGCGGCGGCGCGTGATGGACGACGAGGAGAAGAAGCTCACGGCGTATCACGAGGCGGGACATGCGCTGGTGCAGGCGGTGTTGGACGACGGTCACATGCCGGTGCACAAGGTGACGATCATCCCTCGCGGGCACAGCCTGGGCAGCACGATGTTCATCCCGAAGAAGGATATTCTTACGCATGCGATGAAGCGCATGTTGAATCAGATTGCGATGGGCCTTGGCGGGCGGATCGCGGAGGAACTCGTGATGGGCGATGTGTCGAGCGGGGCGGCCGGCGACATCAAGCAAGTGACCAAGATCGCGCGTCACATGGTGTGCGACTGGGGCATGAGTTCGCTGGGCATGATTGCCTACGGCGAAAGCTCGGACACGGTGTTCCTGGGACGCGAAATCACGCGGAGTCAGACGTATTCGGAGGAAACGGCGCGCAAGATCGACGCGGAGGTGTTTCGCATCGTCGACGACCAATACAATCGCGCGAAGGACATCATCGTGAGCCGGCGCGACGTGTTGGATAAGATCGCGGCGGCTTTGCTCGAGCACGAGACGATCGAGGGGAAGCACGTGCTCGAGGTGCTGCAGTTCGGGGAAATCCGGTCGCCCATCGTGCGCGAGCCGTTGAAGGCGCCGGAAGACAAAGGCCCGGGCAAGAAGACGCCCGGCAAGTCGTCTGCGCCCGAAGGCCTGGCCCCGGGGACGGCGCCGGCGCCGAATCCGGCGTAAGCGGTCGATTAGGACGAAAGACGAAGGCGCGGTGAACTCCGCGCCTTTTTCGTGGTCGTTAGCGCGCAATTTGAAAATCGACTTGGATCAAATCCAAGAAACGGAATAACAGGCTATTATACATGAAAATCTGCTGTATCGGCGCTGGGTATGTGGGTGGTCCAACGATGGCGATGATCGCCCTGAAAGCGCCTGACATCGAGGTGAGGGTGGTCGACATGAACACGGCGCGTATTGCCGCCTGGAACTCGGACACCCTGCCGATTTACGAGCCGGGGCTCGATGAAGTGGTGCGGGAGGCGCGCGGGCGAAATCTGTTTTTCTCCACGGACGTCCGCGGGGCGATCGAGTCCTCCGACATTATCTTTGTGGCGGTGAATACGCCGACGAAGACGTATGGTGTCGGGTCGGGCCGGGCGGCGGATCTGCGGTTCATCGAATCGGTGGCGCGCACGATCGCGGAGGTCGCGACCACGCCGAAGATCATCGTCGAAAAGTCGACGATTCCGGTGAAGACGGCGGAGACGATCAAGGATATCCTCGCGGCGAATACGCGGGGGGTGAAGTTCGAGGTGTTGTCGAATCCGGAGTTCCTGGCGGAAGGCACGGCGATCGCGGATTTGCAGCAGCCGGATCGCGTGCTGATCGGCGGCGAGCGGACGCCGGGAGGTGAGGCGGCGCTGCGCGTGCTGGCGGACGTGTATGCGCGGTGGGTCCCGCGCGACCGGATCATTCTGACGAATCTGTGGTCGTCGGAGTTGTCGAAACTCGTGGCGAACGCGTTCCTGGCGCAGCGGATCTCGTCGATCAATTCGATCTCGGCCTTGTGCGAGGCGACGGGGGCGGATGTCGACGAAGTGGCGAATGCGATCGGCAAGGATTCGCGCATCGGGCCAAAGTTCTTGAAGGCGTCGGTGGGCTTTGGCGGCTCGTGTTTCCAGAAGGATATTCTGAACCTGGTTTATCTGTGCGATCACTTCGGGCTGCCCGAGGTGGCGAACTACTGGGAAGGGGTCGTGAAGATGAACGACTGGCAGAAGCGGCGGTTCGCGACGAAGATCGTGCGGTCGCTCTTCAATTCGGTCGCCGACAAGAAAATCGCGGTGCTGGGTTTTGCGTTCAAGAAGGACACGAACGATACGCGGGAGTCGGCGGCGATCGCGGTTTGTCGGGATCTCCTCGCCGAGCATGCGAAGGTAGCCGTTTACGATCCGAAAGTGCCGGCCGACGAGATTCGCCGGGACGTGCTCGGGGCCGGGCAGACGGACCCGCGATTGTCGGTGGTCGAGAGTGCCTATGAGGCCGCGGCGGGCGCGCACGCGATTGCGATCGTGACCGAGTGGGATGAATTCAAGCAGCTCGATTTCGCGCGAATCTATCAGTCGATGACTAAGCCCGCTTTCCTGTTCGATGGGCGAAACATCGTCGATCTGGCGAAGCTGCGGGAAATCGGATTTCGGGCTCACGGCGTCGGACGGTAGGCGTTCGCGTTGGTAGGTGGACACCCGGGACTGAGCCGCGCCGTATCCAAACCCCGGACACAGGCGGCCGGCGCAGCCCGGGGGCCGAGGAACGGGGGGTGGGCCTGCGACGGTCGGCGGCGTTTTCGGCGCGGGCGCTTCGTCGCGACGGAGGCTGATCCGATTGGCGCTCGGGACTGCCCCCTGCTCCCATCTCGGGCGAAATACCTAGAAACTAACATGCTAACGCCTAAAGGTTTCAGTAGCTAAAAATGCGTAAATATATTTGGTAAAAGGGGTAAGGATCGGTAGCCCAACCTGGGTAAACTTAGGGTGGACAGATGGGGTGAAACTCCTAGTTGGTTGCGCTAACCAGCTGATAATTATGAAGACGACCCTACCCCTGACCGGACTTTGGCGCGGAATGATGGCGACGATCGGTGTGTTGTGGGGATTGGCTGCGCCCGTGGTGGCGCAGTTTGGACCTCCGGCGGATACGACCAAGGTCGTTTACAATCCGAGCAATCTGCAGGCGGTGCAGGGGGAGGCTCCGTTCTCCTACCAATATGATCTGAGCGTGAAGTCTCCTGCGTCGCTACCGGCGGGCACGACGATCGTGGCGATGAATGCGGCCGTGCTGGTGGCGCCCGAGGGCGCTAGTGCGGCTGAGGCGGCGACCTATATGACGTTCCTTGCTCCAGGCACGTTGACGCCGGTGACGAGCCTGACTTTCACGGGGCCGAACCAGACGCGGACGGTGACGGTGTTGCTGACCATTCCGGGGGGATCGGAGACGGGCGATTTCCAGTATTTCATTTCCACGCCGGGGTGGCCGGCGGGATTTGTGGATCAGGGCACGTATGTGAACACGCATGTGAATCCGCCCTCGGGGCTCGCGCCGCCGACAGCGGCGGTTATCGCGCCGGAGGACGGGGCTTCGTTTACCTACACCTTGGGCAGTCCGGCGTTGCAGATCGAGATTGCGGTGGAAGGGCGGGCGACGGAAACGGCGCCGGTCAGCGCGCTCGAGGCGTTCATTACCGGTGAAGATGAAGACGGTGCGATTTTTCTGCCGGAGACACCGCTGGCGATTACGATCACGGGTCTGGGTTCACCGCTCGCGGAGGGATTTGTGACGCTGCCGGTGAATGCGGCGGGCATCTATACGATCCGCACGGTCGCGACCAATGCGATGGGTTCGAGCATGACGACGAGTCAGTTCACCGTGGAGGCGGACGTGCCGCCGCCGACCGTCGCGATCGATTCGCCGGCGAACAATCCGAGTTTCACGTATGTGCGGGGCGTCTCCTCGGTGTCGGTGCCGTATGCGTTTTCGGCCACGAGCCTGGGTGATGCCATCACGGGCGTGACGGTCACGCTCGATGGCAACGCGATCACCCCGACGAGCCTGAGCGGAATCGGGCAGTTGGTGGCGACGGGTGGGGGAGCGATCGTGTTCGATGCGAGCACGGTGAACGGCGTTGGCCAGCATACGATCACCGTGACGGCGACGAGTGCCGCGGGAGAGGCGTCGGCTTCGGCGACCTTCGTGATCGCCGAGCAGCTGCCCGAGATGACGCTGGATATTGCCAGTCCGCTGAACGGGGCGGTGTATCCGCTGCCGCCTGACGCCACGCCGCTGAATATCCCGTTCAATTTCACCGCCAGCGCGACGCTGGGCGGGACAGTGAAGGTGGTCGCGGCGACGTTGAGCGATCAGAACGGAACGAACTCGGTGCCGCTGGCGGGCACGGCGGGGTTGAACACGGCGACGGCCACGGCGAGCGGATTCCTGAGTGGTCTCCAGCCCGGCGAATATGTTTTCAATGCGAGTGGCGAGAACGCAGCGCTGGATCTGGAGGCGTTCGATTCCGCCACGTTCACCGTGGTTCCGCCGGATGCGCCGGTGATCGAATTTACCCAGGCGCCGCAGGCGACCTACACCGCGCTGACCGGTTACGCCCTGAGCATTCCGTTCGCGATCCGCACGAGCGGGGGGGCTTATATCGTGACGCAGACGGTGACGCTCGACGGCGAGCCCGTCGCGATCTCGTCGACGGCGAATGGCACGGCGCTGGTTGCGACCGCCACCGGCACGCTCACGATCCCCGCGGCGGATACGGGCACGACGACCTACACGCTCACCGCGGTCGGCGTGGATGCGTATGGCCAGGATGTTTCCGTCGAGACGACGTTCGCGGTGACGGTGCGCGATCCCGAGATGACGGTCTCGATCAACCCGCAGATTGCCGGGAACTCTCCCTATACCTTGCCCCCGGGTGGCAGTGTCACGATTCCATTTACGTTTACGGGCAGCATCACGAGCGGCGCGACGGTAGATACGTTGACCGGAGATCTGGGCGGTTCGGCGGTGACGATCACGAGTAGCTCGGGACTGGGCACGGCGGCGACGGCGAGCGCTTCCGGGAATCTCGCGATCACGGCACCCGGCACCTACATTCTCACGGCGACCGCTTCGAACACGAAGAGCGAGGTCAGTGCGACGACCTCGATCACCTTCGAAGTGAAACCCGCGCAGGCACTGCCGCCGCTCACGGTGACGGTCACGCAAGGGCCGCAGCCCACCTATACGCTGAGCAATATCTGCGATCCGTTGCGCATCCCGGTGACCTTTGTCGGGAACAGCAACGGCGGCGTGGTGAAAACGATGACGGCAACGCTCGACGGGCGGCCGGTCTCGCTCTCTTCGCTCTATGGCCTCAACACGTCGAAGGCGACGGGCAAGGTGACGCTGTCGGTCCGGACGGCGGGCGCGCACGTGCTGGTGCTGACGGCGAAGGATAACTTCGGGCAAACGGTCACCACGTCGGTTTCCTTCAACGTCGTGATTCAAAAGCCCACGATCGGCGTGGTCATCAACAACCCCGCGCACAACAGCGTATATACGCTGCCGGCGAGTTCGGATTGGTGCAACACCACGCCGGTGAGCATCCCGTTCTCGTTCACGTCCACGATCACCGCGGGTTCGACGATCGATTCGTTGAGCGCGATGCTGAACGGCTGCGCGATCTCGATCAGCAAGACCGGGATCGGCACGGCGACGGCGAAGGGCTCGGGCACGTTGAAGATCGGCAAGCCCGGCACCTACACTTTGACGGTCAAGGGCTACGACTCCACGGCACGAATCAGCGCGACGAGCTCGATCACGATCATCGTGAAGAAGGCCGCGCCGCCGACGGTGACGATTGCGCAACCGACGGCCACGACCTACTCGGCGACCGACGGCTCGACGCTCAGCATTCCGTTTGTGTTCAAGGCGGCCTCGACGTCGGGCGGGATCACCAAATTGTCGGCGAAGCTCGACGGGAAGTCCGTCAACGTCACGGCGAGCGGACTCGGTTCGGCGACTGCGACGGGCTCGGGCACGCTGGGTGTGAAGTCCGCGGGCAAGCATGTGTTGACGGTGGAAGCCACCGACAAGGGCGGGACGGCCACGGCCTCCTTCGCCTTCACGGTTACGGTGAAGAAGCCGACGCCGACGGTGAAGATCACGGAGCCGGACGCCAACGAGACGTTCACCTACGAAGACGGCGAGTCCGCGCCGAAAATTCCGTTCGCGATCGAAGCGGAGACGAGCGCGGGCGCGACGATTTCGTCGATCAAGGCGTCGCTCAATAACTGCGCGGTGAACGTGTCCACGTCGGGCATCGGTTCCGGCAAGGCGAAAGGCACGGGTTATCTGACCATCCCGGGGCCGGGCACCTATACGCTCACGGCGACGACGGTCAGCGGCGGCGTCAGCGCCACGTCGAAGGTGACGTTCACCGTGAAGAAGCTCCCTGCTCCCAGTTGCACACCTGAGTGGAAGGGTGCGATCAAGGAAGGGAAAGCGCACAAGGCGGGCCGCGATGTCGAGGTGAAGTTCCAGCTGAAAAAGAAATCCAGCTCGGGCAAGGGCGGCACGGTGCGCGACCATGCGGTGAAGATTTCGGTGTGCGAGATCGAGCGGAACGGCTCGAGCGGCAAGACGAAGATTTACAGCTCATCGCACTACTCGATCAACAACTCCGACGAGTATTGCTTCAAGCACCCGACCGACCGCGGCGCGAAGCGGTATCGGGTGGACGTTTACAGCTTCCCGAACGGGGGCCATAAGCCGAAGCTGCTCGGATCGAAAGAATTCGACACGAAGTGAGCCGAAGCGCCGTCGAGGACGGCGCTTCTTTTGCGAGGTGACGGGCTTTGACGCGGTGTGATCGAAGCCCGCGTGTGGGCGGCGATCAACGGTCGCGGCTCGGCGAGACGCCTCGCCCTGCCGGGAGTCCATTTTGCGACATCCCGACGATGGCGCGCGGTGAACGTGCTGAAGTCCGAGGTGGGCGTGGGTCGTGCGAGAATTCGAGAGCGACCCGTGTCGTGGCGGCCTGCGAGGGCGTGCAGGTCGGCGGGCTGTCAGCCCGGATACGTCACACTCGAATCAACCAAGTCATGGATCACAGAGGACACTGAGCTCTGACACAGAGGCAGCAGGAGGCCACAAGGTGTTGGATGCGTTTGTTGCGAAAACGAGGCGGATTGGAAGGGGAGGCCAGATAGGATCGGTGAATTCTCCTCGGTGAACTCTGTGTCGCAGTTCTGTGCGCTCTGTGACCAATCGTTTTCTTCATCATGGGTGTGATGGATGCGGGCTAGTCGTAGTAGAGTTCGCTGATCGACCACCAGCCGTCCAGGCGTTCTTTCGTGTTACGGATGATGAGGTAGCGGCCGCGGGTGTTGGCGGGGAGATCGATGACTGTGCGGTTGGGCGTGCCGTCGGCAGAGGCGCGGGCTTCGCCGGGGTTCTTCAGATCGTCGGTGACGAAAACTTCGACGTGTTCAGGGGAATTGTCGGGGTTGGAGGACTGGTCGAGAATCACCTGGCGAATCGGACGGGAGAGCTTGAAATCGACTTCGATGGAGCGGCCGGGATCCGCTGAGGTCGCCCAGCCTCTGCTGGTCCTGCCGTCGAAAATGTTTTTCGCGTTCCCGCTGTTGGCGGTGGACTGCGCGGTGGCGGGGCCGGCCTGGTTCGCGATGATGGCGAGGGTGGCGTCGGCGGCCTCGGCGGCGAGCGCGGGTTCGGCGGCGAGTTTGTTCGCAAGGGCGAGCGCGGTGTCGTCGTTGCCGCGGCCGAGGAGGAAAACGAGGCGTTGGCGGGCGGCGTCGTCGCGCGACACTTCGAGGAGCCGCGCGACGGTGGCGACGAGTTCGGCGGGCGGGAGCTCGCGGTAGCGTTCGAGGAAACGGATCGCGTTCTGGACGGCGGCGGCGCGGGTGGTGTCGGCGCGGGCGTTTTCGGCGACGCCGATGCGCGGGATCAGCCCGGTGTGATCGGGCCAGCGGGAAAGCGTGGTGACGGCAGCGGTGGCGAGTGCAGGGTTGTCGCGGTTTGCGAGGGCGGCGGCGGCTTCGGCGCTCGTGGCGCCGCCGATGCGCGGAAGGACGGGCAGGAGGCGAAGCGCGAGGGTGTCGTCGGCTTGGGCGAGGGTGGCGGTGATGGGGAGGGCGCGTTGCGTGGGGTCGGGATTGCGGACGGTGACCTCGGCGAGCGCGCGGAGGGCGCGGGCTTGTTCGCCGGCTTGCGTGGCGGCGATTGTCCAGTCGAGGACGGCGGCCTGGTCGCTGGCGGGCGCGATCTCGGCGAGCGAGCCGAGGGCGGCGGAGCGGACGGCGGCGTCGGGGTCGTTGCGCAGGGCGAACAGCGCCGGGATCGCGTCGATCATGTAGCGCGAGGCGATTTGTTCGATGAAGACGACGCGCAGCGCGGGATCGCCCTGGCGGGCGCCGGCGAGGACCGTATCCGCGACACCCGGACCGGTGAGGCGGGCGAGGCTGGTGCGGGCGAGTTTGGCGTCCGTGGCATCGGACCCCGCGGCGAGGCCGGCGAGGAGCCGGACGACATCGGCGTTGCCGGCGAGGAAACCGAGCGCGGCGATGGCGTCGCGGCGGACGGTGGCGTCGGCGTGCGTGGTGGCGTCGGCGATGGCGCGAACGGCGCGGGCGTCGCCTTTGCGGGCGAGCGCGGCGATGACCGCGGATTGGGTCGGGGCATCCCACGCGGCGAGATTGGCGGTGAGCGTGGGGACGAGTTCGGGCGATGGATGCGAAGCGATGGCTTCGACGACGGCGGCCTTGAGCGTGGCGTCGGAGCCGGCGAGGGCGGCGACGATGCGTTTGGGCGCGGCGGCCGGTTCGAGATCGAGAAGGCTGCGAACGGCGGCGGCGCGGAGGTGCGCCGGGACGGCGGTGTTGTCACCAATTGTTTGATACGTGCGTGCGGCGTCGGCACCTCCGACGCGTGCGGCAGCGGCGAGGGTGGCTTCGATCACGGCGGCGGACTGGCTGGTCGTGCCGCGAAGGGTGGCGAGCGCATCGGCGGTGCCGAGTTGCCCAAGTGCTTTCGCGGCGGTGGCGGCGATCTTTGGATCGCGGTCGCGGAGCGCGGGAGCCAGCGGGGCGACGGCGGCGGCGACGCGGCGGTTGCCGAGCGACTGGATGAGCGCGAGGCGCGTGGGCGCGGCGGTGGCTTTCGCGAGTGCGTCGATGAAGAGTGCGTCGATGGCGGAGCCGGCAACGGGTTCGAGGGCGAGGCGGGCGAGGTCGACCTGTTTCTCGTCGACGAGCATGGCCGTGAAGAGATCGGCGTTGGCGTTTGCCGCGAGTGCGGTGGCGGGGAAGACGCCGAGGCGCTGGGCGATGGCTTGGCGGGCGGCGAAGGTGGTCGACGCGTCGCGCAGCATCGCGGTCAGGCGGCGGGCGAGTGCGGTGAGCGCCGCGGGGTTGTTGCCGGCGGCGGCGATTTCGCGGTCGAGCGCGGCGAGGGCGTCCTTGCTGCCGTCGTAGGCGAGCGTGGGGAGCGCGGAGGTCGCGGCGGCCGATTCAAGCGGCGTCGTGGACGGCGTGGTGCACGCGGAGGCGAGGAGCAGCGCGGCGAGGCTGGCGGTGAGGCGGGAGAAAAGCGGAGAGGACATGGGGCGCGTCGGTCGGAGATTTAGAGCGTGCCGTAGGGAGCGCGGCGCGGGCGGTCGAGCATGGCGTGGGCGACGGGGTCGTCGACGATCTCTTCCTTGACGGGGTCCCAGCGGATGGGGCGCGCGAGAGCCTGGGCGATGTTGTTGAGGTGGCCGACGGTGGCGCTGCGGTGGCCGATCTCGACGTCGGCGATGGGGTGCTGACGGGTGCGGACAGCGTTGAGGAAATCGGTGTGGTGATTCTCGCTGACGTAGAGGTGAACCTCTTCGGCGCGGAGCGGGCGCGTGGCGAGTTCGGCGGGTGTGGTGACGAGGTAATCGTCGCGGCCGACGTGAACGGAGCCTTTGGTGCCGGTGAACTCGATCATGGCCCTGAGGCCTTCGTCAACGCGTTCGACGCGCACGCCGTTGGCGTAGGTGTGCGTCTGATACGGCGTGCCGTCGTAGCCTTTCGGGATGAATTCGACGGGGCCGGAGTTGTCCATGCCGAGCGCCCATTGGATGATGTCGAAATGGTGGGCGCCCCAGTCGCCGTTCTTGCGGCCGCCGTATTCGGTGAAGCACCGCCAGCCGCCGCCGTAGTCGCCGCGGACGCGGTTCTCGTGATACGGGCGCCAGGGGGTCGGGCCGAGCCAGCGGTCGTAGTCGAATTCGGCGGGGAGCGGTTGTTCGCCGAGATCGGGCGCGGGGGGGAAGGTGCCGAGGCGGGTTTGGATGCGGGTGATGTCGCCGATGAGACCGTTGCGGATGATTTCGGCGGCGCGGCGGAAGGCGCGTTCGGAGCGCTGTTGGGTCCCCGTTTGGAGGATACGGCCGTGGCGGCGGGCGGTGGTGACGAGGGTGCGGCCTTCGCGGACGGTGAGCGTGAGGGGTTTTTCGCAGTAAACGTCCTTGCCGGCGAGCATGGCGTCGTTGGCGATGCCGGCGTGCCAGTGATCCGGGACGCAGACGAAGACGGCGTCGAGGTCGTCGCGGGCGAGGAGTTCCTCGTGGTGCTGGTAAATGCCGACGCCGCGGTAGGTGCCGCTGGCGGTGGCTTCGCCGTATTGTTTCTCAATGCGCTCGGCCATGCGGCGGGCCTTGGGGAGGGCGACATCGCAGACGGCGACGATGCGGGCGTCGTCGCGGCCGATGAGCGCGCCGAAGTGGCTGTTGCAGATCAGGCCGTTGCCGACGAGGGCGACATTCAGGCGGTTGCTGGGTTTCTCGCCGGACTGGGCGCGCAGGAGGTGCGGGAAGGCGAGGGCGGAAGCCGAGGCGAGAGTAGCCGTTTTAAGGAAATCGCGACGGGAGAGGGCAGGTGACTTCATGGGGTGGGGACCAAAGGAGGAACGGTCGTTAAGACGGGACGCGGGGCAATTTGATTCTCGGGGAGTGGGGGAAAAGTTGGCAGGAACGTAAAGTGAGCGGGCCGGGAAGCAGGGCGCGTCGCATAAATATGCGACAAGAGGTGGCGGCAGCGGCGTGGCGTGCGAGGCGAGTAGGCGGGGCGATCGGGGCGCGGCTGGGGCGCCGCGGCTCCATGAGAGCGAGCCTCAAGCGAGGAGGGACTTCAGGTCGGCGAGGCTGAGCTTCGCGGCGGAGGCGTCGCTGGCTTCGAAGACGTCGGCGAGGAGCGCGCGTTTTTCGTCCTGCAAGGCGAGGACTTTTTCCTCCACGGTGCCGCTGGCGATGAGCTTGTAGCTGGTGACGACACGGGTCTGGCCGATGCGGTGGGCACGGTCGGTGGCCTGCGCTTCGGCGGCGGGATTCCACCACGGATCGAAATGCACGACGGTGTCGGCGGCGGTGAGGTTGAGGCCGGTGCCGCCGGCTTTGAGCGAGATCAGGAAAACGGGAATGTCGGGCGAGGATTGAAAGCGGTCGACCTCGGCCTGGCGCGCGCGGGGCGTCATCGAGCCATCGAGATAACAATGCGCGGTGTCCTGCGCGGCGAGGTCTTCGCGGAGCAGTGCGAGGAGCGCGGTGAATTGGGAGAAGACGAGGATGCGGTGGCCGTCGTCGATGGCCTCGGCGAGGAGTTCGCGGAAGGCGTCTAATTTCGCCGAATCGGCGAAATTTGGTTCCGGGTTTGGGGTTCCGGGTTCCGGGTCTTGGGTTTTGAGTTTTGGGTTTTGGGTTTGGGGTTTGGAGTTGGGGAGGAGGCGGGGGTCGCAGCAGATTTGGCGGAGGCGGAGGAGTTGGGTGAGCGCGGCAAGACGGAGGCTGGCTTCGCTGGCGCCGCCGGCTTCGAGGTCGAAGAGCTCGCGCTCGGTGCGCTGCTGGGTGTCGCGATAAAGCGCGGCTTGGGCGGGGGCGAGTTCGCACCAGACGATTTGCTCGAGCTTGGCGGGAAGCTCGGGGGCGACGGCTTGTTTCGTGCGGCGGAGAATGTAGGGCGCGACCTTCGCGCGAAGACGGTCGTCGAACCACGCGCGCTCGTCGGGGCGCGTGCCGGCGGGGATTTTGTCGAGGTAGCCGGGGAGGAGAAACTCGAAGAGCGAGCGAAGATCGTCGAGGGAGTTTTCGAGCGGCGTGCCGGTGAGGAGGAAACGGCTGCGGGCGCGGAGGGAGCGGAGCGCGGCGGCGTTTTGGGAACGGCGGTTTTTGATGTGCTGGGCTTCGTCGGCGATGACGCAGGTGAAGCTGAAGCCGGCGAACAGTTCCCAGTCGCGGGTGAGCGTGCCGTAGGAGGTGACGACGAGATCGAACGCGGCGAGGTCGGCGGCGGAGGCGAGACGTCGGTCGCCGTGGTGAACGAAGACGCGCAGCGACGGAGCGAAGCGGGCGGACTCGCGGCGCCAGTTTTCGAGGAGCGTGGCGGGGCAAACCACGAGGTTTTGGGTTTTGAGTTTTGGGTTTTGGGTGGAGACGGCGGTGAGGAGGGCGAGGGCTTGGAGGGTTTTGCCGAGGCCCATCTCGTCGGCGAGGATGCCGCCGAGTTCGTGGCGGTGAAGATGCCAGAGCCAGGCGGCGCCGAGGCGCTGGTAGGGGCGAAGCTGCGCGTCGAGCGCCGGCGGGAGTGGCGCGGGCGCGAGGCGGGAGAGATTGCGCAGCGCCTCGCTGCGGACGCGCCAGGTTTCGGGTGGCTGGAAGGAGGGAGACAGTGCCTCGATGATTTCCTGGGCGTCGGCGAGGCGGGCGGCGGTGACGCGGTGCGTGCGGCGGGTGGTGGGGCCGCCGCCGGGTGCGCCGGCGAGCGCGTGTTGCGCGGCGTCGAGCTGGCGGAGGCGGGCGGCGTCGAGGAGGTAGATGCGGCCGTCGGACTCGACGTATCCACGTTGTGAGGACACCGCGGAGCGGACGGCGTCGTCGCCGGCGGAGCCCGCGCGGACGGCGAGGGTGACGTTGAACTCGCCGCCGAGATCGGTGGCTTCGGCGGCGATCTCGGCGGGCTGGAGGCGCGCGGTGTTTTTCTCGAAGTTCGGCGTGAACTGCGTGTCGAGTTCGTGCCGGAGGCGGGCGAGATTAGCCGCGAGGAAGTTCAGGGTTTTATGGCGGTCGCGGAGCCACCATTTGCGATTGGAAGGTTCGAGGACGAAGCCGTTGGTTTTCGCGAGTTCGAGGGCGGCGGCGTAGGACGGGTGTTCGCGCGACGGGAGGGTGAGCGCGAGGAAGTGTTCGGAGCCGTCGACGGTCAGCGGCGCGACGCCGCTGACGGTTTTGGGTTTGGAGTTTTGGGTCTGCGGGGAGTTTTGGGTTTTGAGTTTTGGGTTTTGGGTTGGGTCGGCGAGGAGGGCGGTGTGGCGGAAGACGGTGAGCTGGTTGTTTTCGAGGAAGACGGGTTGGGGGCCGAGCGCGGCGACGAGTTCACGGAGCTGGGCGCGCGTGAGCTGGATGAACTTCGGCGGCGTGGCGGAGCCGCACCAGCGTTGGAGGAGGGCGAGGGCGGGGAAGAGTTCGGGCGCGGGCGGAGCGGAGAGATCGATGTCCACCTTCAGCGGAATCGCGTCGCGCGGAGCGGCGGCGGCGAGATTGGGCGGGAGGTGGAGACGAAGCATGCGCGGAGGGATTGGTCCGCGGGCGGGGCGAGGGGCAATGACAAAAAATAGCGCGCGGGGAGAGTCGGGGCGCGGACCTGAGCTGTAACGATGCAATGGGTAGGAGCCTGCTTGCAGGCGATCCCGCTGCTCACGCAGCGAGCCACACGGGAAACAATCGCCTCCAAGCAGGCTCCTACCTCCGATCACCGGACCGAGTTCGGCCCAATGAGGGGAAATGCGACCTGCCTGGGGTTCACGCACTGAAGGGCCAGAGCTTGAAGAACTGCAGGAAGAAAATTCCGGCGACGATGTAGCCGACGAGGGTGAACGAGCGCGGCTTGCCGAGGGCGATCGCGAGCGCGGCGGCGGCGATGAGGCCGAGTCCGATGCCTTCGGCGATGCTGAAGGTGAGCGGAATCGCGAGCACCGTCAGCACGGCGGGAGCGGCGGTGGCGAAGTCGTTCATCTCGATCTCGACCACGGACTGCATCATGAAAATGCCGACGATCACGAGGGCCGGTGCGGTCGCGGCGGCGGGCACGATGAGGATCAACGGCGTGAAGAACAGCGCGAGCAGCATGAGTGCGGCGGTGGTGAGCGTGGTGAGGCCGGTGCGGCCACCGGCTTCGACGCCGGCGGCGGATTCGATGTAGCTGACGACGGTGGACGTGCCGCCGAGCGCGCTGAGGAGCGTCGCGAGCGAATCGGCGATGAGCGCGCGGCCGGCCTTCGGAAGCGTGCCGTCGGGGCGGAGAAAACCGGCGCGTTTGGTGACGCCGATGAGCGTGCCGATGTTGTCGAACATGTCGACGAGCAGGAGCGTGAGAATGAGCGGCAGCGCGAGGAGGAAGGCGTCGGAGTTGGTGAGGAAGTTGAACGTGAGTTCGAAGGCGACGGGCGCGGGCGAGGCGGGGAGGGCGACGAAGCTGGCGGGCAGGCGCGTGACGGAGCCGCCGGCGCCGTTGGAGACGAAGAAGCCGGCGATCGTGATGGTGGCGATGCTGAGGACGATCGCGCCGGGCACGCGGCGGGCGACGAGGATCGCGGTGAGCAGGATGCCGGCGAGGCAGAGCGCGACGGGGCCGGAGGAGAAATCGCCGTGCGAGACCAGCGTGGCGGGATTGGCGACGATGATACCGCCGTTTTTCAGGCCGATGAAAGCGATGAAGAGGCCGATGCCGCAGGTGACGGCGAGCTTCAGCGCGTGGGGGATCGCGGCGATGATTTTTTCGCGGATCCCGGTGACGGAGAGCAGGAGGAAAATGACGCCGTTGACGAAGACCATGCCGAGCGCTTCCTGCCACGGCACGCCCTTGGCGAGGACGATGGTGAACGTGAAGAACGCGTTGATGCCCATGCCGGGCGCGAGTGCGATCGGGTAGTTGGTGAGCAGCGCCATGATCGTCGTCGCGATCGCGGCGGTGAGCGCGGTGACGGTGACAAGCGCGGCTTTGTCCATGCCGGTGGCGGCGAGGATGTCGGGGTTGACCACGAGGATGTAGGCCATCGCGGCGAACGTCGTGAGGCCGGCCTGCAATTCGCGGGCGACGGTGGTGCGATGCTGGTCGAGCTGGAACAGGCGCTGAAGCATGGAGAATAAAACGCGCGGTTATTGGGCGGACCGAGGAGGCAGCGCGGGGAGGTTGTGGAGAAAGTTGACGGTGAACAAGCCTGTGGCCCGCGCGGCCATGGCGTAGAACGGCACGCCTTCGTAAGGGGCGTCGCTGACGACGCGAAAAGCGATATAGCGAATGTCGAAGGCGTGGGCGAGGGCGGCGACGTGGCCGGATTCCATTTCCTCGACGTCCATGCCGAACGTGTCGCGCGACCAGCGGACGCGGTCGAGTTCGAGGTTGATCTCGTGGGCGGAGCCGATGATGCCGGAGAAGACGCGACCCATGGGATTGCGGGTGCGCAGGGCGACGGCGTGGGCGGCGGAATCGGTGGCGAAACCGTCGGGATAAACGCGGAGTTCGCCGGTGGCGGGATCGCGCAAGGGCTGCGGGGTCGGTTGCCAGCGGGACGGATCGCTGCCGGCGCCGGCGGCGCGGGCGGGCGATTCGAAGCGGCCGTAGTCGAGCGCGCGTTCGCCGACGACGATGTCGTGCAAAGTCAAATACGGCGCCTGTGCGCCGCTGGTGCCCTGGCTGACGATGAGCCGGGGCTGAAAGGTCTCGATGCCGAGGACGGTGGCGGCGGTGCAGTTGATCAGCGCCTGGCCGGTGAGCGAGACGGCGACGCGGTGCGGACCGATTTGTCCGCTCCAGAACGTGAACGGCCCGATGGTGTGTTGGGTGGCGTCGGGTCCGAGTGCAGCGAGGAGTTCGGCGATCTCGAGTTTCTCGGCTCCCTGCACGAGGACGTCGACCGGCTCCGCGGCGCGCAACACGAACGCGAGTGCGATGCTGAGGAGCAGGAGCGAGGTGCGGAGACGCTTCATCGCCAGGCCTCCACGAAACGGCGCGCGAATGCGGCGGCCTCGGCGGGTGTGCCGTCGATCACGCGCGCGCCGGCGACGGGCACGCCGAACAAGGTGGCGCAGCCGGCGACGTGGGCGGACTCGCCGTCCTCGCTGCTCGTCTGCCACTGGCTGCGCAGGTAAGCGATACGATCGGCTTCGCGGTTGATTTGCGGCGCGGAGCCGAGCATGCCGGCGGTGACGCGGCCGTGCGGCCAGTCGAGTGCGAGGGCGCGTTGGGCGGCGGTGACGTCGGCGGGGAAGGATTCGCGCGGCGTTTCCTTTTCACCGGCGGTCATGAGGAGGTGCGGAAGTTTCCGCCACTGCAGCGGACGGCTTTTTTCTCCGAGGGCGGCGACGGGCGAGACCATGCCGTCGAACGCGGCGAAGGCGGTGGCGACGACCACGTCGCCGCGTTGGAGGGCGGGATCGTGTGCGCGCGCCGGGCCGAAGACGAACACGAGGCGCGGCGGGTGGCGGCGGAGCGCGAGCGTGGTGGCGGCGACGGCGTTGAGCGGGTCTCGGTCGGTGTGCGTGAGCGCGACGCGGTGGCCGGCGAGGTCGCCGAGCCAGAAGGTCCACGCGGCGTGGGTTTCGCGGCGGGCGTCGCCGAGTTCGTCGAGGAGCGGCTGCAGCGTGGCGTCATCGGGCGCAACCAGCAGCAGATCGACGCCGTCCGCGGCGAAAGCGGGGGCGCCGAGCGCGGCGAAGCCCAGGGCGCACGCAGTGAAAAAATTCATGAATGTGGCTCGTGCAGCGATGGGGATGGCGGTGAGCTGGAGTCTGAGAGGAAAAACGGGAGGTCGGGTCTGGGTTCGCACGGGGCGGCGTCGGAGCACGCGTCGTGCCGGGCTGCGGTCGGAGCTTCCGTGGTATATGGCGTGCTGTGAAGCCGCCCGATTCCGACTCACACCACACACATGAAAAAATCATTTCTCACGGGCGGCTGCGTCCTGGTTTTCGCGGGCGGCTGGTTTCTGCCGGCGGTGGCGCACGCCGCGGCGGTCGACAACGAGGAGGCGGTGCAGCTCGAGCGCGTCCAGGTCAACGAAGTGCCGCTCGAGCAGCAGATCCTGCCGACGGCGCGGCCGTTCAACTCGGTGTTCGGCATCGATCTCAGTATTTTGGATACGCCGCGCAACGTGACGATCATCTCGCGCGAGCAGATGAACGTGATCGGCATCCAGGAGACGCGCGATTTCTCGAAGCTGACGTCGTCGAGCTACACGCAGACGAATTTCGGGTTGCCGTCGAATCCGTCGATTCGCGGGCTCACGGCCGACGTGCTCTTTAACGGCATGCGGCGCGGGCTGACGATCAACGGCAACGGCATGCCGCTGAATTTCAACGCGGTCGAATCGGTGAATATCGTGAAGGGCACGGCGAACGTGATCTACGGCGCGAGCAACTACTCGGGCGGTTATGCGGACTTCATCTCGAAGCGGCCCTACTTCGACCGGTTCAAGGGCTCGGTGTCGGCGACGGTCGGGTCCTACGACGTGTATCGCTGGACGGCGGATTTCGGCGGGCCGCTGACGGACCGGCTCGCGTATCGCGTCAGTTATTCGGGCGAGGACTCGGTGGGCTACTATTATAATGGAAAGAAGAAGACGCAGGCGATCTATGGTGCGATCGAGTGGCGGCCGACGCCGAACTACACGCTGGAGTTCAACGCGGAATTTTTCGTGGCGGACGTGACGGAGAACTGGGGCATCAACCGGGTGACGCAGACCTTGATCGACCGGGGGCTCTACCAGACGGACGCGCTGACGGACGCGGAGTATGCGGCGTTCGTGCAGACGATCGGCGGCTCGGCGAATCCGGTGCAGCGGTATGGCCCGCTGGTGAAGATCGACCGCCGCCGCCGGCTGCTGGCGCCGGGCGACGACAGCTACGGCATCAACATCACGTCGCAGGCGATCCAGACGCTGCGGTTGTCGGACACGGCGAAGCTGGTGAACAACACGCTCTTCAACTACGTCGATCGCGACACGTTCTCGTCGTATTACTACAACTCGGTGCATCGCGACAATTACGGGCTGGAGAACCGGCTGCAGTTGCAGGGCGAGTTCGAGACGGGGGCGGTGAAACACCATGCCTCGGCGGGATTCTCGCTGCGGCACCAGAAGGTCTGGGCGGTCGACGATTTCTGGCATGAGCCGGTGAACTCGTTCGACCTGACGCGCGACGCGAACCTGAACCGCGTGCCGGATTCGGCGTTCCTGGGTTTCAATCCCGGTATCCTGATTCCCGGCTTCGGGCCGCGCGGCGTGCTGCCGGGGCGGTATGCGTCGCCCGGCGCGACCTACGGCGGCTTTCCGTATGTCTATGACGACCTGAGCTCGAACGACTCGCGGCTCGACCAGGTGTCGCCGTTCTACCAGCACAATGCGATCCTCACGCCGCGCGTCAGCGTGCTGGCGGGCGGGCGCATCGATTATCTGCACGTGAAGAACAAGGACCCGCTGCCGCCGCCCGGGGGTGGGGCCGGGGGGGGCTA
>JAEYYL010000007.1 GCA_023430825.1 Verrucomicrobiota bacterium | reverse complement strand
CGTCGGCAGCGTCAGATGTGTATACGAGCCAGGCGCGGAGAGCCGCCCCTACCTATTGCCTCTTCGAGTCAGGTTCGCCGCCGCCCTACTACGCGTCGCGCACGCAGCGGAAACCGAGATTGGTGGTCGCGCTGTCCGGCGAGTTGGCGTTGCGCGCATCCACCCGGTAGCGGTTGCAATAGCTCGCGTGACACAAGTAGCTGCCACCGCGCGTCACCCGCCGGTCGCCGGCCTGCGGGCCGGTCGGATTCTCCCGCGGGCTCCGCGCATAGTAACCGGCATCGAACCAGTCCCAACACCACTCCCACACATTGCCGGTCAGATTGTAGAGCCCGTAGGCGTTGGCGCGGAAACTCTTCGCCGGCGCCGTGCCGTCGTAACCGTCGGCGCGGGTATTTTTCACCGGAAACGCCCCCTGCCACACATTCATGAAGTGCCGTCCGCCCGGCTCGAGCTCGTCGCCCCACGGGAAACGGTTCGCGTGCGGCAGGCCGCCTCGCGCCGCGCGCTCCCACTCCGCTTCGGTCGGCAGGCGTTTTCCCGCCCACGCCGCGTAAGCCATCGCGTCGTGCCAGGACACGTGCACGACGGGATGCGCCCAACGCTGCTTGATGTTCGAGCCGGGGCCTTCGGGATGACGCCAGTCCGCGCCGTCCACGCGGCACCACCACTCCGAGCCCGCCACCCGCGCGCGCGGCTGCGCCGTCAGCTCGCGCGGCGACAGATGTCCGTAAAACACAAACGACCACCCGAACCGCTCCGCCTCCGTTTTATAACGAGCCGCATTCACAAACGCGTTGAACTGTTCGTTGGTGACCGTGGTGGCATCCATCCAGAACGGCGCCAGTTCCACCTCGTGCACCGGCCCTTCGCCATCGTCCGCGAAGCCGTAATCGCGCTCGTTCCCCATCAGGCTCACGCCACCCGGAATCAACCGCATGCCCTCGGTGCTCCCGCTCGCCACGCGGATAAATCCGTCCGCGACCGGGCCGTCGCCACTTTCGTTCGTCGCACCCTCCGCCTTCTCCCGCTCCGGCGCGCAACAGTGTTTTTGCTCAGGATTCATGGTCGCGGAAGCATCGCTGCAGTCACCGTCTTCCCCGACACGGAATTGTCCGATCTGGCGAGGATCGCGTGGAGGATACTAAAGAAAAGGAGGGGTTCACGGCGCACACTTCGGTGGAAGTTCGACCGGACATTTCTCGGCCTGCAACTGCCGTTGCGCGAGTTGCCGCCGCGAGCCCGCGATGTCGAGTCCGGATTGGATCTCGTTTTCCGACATTCGTCCTTGCGCGTGCCCCACCTGCCTTCAAAAACGCCGCCCCTTTTCATGCCCACTCAGGAACTCTCGCTCGACTCCATCAACGTTTACGGCGGCACGCAGGCCCGCATCACCACCAACGACGACGCCATCGCCGCCTACGCCGACGAGATGTCGCAGGGCGCCGTCTTCCCGCCGATCGTCGTTTACTTCGACGGCGCCACGCACTGGCTCGCCGACGGTTTTCACCGCTACCTCGCCGCCAAACGCCTCGAACGCCCCGCGATCGTCGCCGACGTCCAGGCCGGCGGCCGCACCGACGCCCTCCGCCACGCCCTCGGTGCCAACGCCACCAACGGCGTGTATCGAACAAATGGAGACAAGCGCAACGCCGTCGAGATCGCGCTCGAGGAGTGGCCCGACCTCGCCAATCCCGTCATCGCGGAGATCTGCAAGGTCTCCGTCGAACTCGTCCGCCGCACGCGCACCCAGCTCACGCAGTCCGGAAAACTCTCCCCCTCCGGCATGGTCACCGGCCGCGACGGCAAAAGCTACCCATCGCAAATCGAGCGCCAGCCCCGCGGCAAAACCGAGGCATCGTCCGCCGACCGCGAATCAGGCGGCGGCGGAGGCGGCGGAGGTTTCGGCGGCGGCAAGGGCAAGGGCGACGGCGGTCACCTCGGCGGCACGTCGACCGAACTCGAGCGCGACGCCCTGGCCATGATTCACAAAGGTGAAATCAACCCCTTCGAGCTGCCGACGCTGCTCACCGCGAACGCCGAGGATTACGCCGTCACCGTCATCAATCTGCTCGGCACCATGAAGCCCGACGACCCCAAGCGTCGCGCCGGTCTCCTGCGCATCAAGCAGTGGGTCGAAACCGCCCTCGCCGGCGAACCCGCCCCCGTCTGAGGCGGAGCCCGCCCTCGGGCTCTCGGCGCCCCCGTGGCTCGCTGCGTGAGCAGCCGGATCGCGCACGCGCGTCGCCCACTCATCGCCACGATTGCGTGATTGCTAGCCCCTGACGCCACGGTTTTGCTCGCGACACCCTTCGCTCATGCCGATCCCCGCGAGTATCCTCGAACGCATCGAAACGTTCGGCCGCAATCTCGATTCCTACCTCGACCCCGACTACAAGGAGACCGAACTCCGCCGCGAGTTCCTCGATCCGTTTTTCACCGCGCTCGGTTGGGACGTCGACAACAAGGCCGGCCATGCCGAGGCCTACAAGGACGTCGTCCACGAGGAGACGCTGAAGATCAGCGGCGTCGCCGCCACCGCGCCCGACTATTCCTTCCGCATCGGTGGCACCCGAAAATTTTTCGTCGAAGCCAAGAAACCCTCCGTCCGCATCAAGGACGATCCCGCACCCGCCGCCCAGCTCCGCCGCTATTCGTTTTCCGCCCAACTGCCCCTCGGCATCGTCACCGATTTCCACGAGTTCGCGATCTACG
This sequence comes from Verrucomicrobiota bacterium, assembly GCA_023430825.1. Classification (GTDB taxonomy): domain Bacteria; phylum Verrucomicrobiota; class Verrucomicrobiia; order Opitutales; family Opitutaceae; genus Opitutus. The sequence continues at coordinate 1,291 of JAEYYL010000007.1, read as the reverse complement.
AGACCCGCCAGCGCCCGCGTGAAACCGACAAGGCCTCCGCCGGCCGCATCTTCTACTGCACGTTCGAGCAGTTCGCGGAAAAATGGGACGAGATCGCCGGCATCTTTTCCAAGGAGTCCGTCCTCCGCGGCTCCTTCGACAAATTCGTCGCCGCAACCAAGGGCAAGCGCGGCACCTCCGATTTCGACGACGAGTTCCTCGCCGACATGGAGCGGTGGCGCGATCTTCTCGCGCGCAATCTCGCCCTCCGCAACACGCTCACCCAGCGCGAACTCAACTTCGCCGTTCAGCGCATCCTCGACCGCATCATCTTCCTCCGCATCGCCGAGGATCGCGGCATCGAGCCCTACGGCCAGCTTCAGGCCCTTACCGCCGGACCTAACATCTACCCACGCCTCGGTCAGATTTTCGAGTGGGCTGACAATCGCTACAACTCCGGCCTCTTCCACTTCGCTAACGAAAAAGGCCGCGACGAATCGCCCGACAAACTCACGCTCGCGCTCGAACTCGACGACGCCGTCCTGAAGGAGATCATCGGTGCGCTCTACTGGCCGAAGAGCCCCTACGCCTTCGCCGTCATCCCGGCCGACATCCTCGGCCACGTTTACGAACAATTCCTCGGCAAGGTCATCCACCTCACGTCCGACCACAAGGCGCGCGTCGAGGAGAAGCCCGAGGTCCGCAAGGCTGGCGGCGTCTATTACACGCCCACCTACATCGTCCGCTACATCGTCGAACAAACCGTCGGCCCGCTCGTCGCCGGCAAGTCCCCCAAACAGATTGAAACGCTCACCGTGCTCGATCCCGCGTGCGGCTCCGGTTCCTTTCTGCTCGGCGCCTTCGAGTTCCTGCTCGACTGGCATCTGACCTACTACCTCGCGCACGATCCCGCTGCGTGGGCGAAAAAGAAACACCCGCCGATCTACGAAACCGCGCCGAACGCTCACGGCCTCGGCCGCGGTTCCGGCAACTGGCAACTCACCACGGCCGAGCGCAAACGCATCCTCGTTACGCATCTCTTCGGCGTCGACATCGACGAGCAGGCCGTCGAGGTGACCAAGCTGTCGCTGCTCCTGAAAGTGCTCGAAGGCGAAGCGCGCGAGCTCCGCGGCAAGCAGCTCGACTTCCACCGCGTCCTCCCCGACCTCGGCAACAACATCAAGTGCGGCAACAGTCTCATCGGCTCGGATTTCTACGCGCAGCCGAATCTTCCCGACTTCGACGATGAAGCCCGGCTCAAGATCAACGCCTTCGACTGGGCGCACGAGTTCAAACCCATCATGGACCGCGG
>JAEYYL010000028.1 GCA_023430825.1 Verrucomicrobiota bacterium | reverse complement strand
TCACGCAATTCGCGGACTTCCGTCAGCTGCAGTCCGGGCTCGAGCGCCGTTTGCCTGAGCTGCTTGGCCAACGACTGTCGCCAGCCGGCGGTGCCGATCGCCCAGCCCACGGAGAGATTTTTCAGCCCGAGCGATTCCCACTGCGCTTCGTCACGCCCGAGCTCGATGAGGACTTCTTCATAGCGTTGGCGCGCCGCCAGGTCTTCGCCGAAACGGCCATTGCTGCGCCAGCCGCCATCGGCCGTCCATCCGTCGCCTCGAACGATGCCTCGCAGGCTGCTCCAGCGAAATTGACGAACTTGCTCCGGAGCGACGATCCGGGCGCGGACGGGATTGAGATGGATGTAGTCGACGACGCGCGCCAGCGCAGCGGCGTCCTCAATCAACAAGGACTGATAGCGCCCCTGAAACAGATGTCCCCGCTCTTGACGGAAACGGTTGAAACGCGTGGCCCAAGTGCTCTGCAGCCAATGCATGCCTTCGACCAGATTCGGTTCCGGGGTCTCGATTGCGAGGTGGTAATGATTCCGCATCAGCACATAGGCGTGCACCTGCCAGCCCATCAAATCGCGCGCTTCGCGGAGCGTATCGAGGAACGCTTGGGCTTCTCCCGCGGAGAGGAACAGATCGCGGCGGTAATTGCCGCGATTGACGACGTGATAGATCGCCCCGGGGAACTGGATTCGCAGCCTGCGAGCCACGAGGGCGAGGCTGGGTCAGGCAGAAAACGGGTCAATGCAACATGCAACGGCCTGACCCCGTCGGTTGCCGTTTGGCTGGTTTTACCGGCGTGAGAAGCATTCACCGTTACCACTCCGAATCCGCCGTTGGCTTTGGCAGTCGATTGTAGTCGGTTATGTTGCTTTGGCGTTTTGGCTGCTCGCGTCGTTGTTTCAGCCGTATGCACGTATGCAGTTGGTTCGAACGATTCTTAGCCTCGGCGCCATCTTGCCATTGCCATTCACGGCGTGGCAGTTGCTGCGAAAGACGAAAAATGGCTAAAGGAGTTGTCCCGCTGGACGTAGCCGACGCCGGCACGGTCGAGCTGGCGGGCCAGCCAGAGCCGGCCGTTGAGGCAGACGGTGACTTGAAACGGAAACCAGGACTGCACGCGCAGGTGCATCAGGCCGAACTCGGCGTGTTGAAAATAGAAGTAGTGATGCAGGCACTTGCCCGGCCGCAGCTCGAGGTGGAGCCGGTGCGCGGCATGATCGCCACGCACGAAGTAGGTCAGGCACGGCTCGACGATATCAAAGAGACCGATCAGGCCGGAGTCGACGTGGTCGCGAGCGGCGAGGGAGCGGGCGAGTTCCTCCTTACTGAGCGCGGTCGAGTGCAGGTAACGCACCGGCCGGCGTTCGCGGTCGGGGAAGGCATGAGCGGCGGCCCGGATGCGATGGCTCAGTCCGGTGGCGTAGGCGCCGAACTCCTTCAGCCGCACGCCTGCCTCGCAAAGGTAGCGCTTCATAAACGTGGGCTGGTAGAGCCAGCGCAGACTCGCTCGCAACCGCAAGCGATCGAACCCGGAAATTACACCCGTGACATCCGCGCCGTGCTCCGCCAGAAACTGCTCCACGCCGCGGCCATGAGAAGAATGATACGGCTTCATCCCGCCATCCTAATCCCTCCGCTTACGCTCTGCCACCAGCGGTTGCGGCGGCAGCCGCGCTAGGACGTCTGGCGAAATCGCGCCGCCAATCTGCGTCTTTAGTATGTCGAGCGAATGCGATCAGCGATGGTTTTCAGCTCTTGCATTTTTGTGGATGCCTAGCGTGTGCGTCGTGAGTTTTCTGGCAGCACGTGGACCGAGTGACGCAGACGACAGGATCATGTGGATGTCGTTCGCCGCGACGCCAATCACCTGCGGAGTGGCTGCATTCCGTGTCGCCAATTCTACCACCCCAGCGCGTAAGTGGTGGACTATATTGAATGCCTTCACCGCTTTAGGGGCGCTGGTCGCCGGCATCGTTTTATTCATCATCGTGCTTCAAATGGTCAAGGCTTGGAACTGATGACCAAACCGCCGAACCAGTAGGAATGAGAAGGCGTGGCCGAGCTGCGACGAAAGCAGCAGACTACGCTTGATGAACTCAAAAACCTCTACGATCGGATTGGACCTCGGGGATCGCCGGCATCACGCGTGCGTGCTGGATGAAGCGGGCGAGATTGTTCGCCACATTGCCCGTCGAAACGGGCGCCTGTTCGGCGTTCGGGCCGAAGGGCGCGGGCTGAACACGTCGGGTCTTGACTCTTGACGGGCCCTCCTCGGCCTCGCTCCGCGATGATCTGCGGCAGCTGGTTTCCGCGTCCGATGCTCAGCTCCTTGTGCGCATTCGTATCCGTTCAGGATTAAACCCGTTCGGAATCGATTCCGGATCCGGGTCCATCCGTGGTTCAAAGTGAACCCATCCCAGTTCGAACTATTTTGCCACGCTCTCGATCCATCGTTTCCTCCCGTCATGTCCTTCCACCGGCCGGGTTTCATTCTCGTTGCCCTTACCCTCCTCGCCGCGCTCCTCGCTTCTTCCTGCTCGCGTCGCGAAGCACCCGCCGACACCGCGATCGCCGAGCGCCACCTGCTCGTCGGCAATCTCTCGGAGCCCGCCGATCTCGATCCGCACCTCGCCACCGCCTACACCGACCAGAACATCCTCGTCGCCCTCTTCGAGGGCCTCACCGCCCTCGACGAAAAATCCTCCCGCCCCGTCCCCGCCACCGCCAACCGCTGGGACGTTTCCGCCGACGGCCTCACCTACACGTTCGGGCTGAAGGGGTCAGGCCGTTGCATGTTGCATCGAGGAGGCCTTCCGTCCCCGGCACAGTCGGCTGCGCAAGGTTCCGCTCGGGCCGAGGTGAAGGCGTCCGGTCAACCAGGTCCACGTCGCACCCGTGAGGCGGCGGACTTCGCTCGCGAGGGCGAGTTCCCACTCTTGGCGCATCGGGTCGGTCGTGAGGTCTTCCTCGGTGCGCTTGGCCGCACGGAGGGCGGACTTGACGGCGTCATCCCACGCGCGTTCACGCAATTCGCGGACTTCCGTCAGCTGCAGTCCGGGCTCGAGCGCCGTTTGCCTGAGCTGCTTGGCCAACGACTGTCGCCAGCCGGCGGTGCCGATCGCCCAGCCCACGGAGAGATTTTTCAGCC
>JAEYYL010000430.1 GCA_023430825.1 Verrucomicrobiota bacterium | reverse complement strand
AGGCGCGGAGTTGGATTTCGCGTGGACGCGGGGCGGGGCGGGCGCAAGCGTGGCGGCGTGCTTGTCTTCAACACGCTGGCGCCGGTGTTTTTGCTGATTGCGATCGGCGCGGCGATGCAGCGTGCGCGGTGGGTTTCACCGGAATTTTTGAAGGAGGCGAACCGGCTGACTTACTGGCTCGGGTTGCCGGCGCTGCTGTTCAGCCAGCTTGCGACGTCGTTTCACGATGCGGGCGAATCGCGCGCGCTGCTCGGCGCGATGGCGCTGGCGACGCTGATCGTGATCGGGCTCGGGTATGTCGTGGCTTTTCTGATACGCGTGCCGGGGCGGTCGGCGGGGACGTTCGTGCAGGCGGCGTTTCGCGGGAATCTGGCGTTCATCGGGCTGCCGATCGTGTTCGCGCTGCCGGAGGTGCCGCTGGCGGGCGGGGTGTCGGCGCGCGCGGCGGCGGTGGTGGTGGTCGGGCCGATGATGGTGGCCTACAACGTGGTGGGCATCGTGGTGCTGTTGTTGAGCCAGCATCAGCTCGGGTGGCGGATGGTGGCGCCGTTTTTGAAACAGCTGGCGACGACGCCGCCGTTGATTGCGACGGTGGCGGGGATCGCGTTTGCGCTGGCGGGATGGACGCTGCCGTCGGCGGTGGACAAGGCGTTCACGGCGCTCGGCGAGATGGCGTTGCCGCTGGGGTTGCTCGGCGTGGGCGGTTCGCTGGTGACGGTCGAGCGGTGGGCGGGCGGCGTGGGGACGTGGGGCGCGGCGATTTTGAAAACGGCGGTTTCGCCGCTGATCGGCTGGTGCGTGGGGCGGGCGATGGGAATCGGCGCGGCGGAGCTGAAGATCATCATGATCCTGCTGGCGACGCCGACGGCGATCGTGTCCTACGTGGTGGCGGTGGAGTTGAAGGGCGACGAGGCGATCGCGTCGGGGTCGATCGTGTTGAGCGTGCTGACGTCGATCGTGTCGCTCGCGGTGGTCATCGGATTTTTCTGAGGAGGCGGGCGATGAAGCGAAAAGCGAAGGCGGTGGAGATGAAGGTGCGCGAGGCGACGGCGAAGGATTTTGCGGAGTGGGCGCGGTTGCGGCGGGCGTTGTGGCCGGATTGCACGGGCGCGCGGTCGCGATTGGAGATGCGCGAGCAGATGAGCGATCGGCGGAAGTTCGGCGTGCTGGTGATCGATCGCGGCGACGGGACGCTCGGCGGTTTCGTGGAGCTGGCGTTGCGCGATGGCGTGGATGGGGCGGCGCGCGAGACGACGGCGTTTTTGGAAGGGTGGTTCGTTGACGCGGAGCTGCGCGGGTGCGGTTGGGGCGCGAAGCTGATCGCGGCGGCGGAGGCGTGGGCGCGAGCGCGCGGGATGGTCGAACTGGCGAGCGATGCGGAGCTGGAGAACACGGCGAGCATCGCGGCGCACGCGGCGCTGGGGTTTCGGGAGACGTTTCGGACGGTGCAGTTTTTGAAACGCGTGCGGCGCGGGCGGGGTGGGCGGAAGAGGTCGCCCGCGAATCACGCGAATTGACTCGAATGGCGGAGGTAAACGCGGCGGGGGCGCCGCGGCTCCATGATTCAGGTGAGCGCTACGGGATGCGGAGCGTGACGCCGACGCGGAGGGCGTTGGCGTTGGGCACGACGTCGGGATTGGCGCGGAGGATTTCCTCCCAGCGATTCGGCGTGCCGTAGTATTGGCGGGAAATTTTTCCAAGGGTGTCGCCGAGGACGACGACGTGCGTGCGCGGGCCGGGAGCGGTTTCGGGCGTGGCGGGCGGCGATGCGGGCGCGGTGTAAGCGGGCTGCGCGCCGGGGCGCGAGGGCGACGCGAGCGTGGTGCCGGGCGGCGGGCCGGAGAGCGCGGCGCGAGTTTTGAGTTCGGCGTTTTCGAGGGCGAGCACGCTGACCTGGGCCTTGGTTTGGCGAAGTTCGTCGAAGAGCGCGGAAATCTGCGCGGCGGATTCGCCGGCGCTTTTCGCCGCGGCGGCGTGCGCGGCTTCGGCGGTTTGGGCGGCGTCGGTTTTGAGCCGGTCGTTTTCGGACTGGAGCAGCGAGAAGCTGCGCAAGGTGGTGGCGAGGCGGTCCTCGAGTTCCGCGACTTTGGCGGAGAGGTCGGGCGGAGTTTGGGCGAGGCGGGCTTCGAGATCGGCTTTCTCGGCGCGGAGGGTTTCGAGTTCGGTGGTGAGATTGGCGGCGTCGGTGGCGCTGGCCTGGAGTTTTTCGTTCTCGGCCTGAGTGAGTGTGTAACTGCGGAGAACGGTGGAGAGTTTGCCCTCGAGTTCGGCGATGCGGGCGGGGGTGTCGGCGGTGGCGGCTTCGGGCTGCTGGCGGAGGAGGCGTTCGCTTTCGTGCGCCTGAGCGAGCTGGGATTCGAGCGTTTGTTTGGCGGCGCGCAGCGTTTCGAGTTCGGTCGCTGTGCGGGCGGCGTCGGTGGAGGTGGCTTGCAGGCGCTCGTTGTCGGCCTGGGCGGTGGCGAGCGCGTGGCGGGCTTCGGCGAGGGCGGCTTCCGTTTCGGTGAGTTTTGCGGCGGCGTCGCCGGCGGCGGAGGCGGCGGCGAGTTGTTCGCGGAGGGAGGCGGCGTTGGCGCGGGTTTCGGCGAGCTGGGTTTCGAGCGCGGCTTTTTCGGATTGGAGTTGCGTGGCGGTGGCGGTGGCGGCTTCGAGCCGCGAGGCGGTTTCGTCTGCGCGGGTGTTGGCCGCGGTGGCGGTGGCGAGACGTTCGCGGAGGGCGGTGAGTTCGGTTTCGGCGGTCTGGAGCGCGGTCGCGCGCTGGGCGAGGGCGGCTTCGGCGTCGGCGAGTTTCTGGCGGAGCGCGTCGAGCTCGGTCTGCGCGGCTTGGGCGGCGGTTTGTTGTTCGGCGGTGGCGGTCTCGAGTTTGGTGGCCTGCGTGGCGTCGAGGTGCGCGGTGAGGCGTTCGACGGCGAGGCGTTTCACTTCGAGTTCGTCGGCGAGCCGTTCGTTTTCCGTGCGGAGGGTGACGAGCGCGCGCTGGCCCTCGTCGTAGGTGGCCTCGTTGCGGAGGCGGGCGTCGGCGAGGTCGGCGGTGAGGCGTTCGACGGCGTGGCGGGTGGAGTCGAGTTCACGCGCGAGGCGCCGGTTTTCGGCGCGAAGCGTCTCGGCGTCCTGCGGGGGATTTTCCGGAGCGCGCTCGATGACGACGCCTTGGGCGAAGGCGGCGGGCGCGGCGCAGAGCGAGGCGGCGAGGAGCAGGAGCGCGACGGGGCGGGCGAAGGGGATCATGAGAACAGGCGAAGCCATAGGCGGAGTTCTTCTCTGACACAATCGGCGAATGAGAGTGCGCCGGAGAGTGAGCGCACGGGCGGGGCTGTAGTGGCGCGGGTATTACAGCGATCAGACGGCCCAGTTTTTGGCGCGTTCGACGGCGCGGTGCCAATCGCGCTGGAGGAGCTGGGTGGTGCGGCGGGGAGCGGCGGGGCGGAAAGTGCGGTCGATGGCCCAGAGTCGAGCGATCTCGGCGCGATCTTGCCAGAAGCCGACGGCGAGTCCGGCGAGGTAGGCGGCGCCGAGGGCGGTGGTTTCGGTGATGCGCGGGCGGACGACGGGGACGCGGAGCAGATCGCTTTGAAATTGCAGGAGGGGATTGTTGACCGTCGCGCCGCCATCGACGCGCAGTTCGCGGAGCCGCTGGCCGGAGTCGGCCTGCATGGCGGCGAGGAGGTCGGCGCTTTGGAACGCGATGCTCTCGAGCGCGGCGCGCGCGAGGTGCGCGGCGGTGGTGCCGCGCGTGAGGCCGACGAGGGCGCCGCGGGCCGAAGGGTCCCAATGCGGTGCGCCGAGGCCGGAGAACGCGGGCACGAGATAAACGCCGCCGTTGTCGGGGGCGCGGGCGGCGAGGGCTTCGACGTCGCTGGAGCGGGCGATGAGGCCGAGGCCGTCGCGCAGCCATTGGACGACGGCGCCGCCGATGAAGACGCTGCCCTCGAGCGCGTATTCGAGCGGCGCGTCGGCGCCGAGGCGCCAGGCGATCGTGGTGAGGAGTTGGTGTCGGGAGGTGACGGGTTTTTCGCCGGTGTGTTGCAGCAGGAAGCACCCGGTGCCGTAGGTGTTTTTGGCCATGCCGGGGCGGAAGCAGGCCTGGCCGAAGAGCGCGGCCTGCTGGTCGCCCGCGATCCCCGCAATCGGGACGCCGCGAAGCGCAGGGACGGCGGTGATTTCGCCGAAGATGCCACTGCTCGGCCGAATTTCAGGGAGGACCTCGCGCGGAACACGCAGGAGGCGGAGCAGTTCGTCGTCCCATTCGCCGGTGCGAAGATCGAGCAGGAGGGTGCGGGAGGCGTTGGAGACGTCGGTGGCGTGGACGCGGCCGCCGGTGAGTTGCCAGAGCAGCCAGGTGTCGACGGTGCCGAAGGCGAGTTCGCCGCGATTGGCGCGGCGGCGGGCGCCGGGGATGCGGTCGAGGAGCCAGCGGAGTTTCGTGCCGGAAAAATAAGGATCGAGCACGAGGCCGGTGCGCGCGCGGAACAGCGGCTCGAGACCGCGGCGTTTGAGTTGCGCGCATAATCCCGCGGTGCGGCGGTCCTGCCAGACGATGGCGGGAGCGAGCGGTTCGCCGGTGCGGCGGTCCCAGAGCAAGGTTGTTTCGCGCTGGTTGGTGAGGCCGACGGCGGCGAGGTTGCGCGCGGTGAGATTGGCTTCGGCGACGGCGGCGAGGGCGACGCGGCGGGTGGATTCCCAGAGATCGCGTGGGTTGTGCTCGACCCAGCCGGGACGGGGAAACGACTGGGGAAACTCCTGCTGGGCGGTCCCGCGGCTGCGGCCGCGGCGGTCGAACACGATGGCGCGGGACGACGTGGTGCCTTGGTCGAGGGCGAGGAGGAACGAGGCGCTCATGGGGTGGAGCGAGGATGCGCGGCGAGCGAGGCAATTCAAGTGCGGGAGCTCCTACGCAACTATGCGTAGAAGCGGCGCAGGGCTGGTGACTTGACTTGTGTGCCGAGGGCTTAAGCCTCCGTATCCGGTTCCGCATGTCACCCCCGCGAAAAAGTTCCCTGCGATCCCCGACCGCGTCTGGTGACGCGGACGAGTGGACGGTAGTCCGAAGCTTCTTCGTTTTCCGCACTCACGTCTCCCTTCCGGCTTCGTCGCTGGGAGGTCCTTTTCAAGTCCATGAAAGCTCTAAGACTCCCTTTTCTGTTCGCTACTGTGTTGTTGAGTGCGGCGTGGGCGCAAAACGAGCCTGCCGGCCAGGCGTCCAAGCCTTACGCGACCGCCATTTTCGTGACGAATCGCGCCGGCGCGGAATACGATGCGCAAATTCCGGTCGTCGAGGATCTGCTGACGGCGAAGCTGACGGACATCGGTTTCAGTCTGATGACCCGAGGCGTGATGATCGAGGCGGCGAGCAAGTTCGACCACAGCCTTGCGTCGCTCGAGCGGCCGGATGACCGGCTGGCGGCGCAGCTGCAGGACCAATCGTCGGCGCTGCGTCTGGCGGAGAGCATGGGCGCCGACTACATCCTGTCGGCGTCGCTCGCGAGCCTGACGAAGCGGAAGCGCAACATCAACGCCTACGGGGTGCAGGTGGCGAACTACGAATACACGCTGCGTCTCGCTTACAATGTGTTCGACGCGAATGGCGGCGGCTCGTTGACGGGCGGCGTGGTGCAGGCGACGAAGACGGAGCAGAACACGGTGCACTCGAACCAGGGTTTCATCGTTGTCCCGCCCGATCCGTCGACGCCCGCGGCGGCTCCCGGATCGGAGGCGGCGAATGCCGACGAGGCGCTCGCGCGATTTGCGAAACAATATGAGAAAGCGATCGGACTGGTCGTGATCGCCGCGCCGGAGGGTCCGGTGCCGATGGCGACGGCGTGGGGCGTCGGCCCAAATGCATTTGCGACCAACAGTCATGTCACGGAGCCGGTGAAGGACTATCTGGCGAAGGGCCTCCCGGTTTACGTCATCATCAACAAGCACCCCGATCTGCGTTATCCGGTGACCCGGGCGATTTCGCATCCGCGCTACGGCGGTCCGGGGCGGAATCCCGACGGCCGCGAGCCGGCGGTGGGCGGCTACGACGTGGGCATCCTCGAAGTCGAAGGTGCGCTTCAGGCGTGGATGCCGGTGGCGACGATGGATGAGTTGAAGCAGATCGATTCGGGCCAGCGCATCGCTTACCTCGGTTTCCCGATGGAGGAAGTGCAAGGCGGCGGGGTCGATCCGCGCAGTCCGGTGGCCACGATGCAGTCGGGTATTGTAACGGCGAATACGGATTGGTGGCTTTCGCACGGCACGCCGGACGGGCGGCAGCTCGTGCAGCACAATCTTAGCTCGTCGGGCGGGGCGAGCGGCAGCCCGATTTTCAACGCAAAAGGCCGGGTGATCGCGCTGCATTCGGCGGGTAACTCCAGCCAGGCGGTCTCGATGGAGGGCGGCCAGATGAAGGTCGCTCGCCGCAAATCGGGCGTGCAGATCAATTATGCGCAGCGCGCCGACCTGCTGGCCGACGTCTATACGCTGCGCACCTCCGGAAGCGGCGGCACCTCGGTGGCGGCGAAGGCGCCGGTGGCGATCGCGTTCATCGATCCCGACATCGAGGCGGTGGTGGCGGATCTGTTGGACGATGCGACGACCCAGCTCGCGGCGGTGTTGCGGACCAAGGTCGCGCAGCAGCGCATCCCCGCGCCGAGCGCAAAGGCGAATCTCGTCAACATCACGCTCAAGGTCGAAACGGCCGATCTCTACGTGCCGGACGTGCGGATCGGGCCGGAGAACACGGTGACGATTCAAGATGGCCGCCTGGCGGTCGCGCCGCTCGACGTGAGCGTCGAGGTCGATGGGGTCGCGGTCGGTTCCGCGCCCGGTGCGCTGCAGGTGCGCCCCGGCCTGCGCAAGCTGCGGCTGACGCGCGCCGGTTACACGCCGTGGGAGCGCACGATCAACGCGATCGAGGGGCAGACGCTCACGGTTGCGATGCAGATGAGTCCGCAGGGTCTCGCGCGCTGGCAGGAGCTGACGGCGTTCATGAACGACCTGAAGAACGGCGCGAAGCTGACCGACGCGCAGGTGCAGGTGTTGCAGGGCCAGGCGCAAATGCTCCAGAACAGCGGGTTCAAGGTGAACACGACTGACGGGATCGTGATCCAGAACCGCTCCATTTTCGGCCTGTAATTTCCACCTCGATGATCGCCATGAAATTTTCCCGCTGGTTTTCGTTTGGCCTCGCCGCCGCGTTGCTGATGGCTCCGTTCGCGTCCGCGCAGGAGGGCCGCAAGAGCATTGTCGTGACGAAGATCGCCGCGACCGACGCGTTGTTGAAGCGGATGTCGAACCAAGGCGTGTCGCTCTCGATCGAGAGCGTGCTGCAGGCGCTTGATGCGCAGGTTTACGACCGGCTGGTGAACACGCGCCGGTTCAACGTCCTCGAGCGTTCCGATGCGGATGCGCTGCTCGAGGAGGCGGGCGCGACGGGAGGGACGTTCGTGTTCAGCAAGTCGGACTACGTGTTCACGATTCGCGTGGACAGTTTCAACGACCGCCAGGAGACGCGGCGGCTGGCCTCGCTCGGCAAGACGGTGATGGCGCGTTCGCTCGAGGTGTCCGCGGTGGCGAAGGTGACCGAAGGCGCGACGGGCCGCGCGGTCGGCACGGCCAACATCCAGGTCGCCGTGCGCGATGCGGAGAACCGTTCGGCGAACACGGTCGATCGCGTCGGTGAGGCGAGCGACGATCTGATCAACCAGGCGACGCGGCAGCTCGCGCACAAGCTCGCGATGCGGGCGGTGGATTTCATTTATCCGGCGCGGATCATCGGCAAGCGCGACCAGGTGGTGACGATCAATCGCAACGACGAGTCCGGCATCAAGGTCGGGCAGGTGTGGGAGGTGTTCGTGCTGGGGGACGAGCTGGTCGATCCCGATACGGGCGACACGAGCATGGAGGAGGTCTTTGTCGGCCAGGTGAAGATCTCGCGGGTGACGCCTCAGAATTCCCAGGCGCAGATTCTTGACGATACGGGTATCGATCGCGGCGCGTTGATCCGGCTCAAGGACGACGTCGAGGCCGAGGAAGAGGAATAGACGCCGCCCCCCGCGCCCCCTCACGCCGAGCCTTCCCGGCTCGCGGAGAGCCACTGTTTTTCCCGCACATCAACACCAACCCAGCATGAAATCATCCCTAATATCGACCACGTCGAAGGCACGCATTCTCCTCGTTGGCGCTTCGGCGCTGCTGTTTGCCGGTTGCGCGACGTATCAGCAGCAATCCTCCGAATTCACCCAGTCGACCAAGACGGGCAGTTTCGCCGCCGCGGTGACGGCGATCGACAAGAAGGCGGAGGCCGCGAAGGGCTCGAAGGACGAGATCGTGTGGCGGCTGGAGCAAGGCGCGGCATTGCGGGCCGCGGCCATGGCGGATCCGTCGCTGGTGGCGCCGCCGCCGGCGCCCGCCCCGGCGGCGCCGCAATCGGGGGATGAGCCGGTGGCGTTGCCGGCGCCGGTGGCCCCGACGCCAGAGGAAGTGAGCGCCTATTACTACCAGCGTTCGCTCGAGGCGTTCGATCTGGCGGAAGCGCGAATCAACCAGTTCGAGGAGGAGGCGAAGGTGAAGGTGGGCTCCGAGCTCGGCGCCGCGCTGACGAACCAGGCAACGCTGCCGTATCGCGGCCGGGCTTACGACAAGGTGATGATGAACACCTACAAGGCGCTGAACCATCTGGCGGCGGGCCGGCGCGACGACGTTCGCCTCGAGCTGAACCGGTCGTTGCAGCGTCAGCGCGACGCCGTGGCGGAGAACGAAAAGCGCATCGCCGAGGCGCAGGACATCGCGGCGAAGGCGAAGTCGGGCGAGGCGAAGACCGAGGACGGGAAGAATGCCGCCTACGACACCGACAAGGCGATGGCCGATCCGAAGACCGGCAGTGCGCTGCAGCTGGCGTTGAACGAATCGATCGCGCCGATGAAGCCCTACGGCGATTACGTGAATCCCTTCTCCGTCTTTCTGGACGGCCTGTTTTTCTCGACGCTCGGGGAGAACGGCTCCGACTGGGAGCGCGGCCGCAAGTCGCTCGAGCGTGTCGCATCGCTCGTGCCGGAGAATCCCTACGTGCAGCACGATCTCGCGATGGCCGGCGAAGTGGCCGAAGGAAAACAGGTCGAAGGGCTCACCTACGTGATCTTCGAGACGGGCGGCGCGCCGCTGCGCGAGCAGGTGCGCATCGACATCCCGACCTTCCTGGTCACGAGCAAGCTGGCGTATGTCGGCGCGTCGTTTCCGAAGCTGAAGTTCAGCGATGACTACGTCGGCGCGCTCGGCATCGGCTGCGCCGGGCAGACCTTCTCCACGGCGACGATCGCGAGCATGGACAGCATCGTGGCGAACGACTTCAAGAACGAGTGGCCCACGGTGGTGACGAAGACCCTCGTCACGACGGCGACCAAGGCGATCGTGCAGGCGGCGGCGCAGAAGGTGGCGTCGGACCGCGGCGGCATGTGGGCCGGACTGGCGACGGGCTTGATCATGGGCGGGATCAATTCGGCGACGAACATCGCCGACACGCGCACGTGGACGAGCCTGCCGAAGGAGTTTCAGTATGCGCGTCTCGTGACGCCGGCGGACCGCCAACTGACGCTGACGGCGGGCGCGACGACGCAAACGGTTTCGCTCGTCCCGGGCGCGGTGAACGTCGTATATGTGAAGAGCGCCTCCAGCTCCGCACCGTTGCTGGTGTCGCAATTCGCCATCAAATGAAAACCAGCCTTCTCGTCCTCACCGCCACGCTGCTGCTCACCGGCTGTGGCACCACGGTCAACACCGTCGAGCGCGCCCAATCGCAGGCGTCGCCGAGTTATGTCGCCGACAAACGGGTCGTCACCGATCGCACGCTCGCCGCGACGTTTCGCGTCGTCTCGGTCAACGAGGCCACGGTCTCGGGCAACCTGCTCAAGATCCAGGCGACGATCGAGAACATGAAGAATTCGACGCGCGCGTTGACCTACAAATTCGAATGGATCGACGCGAACGGCATGGCGGTGGATTCGCCGAACGAGACGTGGAAACAGGTTCGCGTGCAGCCGCGCGACACGATCACGCTCTCGACGGTCGCCGTGACGCCGCGCGCGGTCGATTTCCTCCTGAAGCTGAAAGAATAAGCCCTCCCTCCCATGAACCAGATCCACTTCCCCAAACTCCCGGTGTCCGCCGCGCTCGCGGTTGCGGCGCTGTTTCTCGCCGGCTGTGAAACCACGCCGGACACGCGCACGATCGATGCGAAAGGTCCCGAAGCGCTCAACACGGCGAGCATCAACTCGCAGGACTGGGCCAACGCGGCCGACCAGCTCGTGCAGTCGCTGCTCTCGTCGAGCGCGCTGGAGCGGGCCCCGGCGCAGCCGGCGATCCTGGCGGTCGATCGCGTGATCAACAACACGACGCTCTCGATCGACACGGATCTGTTGATCAAGAAAATCCGGGTCGCGCTCACGCAGACGGGCAAGATCGCCGTGACGAACACGATGGGCTTGGGTGAGCGCGCGGTGGTCGCCACGGAAGCGGCCGAACTCGAGGAGATGACGACGGGCCGGAAGCAGAAGCTCGTCGCGCCGCACTACACGCTTTACGGAAAGCTGATTCAGCAGACCGATCGCGCGGGTAGCCAGACGCAGAACACGTATTCGTTCCAGATGTCGCTCGTCGATGTCCGGAGCGGGCTGACGGTCTGGGAAGAGGAGCGCTCGATCGCGAAGATGACGAAGCGGGCGAGCGTCGGCTGGTAAACGGCGACGTGTAACAAAAATTCCACTACAGGAACTACAGACTACACGGACTCCGGCGACCGATCACGGGAGAGGTCGTGAGCGAGTCTCGAACCCCGGCGGAAACGCCGGGGTTTTTTTGCGATCGGCAGGCGCCGATCGATCGGCGGCGGCCGCGGTGGAGTGCGATTCAACGCGCATCAGCAACCGACGCAGGGCGAGGCGTCCTGCCCAGCCGCGACTCGGCACGGAAGTTCGTCGTGTCGGCGAAGGCGAACGTCCCCTCCGCCCCGAGCGGACGGAACAGGTCCATCGCTCCAGACGCGGACGCGCAGGGTTTACGGCGTAGTGGGTGGGGAAATCGGGCGGCCGTGCTCGTCGACCTCGGTTTCGACGGGCACCTGAATGGTGCGGCCATCGGCGGTGGTTTCGGTGCGCCAGGTGCGAACGATGCGGCGTTCGTTGGTAAACGGCGCCTTGGCTGCCTGAACGGCGCCCTCGGCGCCACCCGCGACGGCTCCCGCGACATTGCCCGCGACCGCGCCTGCGACGGTGCCGACGGCGTAGCCGACGGCCGGGCCTGGTTGATGCGGGGCCGTGAGGCGGGTCTCGGCCGGCTGGGTCGCGCAACCTGCGGTCAGCGAGAGCCAGAGAAGCGCGCCTGCCGGGACTGAAGCGGAGAACGTTTTCATGGGAGATACCGCTAAGGTGGTCCCGCCGAAAACCCGTTCAAGATCGATCTTGCGGAGGTGCTGTCACTTCGGGAGGCGCGGGAAACCTATGCAGAGGCCTCATGTCTCCGTGACGATGCGTAGAACCAAATGGATCGGCCTTCTTCTGCTGGGCGCACTGGCGCTGACGCCGGTCCAGGCCGGGCGGGATGCGGGCGGGCGGGGATATGGGCAAGGTCGCGACGGCGAGCGACACCGTCACTGGGTCACGCATCGGGCGAGCCATCATGGGACGTTCCACGCTCGCGGCCACGGGTCTTACCGGCTGCACGTTCATCGTCATTGGCCGCGCTACGACCGCGGGTGGGTTTACGGATGGCCTTACCGGCGGACGTATTATCCCTATCGTTACGGCGATCGTTACACCTCGTTTGGGGTCGGTTATTACGAGGACGATTTTTCTAGTGGTTCGACGCGGCGTAATTACGCGGCGAACGGGCTCCTGCTCGGCGCGCTGGCGGGGGCGGTGATCGGCAACAACAGCGGTTCGCTCGACCACAATGCGTGGCTCGGCGCCGGGCTGGGTGCGGCGGCGGGCTACGTCGCCGGATCGGTGGCGGAGAATCGCGCGCAGCGTCGCGAAGCGGCCCAGGCCGCGGTCGCGGAGGCGAGGGACGCGTATGCGACGCAGCTGGCGACGACGAACGCGCCGGTTGAAACCGCGGCGCGGGCGGGTGCGTCTTCAGCGCCAGCCGCGACCGTGCGCACCTCGTCGATGGCCGACGCGAACCGGTTGTTCGGCCGCTGAGGGCGCGCCGTCGGCTTTCCTCCTTTCCTCATGACCACGTCACATTCCTCCCGCTTCATTGCACCTCTCGCGGCGACGGCGCTCGTCGCGCTCTTCGCCGGCTGCGCTTCGCAGGGCGTCAAAAATCCGTCGGGCGTCGGCGTCACCGAGATGCGCGCCGACGAACGCGGTTTCGTCGCCGGCACGGGGGTCGAGTCGCAGGATCTCGTCACGGTGACCGACAAGATGGTGCGCAGCATTCTGGGCATTCCGGAGATCTCGCGTGCGCAGACGCCGCCGCGGATCGTGCTGGATCCCGTGGTGAACGACACGCGGTTTCCGATGAACAAGGACATCTTCAACGACCGCATCCGCATCGAGCTGAACAAGCATTCGATGGGCCGCGTGCGGTTTCTGGCGCGCGATCGGATGAGCACGCTGGAGCGGGAGCGCGAGCTGAAGCAAACCGGCCAGGTGACGGCGAGTGCCGATCCGAATGTCACGGAGTTTCGCGGCGCCGATTATTTTCTGACGGGCAAACTGTCGGGCATGACGACGAGGACGAGCGCCGGCACGAGCGATTATGTGCTCTACAGCTTTCAACTGATCGACGCGCGCACCAGCGAGATCGTGTGGGAAGACGCGGCCGAGATCAAAAAGCAGGGCCTCGAAGACGCGGCATATCGGTGAGCGCGCATTCGAATGGCGTGCTTCCAGCCACGCGCGCGTTGAACCACCCGACGATGCGAGCGCAAGGCGGACCGCTCGGCGAGCGGTTCCGACCGGCGCGGCTGCGCCGCTGGCGGATGCTGGCGGTCGCAATTCCGGTGCTCGCGCTGGCCGGTTGCGCGACGGTGCCGGAGCGGCCGGACATCCGCTATACGGGCGATCCGGTGATCGACGGCAACGCGCAACTCGCGGCGGCGAAGCCGCAGGATCGCGTGCTGTGGAATTACCGCATCGCGGCGTCGGCGCTGCGGGCCGGCAATTTCGAGGAGGCGAAGGCGAAGCTCGACGACGCGATTCTCCACATGGGCGGCATCATCGCGAATTCGGCGGACGCGGCGAGGGCGCGCAGCCTGTTTTCGGGGGAGAGTGCGAAGGTCTTCATCGGCGAGCCGTATGAGCGGGCGATGGCGTATTATTATCGCGGCCTGCTTTATTGGCGCGACGGGCAGCCGGACAATGCGCGCGCGTGTTTCCGCACGGCGCAGTTCATCGATAGCGACGCGGAGGCCGACACCTATCGCGGCGATTACGTGCTGTTCGACTATCTCGAGGGATTCGCGTCGGAGAAACTCTTCGCCGACGGCCGCGATGCGTATCGCCGCGCGGTCGCGAACGCCAAGGGCCGGGCGCTGCCCGCCTACGACCGGTCGGCGAACGTGCTGGTGTTTGCGGAATTCGGCACGGGTCCGCGGAAGTATGCGGGCGGCGAATACGGCGAGCAGCTGCGTTTCATGACGCCGGATTCGCGGGCGCATTCGGCGCGCCTGACGGTTGACGGCCGCACGGTGCATCTGCCGGCCTACGACGACCTGAATTATCAGGCGACGACGCGCGGCGGACGCGTGATGGATCACATCCTCGGCAACAAGGCGGTGTTCAAGAGCACGACGAACACGATCGGCGACGTGGCGACGGTGGGTGCGGTGGTGGCGGCGAGCCGGATCAATCGTTACGACGGCACGCACAGCGAAGGCTCCCAGAACACGGCGCTCGCGCTCGGCGCGGTCGCGCTGATCAGCAAGCTCGCCGCGGCGGCGACGACGCCCGATGCGGACACGCGGACCTGGAACAACCTGCCGCAGCGTCTGAGCTTCGCGGCGCTGCGGCTCGCGCCGGGCCAGTATCAGGCGCGGCTGGAGTTTTTCGATGGGTCGGGCGCGCTGCTCGGAGGGTTGACGCAGGAGCGCACGATTGTTGTCGATGATGAGGTGGGAGATACGGTGGTTTTTCTCAGTGAACTTAACCGCTGACCGGCAGTCTCACCCCTTCACGACACCACGACCATGAACACCACGCACCGCTCCTCCGTTTTTGCCGGCCTCGCCGCACTGCTTTTCTTCGCGGGCTGCGCGACGGAGCCCGGTCCCTTCGCTCCGCAGGACACCACGAAATACACGATCGAGAACACGGAGAAATTCGTGCTGCTCGACAAGCCGACGCAGTATTCGATCACGTGCACGGGGCTGCAGGAGCGGGTGCTGCCGGATGGGCGGCTCGAGGTCGTGGCGAACGTGAAGAACCGGGAGAACCGCCGGCTGCAGGTCCAGATCAACTGCGTGTTCAAGGACGAGCAGGGCTTCAGCACCGGCGACGAGACGCCGTTCCAGACTTTGATCCTGGCGGAAAACTCCACCGAAGCGGTGCGGTTCACCGCGGCGAACACGCTCGCGAAGCGTTATACGATCCGCGTCCGCCAGGCGCGGTAAAGCCAACTCAAGCCTGCCGCGATTTGCGGCGAACGTCGGTCGTCGAAGAAAAAAATCCCGCCATGAATGCCCGCGTTCTCTCGGTCGTTTCGCTCACGTTCTCCGTCGTTCCGCTGCTTCCGGCGCAGGCGTCGCGCGATCCGCAGGCCCCGGTGCCGGTGCATCGCGCGCCGCCGAACGCGGACGACAAATCGCTGCTCACGCCGCCCGGTGGCGAGAACCAGAAAGTGTATGGGCCGCGCTATACCTCGCTGATCGACGGCGAGGCGGCCCGGGCGTTGAGCGACCGGTTTCGCGCGGCGTATGGGCAGCAGCCGACAGCGCCGCGCATTGTGATTTACGTGAACCGCGCGCTGATCGACGAGGCGGGGATGAAGCTCACCGGACGGACCGAGAAGGTTTACGAGACGACGACGACGAAGGAGGGCGCCGCGAGCACGACGACGGAGGTGTCGGGGGAAAACACTTACGCGGCCGCAGGTGAAAGGGCGGAACCGACGCTCGCGGATCAGCAGACGGTGCGTGAGATCGAGCGTTTGTTTGGCCGCGTGTTTCGCAATGCCGGCGCGCGGCTCGCGGACCAGAAGACGGCGGCGGCGCTGGCGGCGGATCAGCCGGGCGCGCGGCTCAGCGCGAGCCAGAGTGTGAAGGAACGCGAGGCGTTGCGGCAGGTGGCGGACATCGCGATCGAAGTGTTGATCTCGAGCCGGGATATCACGGTGCGGCAGATTTCGGGCGACGCGACTTACAACGTGCCGGACATCCAGGCCACGGCGATCCGGTTGAGCGACGCGGCGATTCTCGGTCAGGCGGCGGCGAGCGATGTGCTCGGCGGCGGTGCGGAAGCGGGCCACGTGGCGCGTCAGTTCGGCGTCAGCGATATCACGGAAGCGACGGCGTTCGGGTTGATGGAGGATATGTTGACGGGGAAGTGAGGAGAGCTGAGACCTGAGATCGGATCGAGGCTGAGGCAGATGACCTCCCGCGAATGGACGCGAATGAGCGCGAATTTCGGAGAGGTGGAACCAAACCTGGCCGCTGCCGACGCAGGCCACTGTTGGGTGCGAGATAGCTTCTTCGTTGGTATTCGCGCCAATTGGCGTGATTCGCGGGCCACTGGACGCTCCCGCCTAAGGGCGGGCTGAAGCGCAGCCCTACTTGGCGATCTCGACTTTCGGGGGGACGAGGGGCGGGAACTTGATGGCCTTCGCGGCGGCGTCGATGTCCTTGAGGGCGGCGTCGATCAGCGCTTGTTCGGCGGCGTCGTCTCGCATGACGGGCTGACCGGTGGAGAAATCGATCGTGGCGCGATCCTGAATCGTCACGAGAGCGGGCGGTGGCGTCGGCACGTGGCGCGCGCGCTGAAACCACCAGCGCGCGGCGATCACGGCGGCGAGGATCACGACGAGGAGGATGAGCGGGCGCTTCATGACGTTCAGCCGAGGGCGAGGGCGATGACGCCGACGGCCATCGCGGCGGCGGCGAGAAGGCGGCGATGCGGATCGGCCTCCTTGAGGAAACGTGCGCCGATGAATGCGCCGATCACGATGCTGACCTCGCGAGCGGGGGCGACGTAGCTGACGGGCGTGAAAGTCATGGCGGTGAGCACGAGGATGTAGGCGACGGGCGAAAGCAAGGCCACGCCGAAGATCCAGCGCTTCTTGACCGCCCATTCGGCTTTCACCTCCGGCCAGCGGCGGGCGGCGAACGGGGAAAGCAGCGCGAGTTGGGTAAAAGCCGTGCCGCCGTCGTAGAGCACCGGCGCGATGGCGAGCGCGGAGACGCCGTGGCGGTCCCAGATCGTGTAGGAGGCGATGAAAACCCCGGAGAGCAGGCCGTAGTTGACGGATGAATACAACGATGGTCGCGGCGCGGGCAGGTTGACGGAAGAAGTCGAGGG
>JAEYYL010000328.1 GCA_023430825.1 Verrucomicrobiota bacterium | reverse complement strand
ATCTACGACGACGGCTCGCTCGCCCCCGACGAACAAGCCGCGCTGCGTCGCCTGTTTCCGGATACACGTTTCGTTTCCCGCGACGAAGCCATTGCCCGGCTCGACGCCCACCTGCCGGCCGCGCGTTTTCCCGTCCTCCGCGAGCGCTGGCTGCGTTATCCCAACATCCGCAAGCTCATCTGCCCGCACCTCGGCCGCCGCGGCTGGAAACTCGTGATCGATTCCGATCTGCTCTTCTTCCGCACCCCCGGCGCACTCGTCGAATGGCTCGATGCACCCATGCGCCCGCTCCACGCCGTCGACTGCGAAACGTCCTACGGCTACTCGCGCCCGCTACTCGGCCGCCTCGCCGGCGCGCCCGTCGCCGATCTCGTCAACGTCGGTCTCTGCGGCCTCGACAGCTCCCAACTCGACTGGGAACGCCTCGAATCCTGGTGCGACCAGCTCATCTCCGCCGAGGGCACCAGCTACTATCTCGAACAAGCGCTCGTCGCGATGCTCGTCGCCGGCCGCGACTGCACCATCGCGCCCGCTGCGGACTACGTCACCTGTCCGCTCCCACCGGAAGCCCACGACTGCCGCGCCGTCATGCATCATTACGTCGCCGGCTCGAAACCCGCCTACTTCCGCCACAACTGGCGCCGCGTGCTGCAGAGCCACGCCGCACGCTCCTCGCGCTGACCCCGCGCCCCTTCGCCCGCCGATGTCCCCGCTCGTCAGCATCATCCTTCCGTGCTTCAACGCCGAGCGTTTCCTCGCCGCGACCCTCGACTCCGCCTTCGCACAAACCTGGCCGCACACCGAGGTCCTCCTCGTCGACGACGGCTCCACCGACAACTCGCTCGTGCTTGCCCGCCGCTACGAGCCCCGCGGCCTGCGTATCCTCACTCAACCCAACCGCGGCGCCGCCGCCGCGCGCAACACCGGCCTGCGCGCCGCCCGCGGCGAGTTCATCCAGTATCTCGATTCCGACGATCTCCTCGCCCCCGACAAGATCGCGCGCCAGCTTCCGCTCTTCGCCGACGGCAACCGCTCGCGTCTCAGTTCCAGCACCTGGGCGCGCTTCGATTCCGATCCCGCCCGCGCCGTCGCTCAACCGATGCCCAACTGGCGCGATCTCACCGGCGTCGAGTTTCTCCAGCTTCACTTCGAGACCACCGGCATGATGCAGCCCGCCGCCTGGCTCGCCCCCCGCGCGCTGCTCGATCGCGCCGGTCCCTGGAACGAATCCCTCTCGCTCAACGACGACGGCGAATACTTCGCCCGCGTCATGCTTGCCGCCGAGCGCATCGTCTTCTGCGCCGACGCCCACACCTACTACCGCTCCAACGTCGCCGGCAGCCTCAGCTCGCGCAAGGACCACCGCGCCCTCGAATCCTTCCACCGTTCCATCGAACTCACCCTCGCCGCCCTCCTCGCCGCCGACCGCTCGCCCCGCACGCTCGCCGCCGCCGCCTACGCGTGGAAATGGGCCGCCTTCGAACTCTATCCCGGCGCGGCCGACCTTTCCCGCCGCGCCGAACAAGCCTCGCGCCAGCTCGGCGGCAGCCGCCGACCATTTCCCGGCAGCGGACGCTTCCAACTCGCCGCCCGCCTTCTCGGCTGGCGTCTCGCCAAACGCCTCACCCTCCCGTGAGCGTCGTCGTGTTCCATCCCAGCGTCGCGCCATTCGTGCAACAGGCCGCGCGCACCGTGCACGAAGCCGGTCAGCTCGCCCGCTTCGTCACCACCGTGCACGACCAACCCGCGAGCCTCGCCCAGCGCACGCTCGCGCAACTCGGCCGCCTCGCCGGCCGCGATCTCTCTCCGCAATTCCGCCGCCGCGCCGTCACCGAAATGCCGCCGGAACTCGTCCACTCCCATCCGTGGGGCGAAGTCCTCCGCCTCGCCGTCGGCGCGTTCGACCGCGACGGCCGCCCAACCGATTTCATCTGGGAAAAAACCGAGCACGCCTTCGACCGCCGCGTCAGCCGCTCGCTGACGCCCGATCTCACCGGTGTTTACGGCTTCGAACACAGCTCGCTCGCCACCTTCCGCCGCGCCCGCGACCTCGGCCTCCGCGTCGCCTATGACGTCCCGGCTCCAGATTCTGAATACGTGCACGCGCTCCTCGATCGCGAGTTGGAGCGTTTCCCCGAGCTGCGCACTGCCTACCGCCGCCACACCGCCACGCGCGAACCGCTCCGCCTCGCCCGTCGTCGCGCCGAATGGCAGGCCGCCGATCTCGTCATCGCCGCCTCCCGCTTCACCCGCCACACCTACGCGCGCGCCGGCCTCGACGCCACGAAGGTCCGCGTCGTTCCCTACGGCGCGCCCCCGCCCGCTCCGCGCGACACCACTCTCGTTGCGTCATCTTCCACGGCGCCGCTGACCCTTCTCTGGGCCGGCACTTTCAGCATTCGCAAAGGCGCTCACTACCTCCTCGAGGCCTGGCGCTCCGCCTCGCTCGGCCGGCACGCCCGCCTGAAAATCTTCGGTGCCATCGATCTTCCCGACCGGCTCCTTCAGCCGCTGCCCGAAGGCGTAAGCGTGCACGGCTCCATTCCCCGCGCCGCCTTGCTCGACGAATATCGCCGCGCCGACGCGTTGATTTTCCCGACCCTTTGCGACGGCTTCGGCATGGTCGCCACGGAAGCCTGGTCGTGCGGCCTGCCCGTCATCACCACCGCCTGCGCCGGCGCCGCCGACCTGTTGAAACCGCGCGAGAACGGCCTGCTCCTCCCCGCTGGCAACGCCGACGCCATCGCCGCCGCCGTGCAATGGTGCCTCGACCACCGCGCCGAACTCGCCGCCATGCGCGAATCAGCCCTCGCCACCGCCGCCGGCTGGCAATGGTCCGACTACCGCCGTGCCCTCGCCGCCGCCCTGCGCGACGCCGGCTTCTTCTCTCCCCGCGCATGAGCTCTCCCGCGCCGCTCGTCTGCCTGATCACGCCGGGGCACATCGCGTCCACGCCGCGACTGGTCAAAAACGCCGATGCCCTCGTCGCCGCCGGTTACCGCGTCCACGTCGTCGCCGGCCGGCACTTCCCCCCCGCCGACGCACTCGACGAAGCCTTGCTCGCCGCCGCGCCGTGGTCGCATACGCGCGTCGACGCCCGCCGCAGCTCCGCGGCGTTCGCCCGCAAGCTCCTGCGCCTTGTCTCCCGAAACTGGATACGCCTCGGCTTCCCCGCCACCCGCCGACTCGCCGCACGCGCCCACCACGCGGAAACCTTCCACCTCGCCGCTGTCGCCGCGCGCCTGCCCGCGCAGCTCTACTTCGGCCACTGTCTCGCCGGCCTCCCCGCCGCCGCTCAGGCCGCGCAGCTCCGCGGCGCGCCGTTCGCTTTCGACGCCGAGGATTTTCACGAGGGCGAGGAGATCGCTGCCCGCGAGGAGCTGCGCGCCCGCCGCGTCATCCTCGCGCGGCTGCTCGGCCGCTGCGCCTTCGTCACCGCCGCATCGCCCTTGATCGCCGACGCCTACCGCGACACCTACGCCGTCTCCCCGACCACGCTCCTCAACGTCTTCCCCCTTTCCGAAGCCCCCGCCGCCCCGACGCCCCCGCCGCCGATCACCGGGCACCGCCCCGCCGTGCTCTACTGGTTTTCCCAAACCATCGGACCCGGTCGCGGGCTCGAAGCCGTCGTCGCCATCGCCGGAAAAATGCGCACGCCTGTCGCGCTCCATCTGCGCGGTTTCGTCTCGCCGGGTTACGCCGCGCACCTGCGCTCCCTCGCCGCCGCCGCCCGGCTCGCACACCCGCTCCACTTTCTACCGCCCGCCCCGCCGTCGGACATGATCCAGCTCGCTGCCGCCGCCGACCTCGGCCTCTCCACCGAGGAATCGCAGCCGCTCAACCGCGACCTCTGCCTCACCAATAAAATCTTCACCTACCTGCTCGCCGGACTCCCGCAGCTTCTCTCGTCCACGCGCGCCCAAACCGCCCTCGCCCCCGACCTCGGCCACGCCGCCCTCCTCGGCCATCTCGGCCGGACCGACGAAACCGCCGTCCAGCTCGACCACTTCTTCGCCGCATCCGAAAACGTGATACGAGCCCGTGCCGCCGCCTGGCAACTCGGCCGCCGGCGCTATTGCTGGGACGTCGAACAAGCCGCCTTCCTCCGGCTTGTCGACGGGCTTCTCCGCCGATGACGCCCACCCGCGCCGCCTTCATCTCGTGGCTCGTGCTCGCGCTGGTCACCCTCGCCGTCCCGCAGGGTCTTCACTTCTTCGACCCGGTGCTGCCCCTCCGCGCCCTCGAGCAATCCCAGTCCGGCGTCTCGCCGAATTGGAACACCCTCGCGCGCGTCGATCCGGCCGACCTCGCCCGCGACCGTCTCGAATGGCTCGGGTGGTGGGCACCCGGCACCTCTCTGCTTTTGTTGCCCGGCCTCGCCGCCGACCTTCCCGCCGGCCACCTGCTCCGCGCGCTGACGCTCGTCGCGCTGCTCGCCGGCTGCCTCGGCTGGACGCGCTGGTTCGCCCGTCAGCCGCTGCCGCACTCCTGGCTGCTCGCCCTCGCTGTATCCCTTCCGTGGATGCGCTACGGCAGCTCCAACCTTTTCCGCTACTCCGCCGAGATCCTCGCCTTCGCGGCCGCTCCGTGGGTTTTCCTTTCTCTCGCCAACGTGGCACGCGATCCGGCCTGGCAACACGCCGGGCGCCTCGCGCTCCTCGGCGCCGCCCTCGGCTTCGCCTACTGGCTGAAGTTCAGTCTGTTTCTCGTCGTGCTCGCCGCCGTCGCCGCGCTAGCCTGGTCGCTCTGGCGGACCGCCCCCGACCGCCGCCCGGCGCTCCGCCTCACCGCCGTGCTGGTTGCCTTTCTCGCTCTAGCTCCGCTGGCCTGGCTGCTGATCGACCGCACGCATGGCGGCGTCACTCCGCTCGGCGCTCCGCGCACGATCTCCTGGTCGCCTGAACTTTTCCTCTCGGCCATCGCCAACCCCGCCCTCGCGCTCGCCGACGCCTTCGGGCCGCTCTTCTTCGTTCTCGTTCACCCGGGCCTTCTCGGATTCGGCGGTCACACCCTCGACGCCGTCGCCTGGCTCGGACTCCCCGGCGGCCTGCTCTTGATCTTCCTCCTCGTGCGCGCCGTGCGTCGCCGCTCCGACTCGATCGAAGGCTCGCTCGCCGCCTTCGCCCTCGCCGGCCTCACCGCGATTCTCGCCACACTCTGGCTCTTCGCGGACGTCGATCGCATGCCGCGCCACGTCGCCCAGGTTTCGCTCGCTGCATTGCCGGTGGCCCTCGCCGAGGGGCTTGACTGGTGGCGCTCCGCGCGCGCACGTCTGACGCGACCGCTCCTCGCCGCTGCCGCCACGCTCTACGTCGTTGCCCCGCTCGCCTTCGGTTTCTGTTACGTGGCAGCCAAACTCACGCAACGCCACGACGCCACCCGTTCGCCGCACGCGCTCGCCCTCTGGAGCCTGCCCGCCGACGAGACGCTTCCCGCAAAACTTCGCGACCTCCACCGCGCCGATCCCGCCGCCCTCCTCGTCGTTTCCGATCCGGAGATGTCCCTGCTCTGGCCCGGTCGCGCGCTTTGGAATTTCGCCGGCCGCAGCGTCGGCGAGGATTTGCAGCACAGCTATCACGGCGTCCCCTCCGACTTCGCCTGGTCCACCTCCTCGCCCGTGACGCTCCACGTCCTCGGCCGCCCCGGCGTCGCGCTCCCCGCGCCCCTCGATCACAGTCGTTTCACCGTGTCCGACACCTGGCAGGGCGCGCACTCCACCCTCGTCACCGGTCGACTCGATCCTCGTTAATCGCAAGCACCTCGCCGTGTCGTCCGACATCACGCTGCAGATCAATCTCTCCGCCGGCGACGCCGCCTACGCCGCGCTCACCGTGCCCCGACTCGTGCGCGCGCATCCCGGCGTCGCTCACCGCCTCGCCGTCGTCGACCTCTGTCGTCCGCAGCGCACGCGCATCTTCGCTCCCGACCAGCGTCTTCCCGAACCCGCCTTCTCGCAACGCGCTCAACAAATCCGCCAGATCGCCGACGATCTTCGTGCCGCCGGCTGCTTCGACGAACTCATCGTCCTCGAACCTCACTCGCAACGCTTCGCCGATCTCGCCCGCCGTTACCTCGCGCCCGGCATGACCGACACCCACGACTACGGCGGCTGCGCGAACATGGCCTACTGGGCCGCGATCGACGCGCCGCGCACGCGCTTCGTGCTGCACTACGACGCCGACATGTGCCTCCACCAGGCCCCCGGCTTCGACTGGCCCACCGAAGCGCTGCGCGTGTGGGACAACTACCCGAACGCGCTCTTCACCACCCCACGCATCAGCCCTCCCGGATTCGCCAACACTCCAGCCGACGACGCCCCATCGCTCCACGAAGGCCGCCCCGCCCAACGCGTGCCCGACGGCTGGCTCAACGACTGGTTCAGCACGCGCTGCTTCCTCCTCGATCGTCAGCGCCTCGCGCCGCACCTGCCGTTGATGCGCGGCCGCCTCGGCTGGGAATACCGCCTCCGCCGCTTCATCGACCGCGGTTATCCGCCCGGCCCCGAAATTCTCCTCTTCCGCGCGCTCGGCGGCCGCGGCGTCCGCCGTCTCAACCTCGCCGACGAACGCGCCTGGCTGCTCCACCCCAACCGCAAACCCACCGCCTACCTCTCTCTACTACCCGCTCTCCTCGACTCCGTATCCAAGGGTAAAATACCCGACGCCCAGTGCGGCCACAGCGAGATCGACCTCCCCGCTTGGGAGGCCTTCCTTCGTTCCTCGCCTCGAGCTCCCATCGCTTGAGCCACTGAGCCCACGATGCGCATCCTCCTCACCGCCGATCCGATGATCCCCGTGCCGCCCACCGGCTACGGCGGCATCGAGCGCATCGTCGACAGCCTGCTCCGCCACTATCGCGCCGCCGGTCACCAAGTCGCGCTGCTCGCGCATCCCGCGTCCACCGCGCCGGCCGACGCGCTTTTCGCATGGCGCGCGCCCGCCGACGGCGGCCCGTCCGCCACGCTGCGCAACGCCCTTGCGCTGCGCCGCGCCGTGCGCTCGTTCGCGCCCGACGTCGTGCACAGCTTCTCCCGCCTCGCCTATCTGCTGCCCGTGCTGCCGACGCGCCAACCCGTCGTGATGTCCTATCAGCGTCACACCGGCGGACGCCAGGTTGCGCTGGCCTCTCGCCTCGGCGGACGCACGCTACGCTTCACCGGCTGCAGCGAATTCATCTGCACCATGGGCCGCCGCGCCGGCGGCGAATGGCACGCGATCCCCAATTTCGTCGAGCTGGAAAAATTCGATTTCGTCCCTGCCGTCCCCGCCGACGCTCCGCTCGTTTTTCTCAGCCGGCTCGACGATGTGAAAGGCCCCGATCTCGCCATCGCCATCGCCCGCGCCGCCGGCCGCCGCCTGATTCTCGCGGGCAACCGCTCCGACGACGCCCCCCAACGCGCTTTCTTCGAGCGCGAAATCGCCCCGCATCTCGACCGCGACGGCATCGCGTGGATCGGCGAAGTCGACGACGTCGCGAAAAACCGCCTGCTCGGCCAGGCCGCCGCGCTGCTCGTCCCGATTCGTTGGGACGAACCCTTCGGCATCGTCTTCGCCGAAGCACTCGCCTGCGGCACACCGGTGATCTCCACTGCGCGCGGCGCGCTGCCCGAAATTGTCCGTCACGGCGAAACCGGCTTCCTTGTTAAAACTGTCGCCGACGGTGCGGACGCCATTGCGCGCCTTCCGTCGCTCGACCGCCGCGCGTGTCGCCCCGCCGTCGAACGCCGCTTCACCGCCCCGGCCGTCGCCGCGTCGTATCTCGATCTCTTCCGCACGCTCGTCGCCCGACGCGCCGCATGAAACGCGTCCTCATCGTCGCTCCGCACTTCGCGCCCGTCAGCGCGCCCGACGGCCAGCGCGCGCGCATGCTCGTGCCGCACCTGCCGGAATTCGGCTGGACGCCGGAAATCCTCACCGTCGATCCCTCCGCCGCCGACGCGCCTCTCGAACCCGAACTCCTCGCCACGCTGCCGCCCGGCCTGCCCGTCACCCGTGTATCCGCGTGGCCAGCACGCCTCACCCGCCCCCTCGGTTTGGGCAACATCGCTTGGCGCGCGTGGCCCGCCCTGCGCCGCGCCGGCGAACGCCTGCTCCGCACCGGACGCTTCGACCTCGTCTATTTCTCCACCACGCAGTTCGCGTGTCTGCCTCTCGGGCGCATTTGGCGACGCCACACCGGCGTGCCCTTCGCGATCGATCTGCAGGACCCGTGGCGCAGCGATTACCAGCACCGCGCCGGCGCTCGCCCTCCCGGCGGCTGGAAATACCGGTTCGCCGCCGCGCAAGCTCGCTGGCTCGAACCCTGGACGCTCCGCCGCTGCGCCGGCGTCGTCGCCGTCTCCTCCGCGTATCTCGACCGCCTCGCGCAACGTTATC
Source organism: Verrucomicrobiota bacterium (assembly GCA_023430825.1). Taxonomy (GTDB): domain Bacteria; phylum Verrucomicrobiota; class Verrucomicrobiia; order Opitutales; family Opitutaceae; genus Opitutus. The sequence goes on along the minus strand of JAEYYL010000328.1, from coordinate 3,726 downwards.
CGTGGTGGTCCACCGCGCAGGGCTGCACGCTGCCGATGGGTTGGTCCGCACGCGATTTCGCTTTCGCCGCGCGCGCGCAGCCGTCCCCCGCGATCGCTCGCTCGGTCATTTGCTACCTCGGACGGCTCGGCGACGACCTCCAGCCCGCCCTGGAAATGTTTCTCGCCGGATTCGCGCAGGCCCGCTCCTCCGGCGCCACACCCGGACTTCGCGCCGACTTTCGCGGCGGCAGCTACGATCCGCGCGCCGGCAAAGGCCCGGTCCGTCGCACCGCACTCGCGCATCATACCGCGGATGCGATCGCCGAAACGCCCACCCGCATTCCCTACCTCGCCGCGCTCGCCGCGCTGCAAACCGCCGGCGCCAATCTCATCCTCGGGTCGGACGATTCTGGATACGCGCCCTCGAAGATCTGGCTCGTCCTCGCCGCCGGCCGCCCCTGGCTCGCGCTCGCGCGCCGTGACACGGTCCTCCACCGGCTGCTCGCACCCCACGCCGGCCCGGGCGGCTGCCTCGTCGACCTCGCGGCCGCCGACGCCGCCGCGAGGGTTGCAGCCTTCTGCGCGAGCCTGAACACTCTCCCGGATGGTTCCGCCGACCGATCCGCTCTCGACCTCCGCGAAGCCCGCTTGCTCGCACGCGAACACGCGGCGTTTTTCCACCGGCTGACCTGTTCCCCGTAATGGCCACCGCCAACCTCGATTTCACCTACGAGACGCGGCTGAACGACCTCGCCATTCAGCTGCGTTCGGCCCTGCGGCGCGCCTACCCCATCGTCGTCCTCATCCTCTGCCTCGTCTCCGCCTATCTCTTCGTCAACAACCGCCCCGGGGCGATCACGTTCGCGCTGCTGTCCGCAGGCGTGCTGATCGGACTCGGCGCCTGGCGCACCGCCGGCGTCGGGCTCCCGATGCTGCCGATGATGTGCGCGCAACATCTCGTCGCCTACGGCCTGCCCATCCTCGTCCGCCACCCGGTGATCCAGTTATACCCGGCGGAAGTCTCCACCCGCGCCGGCCTCGAACTGCTGCTGTTCCTCGGCGCCATGAGCGCCGGCTGGTGGACCGGACTCCACTCCACTCAGCGCGGCCGCCCCGTGGCGCACCTGTTGAACATCATGGTCACCGGCGGCATGGACGGCCTCCGCCGTCTCGGCTTCACGATGATCGGCGTCGCCACCGCCTATCAGGTGCTCTCGCTGCTCGGCCTGCTCAACACGTTCTTTTCCCTCCTGCCCGCCGGTTCCTTCCCGATCGTCTTCGCGCTCGTCAGCGCACTCACCTCGTGCGGCTTGTTCCTCGTCTCGATGCTCCTCGCCGCAGGCTATCTCACCGGCGGTCAGAAAAGCGCCTTCTGGATTCTGCTCGCCGCCAACGCCCTCATCACCGCCTCCGGCTTCCTCCTCTCCGCCGTCGCCATTCTCCTCTTCTCCGTCGCCGTCGGCCTCTTCTGGGGCAGCGGCAAGATGCCCTGGCGCTACGTCATCATCGTCGGCGCGCTCCTCGGCTTCCTCAACCTCGGCAAGTTCGAGATGCGCGGCCTGTATTGGTATCGCGAGGACGACGTCATCGAAGCGACCACGCTCCTCAACATGCCCGATCGCTACTCGCAGTGGTTTCAGGCGAGTTGGACGATCATGACCGCCACCGAGGAGACCACCAACTCGCTTTGGGAGCAGCAGCAGCGGCAGATCAAGCAGCCCGTCAAATCCGGCCAGAGCCTCCTCCTCCGCGTCAACAATCTGCAGAACATCCTCTACGTCATCGACCAGATGGACGCCGACGCTGTCGAGCCGTTGCGTGGGCAAACCTACACGATGATTCCCGCGCTGCTGATCCCGCGCATCCTCTGGCCCGACAAACCCCGTTCGCACGAAGGCCAGGTTCTGCTCAACGTGCATTTCGGCCGCCAGACCCTCGACAGCACGTTCGTCACCTACATCGCCTGGGGTCTTCTCGCCGAAGCTTACGGCAACTTCGGCCCGCTCATGGGCAGCCTCGCCGTCGGCTTCGCGCTCGGCTGGCTCTTCGGCCTGCTCGAGAAAAAATCCAGCTCCAAGCCGCTGCTCTCGCTCGAGGGTTTTCTCGTGTTCATCATCTTCGTCAGCACCGCCGACTCCTTCGAGATGGTCGCCAGCGTGCTCGTCACCTCCACGTTTCAAGCGCTCGTCCCCGTCGCCGTGATCGGCTGGTTCTTCGCGCGACGCATCACGCTCAAGGCCACGTGACCCCACCCGCGTCCTCCGCCGTCCCCGCCGCCGCACCGCCGCGGCTCGCGATCGTCCTGTCGCATCCGACGCAGTATTACAGCCCGTGGTTTCGTTGGCTGCACGCGCACACCGCCGTGACGCTTCGTGTGTTTTACCTGTGGGAATTTGGCGTGCAGCCGCGACGCGATCCGGAGTTCCAGGCCACGTTTCGCTGGGATGTCGACCTCCTCGACGGCTACGATCATGAGTTCGTCCCCAACATCGCCCGCGATCCCGGCACGCACCGCTTCGGCGGGCTGCGCAATCCCGGCGTCACCGCGCGTCTCGCCGCTTTCCGCCCCGACGCCCTTCTGCTCTTCGGCTACGCCTACGCCACGCATCTCCACGTCCTCGCGTGGGCCCGCCTCCGCGGTGTGCCGGTGATCTTCCGCGGCGATTCGCACTTCCTCGGTCGCGCCCAGCCGCCGCCCGCCACCCGCCTCGCCCTGCGCCTGCTCTACGCGCAGTTCGCCGCCGTCACCTACGTCGGCGCCGCCAACCGCGACTACTTCGCCACCCTCGGTGTCCCGGCGCGCAAACGTTTCTTCGCGCCCCACGCCGTCGATCACACGCACTTCGATCCCGCGCTGCCCGGCCCGCGCGCCGCCGCCGTCGAGCTCCGCGCGCAACTCGGCCTTTCCCCGTCGACCCGCGTGGTTCTCTACGCCGGAAAATTTCTCCCCGCCAAGCAGCCACGCGAACTTCTCGAAGCGTTCCTTTCTCTCCCGTCCCGCGACGCCGCTCTCGTCTTCGTCGGCGAAGGCCCGGAGAAAGACGCGCTGCTCGCTCTCGCTCACCGCGCGCCGCCCGGCCGCGTGCACTTTCTGCCCTTCGCCAACCAGAGCGAGATGCCGTCGCGCTACCTCCTCGGCGATCTCTTCGCGCTGCCTTCCCGCGGACTTTACGAAACCTGGGGACTCGCCGTGAACGAGGCCATGCACCTCGGTCGCCCCGCGCTCGTCAGCGACCGCGTCGGCTGCCAGCGCGACCTCGTCACCGACAACGAAACCGGCTGGGTTTTCCGCGCCGACGATCCCGCGCACCTGCGCGACCGCCTCGCCGCCGCACTCGCCGCCGACCTCGCCCCGTTCCGCGAACGCGTCGCGTCACGGATTTCCGGATACACTTACGCGGTCGCCGCCGCCGGCCTGCTCGACGCCCTGCGCTTCGCCCTTCCCTCCCGCTCGTGAGAATCACCATCGTTGTCGGTTTTTTTCTCCCGGTCCCGCCGCTCGCCGGCGGCGCGTCGGAGAAATCCTGGCATGGCCTCGCCCGGGAATTCGCAGCGCAGGGCCACGACGTCGTCGTGATTTCGCGCCGCTGGCCCGGCCTCCCCGACGATGAACGCGAAGGCAACCTCCGCCATCTTCGTCTGCACGGCGACGCCCACACCGCGAACCTCCCGCGCAACCTCTGGCGCGACTTCCTCTGGAGTTTCCGCGTCTGGTGCGCGCTGCCGCCAGGCGACGTCGCGATCG
>JAEYYL010000298.1 GCA_023430825.1 Verrucomicrobiota bacterium | reverse complement strand
GCTCTGAAAAGCGCGGCGAGGGCGCCGCGGCTCCATTTGCGGACTGTCGAGCGCCTTCTACGAAGTGTGATTCATCCGGACTGGGGATTGTTTGGGAATTCTGTCATTGAGAGAGCAGTCCCGCTCTGCGGGACGACGAAGCAATCCAGCTGGATCGCCACGGCGCGCTTCGCGCACCTCGCGATGACAGTCTATTCCCAAACACTCCCTAGATCTTCAGGTGCGCGAGCAACGCGCGCTCCTCGGCTTCGGGGAGCGGGTCGCCGTCGACTTCGAGGATGCGGCGCGCGAGCGGCTCGAGCTGCTCGGCGGGGACTTCGACCACGCCGCGATCGTCGCGCCATTGAATGACCGGGAGGCCGTAGGCTTTGTTTTCGAGCACGACATCGGCGAACGCCTTCCGCATGGCTCGCAGCGAGCGGCGCGTTTCTTCCGAGGGAATGAAAGCGGCAGGTTCCTCGGCGGTATGAACGGGCTGATCCGGCATGAAATTAACCTGGGCGCTGCTTTCGATGAACGCAAGGCGTGTTGCGTCCACAATCCGTAGGTGGCCGTTCTCTTCTTCCGCTACCAGATGCGGACGCTCGCCGGTGTTGTCGTAGAGTCGCCAGTAATGGATGAACGGGCGGTAAAGCTCGGCGAGGTTGCGGATGCCGAGGTGAAAGCGCCGCTGCTGAACGTCGTCGGGAATGTTGTGCCCGCCCTTGGTCACGCGCTGGCGCACGCGATTGCGGGTGATTTCGAGATTCGGAATCCAGAGAAAATCGAGGTGCACCCGGTAGCCGGCGCTGCGGAACTCGCGCAGCAGCGGTGCGTAGGCTCGGCCGGACAGTGTCGTCTCGAAAGAAAAATCCTCGTGACGATGGGCGAGTTCGCGAAGCCGCCGGAGCATGATTCGGCCGGCTTCGAAGGCTGCTGTCTCGGGGGCGAACGGAGAAAGGCCGGCCGCGATCAAATCGGCATTCACGAATTCGCGGCAGCGCATCTCATCCGGAAGGAAGCGTTTTACATACGTCGATTTGCCGGCGCCGTTCGGACCGGAGACAATGAACAGGTTGGGCACGACAGAATGAAAGCGCCACCGTGGGTGCACGGCAATGCAGGTTTGCTGCGATGACGCGCGCGCAGCCGGGGCGAGCGGCGTATTGTCAGCTCGCGCTCGCGCTTTCGTTCTCCGCGTAGGCTTCCATGCCGACACAGGAGCAGACGAGGTTGCGGTCGCCGTAAACGTTGTCGACGCGGCCGACCGCGGGCCAGAACTTCGCCGCGCGCGTGGCGGGCGAGGGGAACGCGGCGAGCTCGCGCGAGTAGGCGCGGTTCCATTCGTCGGTGCAGACCACCTTCGCAGTGTGCGGCGCGTGCTTGAGTGGGTTGTTGATTTTATCGGATTCGCCGTTCGCGACGGCCTGCATTTCGCCATGGATCGCGATGAGCGCGTCGCAGAAACGGTCGAGCTCGCTCTTCTCCTCGCTCTCGGTCGGTTCGATCATGAACGTGCCGGGCACGGGGAACGACATCGTCGGCGCGTGATAACCGTAGTCCATGAGGCGCTTCGCGGCGTCCTCGACCTCGAGGCCGAATTTTTTCCACGCGCGCAGATCGACGATGCACTCGTGCGCGACCAGGCCGGCATCGCCGCGGTAGAGGACGGGAAAAAACGGCTCGAGCCGCTTCGCCACGTAGTTGGCTTTGAGGATCGCCGCCTTCGTCGCCTCGGTGAGGCCGTCGGCGCCCATCATGCGGATATACATCCACGAAATCACGAGGATGGAGGGGCTGCCGTAGGGCGCGGCGCTGACGGCGCCGGGCGACGGTTTTGAGTTTTGGGTTTTGGGTTTTGAGTTTTGAAAAACGTGGCCGGGAAGGAAGGGCGCGAGGTGTGCGGCGACGCCGATCGGGCCCATGCCGGGGCCGCCGCCGCCGTGGGGAATGCAGAACGTCTTGTGCAGGTTGAGATGGCAGACATCGGCGCCGATGTGGCCGGGCGACGTGAGGCCGACCTGGGCGTTCATGTTGGCGCCGTCCATGTAAACCTGGCCGCCGTGTGCGTGGATCGCGGCACAGATGTCTTTGATGGAGGCTTCGAACACGCCGTGGGTCGACGGATACGTGACCATCAACGCGGCGAGATCGGCGGCGTGCGTGGCGGCCTTGGCGCGGAGATCGGCGACGTCGATGTTGCCGCGCGCGTCGCACGCGACGGGCACGACCTTGAAGCCGCACATCGCGGCCGTCGCGGGGTTGGTGCCGTGCGCGCTGGTGGGAATGAGGCAGACATTGCGGCGGCCTTCGCCGCGCGAGGCGTGATACGCGCGAATGGTGAGGAGCCCGGCGTATTCGCCCTGCGAACCGGCGTTGGGCTGGAGCGAGACGGCGGCGAAGCCGGTGATCTCGGCGAGCCAGGTTTCGAGATCGCGGAAGAGTTTTTGGTAGCCGCGCGTCTGCTCGCTGGGGGCGAACGGATGGAGCTTGGAAAACTCCGGCCACGAGACGGGCAGCATTTCGCTGGTGGCGTTGAGCTTCATCGTGCACGAGCCGAGCGAGATCATCGAGTGCACGAGCGAGAGGTCCTTCGCCTCGAGCCGGCGGATGTAGCGGAGCATCTCGTGCTCGGTGTGATGGCGGTTGAAAACGGCGGCCGTCAGGAACGGCGTCGTGCGGGCGTGCGGCGCGGCGAAGTCGCCGAGTTGCGCGTCGAGCCCGGGGAGTTGCGCGTCGAGGCCGGCGGCGGCGGATTCGCTGAAGCAGGCGAGCAGCGTCCGCACGTCGTCGAGCGTCGTGGTCTCGTCGAGCGCGATGCCGACGGTATAGTCGTCGACGTGGCGGAGGTTGAATTTTTTCGCGTGCGCGCAGGCGTGCACGCGGGCGGCGGAGACGTTGGAGATGGTGAGCGTGTCGAAGACGGGCTCGGCGTTGATCTTGGCGCCGAGGCGCGTGAGGTTTTGCGCAAGGAGCGCGGTGAGGAGCTTCGTGCGGCGGGCGATGCGGCGCAGGCCCTCGGGGCCGTGATACACGGCATACATCGAGGCCATGACGGCGAGGAGGACCTGCGCGGTGCAGATGTTGGACGTGGCCTTGTCGCGGCGGATGTGCTGCTCGCGGGTGCCGAGCGCGAGGCGGAGCGCGGGCGCGCCCTGGGCGTCTTTCGAGACGCCGACGAGTCGGCCCGGCATCTGGCGTTTGAACGCGTCCTTCGTGGCGAGAAAGCCGGCGTGCGGTCCGCCGAAGC
>JAEYYL010000275.1 GCA_023430825.1 Verrucomicrobiota bacterium | reverse complement strand
CGGCGCTAATCGCCTGCAAGCAGGCTCCTACCTCGGACCATGCAGCGCCACCCCGAAAATCCGCCGCCACCCGATGAACACGCCCCACGCGACGAGCATCGTGACGAGCGTGTGGCTGAGGTAATGCGCGCCTTTTGCCATCTGGTAGATACCCATGGCCCCGCCCACGCCCATCGCCACCGCCAGCGCCGTCCACCGTCCGCGCCGTGTGCGCGCGAGTCCGATCAAGCCCAGCAACGCGAATCCACCGCTCGCATGCCCCGCCGGGAAACACCGCCCGCGCCGCGCCGGCCGGTCGTCCTCCGGATACGGCGAACACACTTTCACATACGGCACGTCGCCGCCGTAGCGCCGGATTTCCGACGGGCAAAACGTGTTCGTCAGCGACTTCCCCGCGCCGATCAGGGCCGGCACCGTCGCCAAAGTGGCCAACGCCACCCACCACGCCCGCCGGTCGATTCCCCGCCGCCACCGCGCCGGACCCGCCGCGAGCACGAGCACGCCGACGCCGAGCGCGATGATCGCCACCTTCGGCGCATCGTAGAACCAGAACCGCGGCCCCGGCGCGTCGCGGTCCACCGCCCAGCGCTGCGCCGCGAAATCGTAAAACCGGTCCTGCACCGCGAGATCGAGCGACGTGAACTCTGCCAGCGCCATCACCGCCACCAGCAGCGCCGGCGCGAGCCACCACCCGCGGTCGATCCGGCTCATCGTCTCCGCTCCGCTGCGAGCGCGGCGATCCTCGGCCGATCATCCCTCGGCGCCGATCGCCCAAACCGCTGCTGCTCCTCCCGCGTCAGCGCGCGATAGAGCCCGTTGCGATACAGGTAGCTCGCCGTCTGGTAATACGCGATCGTCTCCCGCGCGATCGCCTCGTCGCTGCGCTCCGGATACAGCTCGTGGTCGCCCGGGTCGTAGCGGTAGCGCGCCTGCTGATTCACCGGCTTCAACACGTGCAGCAGCCCCGGCTCATACAACCCGAGCTGCTGATAATTGCCGATTAACGCCCGCCGGTCGCCGCCCGTGTTGAGCACGTCCCACCCGAAAAACCGCGACGCATAACCCCAGTTCAACAAGCCCAGCAGCGTCGGCGCGTAGTCCACTTGGCTCATCAGATCCGGCACGCGCCCCGGCGCGACCTGACCGCCCGGCGCGTAAATCAGCAGCGGAATGTGATAATTCTGCACCGGCAGCGCCGCGCGCCCGGCCACCGACGCGCAATGGTCCGCCACGATCACGAACACCGTATCCTTAAACCAAGGACGCTGCGCCGCCTCCGCGATCAACCGACCGATCGCATAGTCCGTGTAGCGCACCGCGCCGTCGCGCCCCGACACCTTCGACGGCAGATCGATCTTTCCGTCGGGATACGTGTAGGGCCGGTGATTCGACGTCGTCATCACGAAATAGTGAAACGGCTTCCCCGCCGCGTGCGCCGCGTCGGCCTCGCGCACCGTCCACCGAAACACATCCTCGTCGCACGCACCCCACGCGTTGGCAAAGGTGATGTCGCTCTTCGCCACCGACGCGCGATCGACAACGCGATAGCCGTTGCCGCCGAAGAACGCGTTCATGTTGTCGAAATAACCGTAGCCGCCGTAAACGAACGCCGTGTCGTAGCCGCGACTGCGAAACACGCTGCCGAGCGTGAAAAGATCCGCGTTGCGCGGCCGCTTCACCAGCGAGCGTCCGGGCGTCGGCGGCAGCGCGAGCGTCAGCGCCTCCATCCCGCGGTCTGTGCGCGTGCCCGTCGCGTAAACGTTCTCGAACACCAGGCTCTTCGCCGCCAGCGCGTCGAGATTCGGCGTGAGCCGCGACGCCGCGTTCAACGCGCCCACGAACTCCGCGCTGAGACTCTCGACCGTGATCTGAATCACATTCGGCTGCAGCTCCGGCCCCGGCCGCGGCGCCGCCACCCAGCGCAACGTGTCGCGCGGCGCCGGCGCCGCACCGCCATGCTCGGCGAATTCCGCCCGGAGCGTGGCAAACGCCTCGTCGATCGGCACCGTCCGGTAAAACCGGTCGTAATCCAGCTCGTTGTTGCGAAACGCCGCGAACAGCGACCATCCGCCGTTCTTCGCCAGCTCGCGATGATAGTTGTTCGCGAAGGCCGGCAGCGCCTCGCTCGTGAGCAACCCGCCCACCGCCGCGATCGCGACCATCCAAGCCAGCGCCGCCGTCCAGCGGGGTCGCGCCGTCTCGGCCGAATGCGCGAGCCAGCGCTGCATCAGACCGGTGCGCAGCCACAGCAGGTCGAGCGCGAAGGTCGCCAACGCGAGCCCTGCAAAGATCGCCGGCAGCGGATACGATTCGCGCATGTTCGCCAGCACCTCCGTCGTATAAACGAGGTAATCCACCGCGATGAAATTGAACCGCCCGCCGAACTCGCCCCAGAAGAGCCACTCTGCCACGGCGCCGAACAGCAGCCCATAGAGAATGAGCAGCGACGCGATATGCACGACTGCGCGCATCCAGCGCGGCGCGAAGACGCGGGCCGGCAGCACTGCCAGCAGTAGCACGAGCGGAGTCGCCGCCCACAATGCCGCGCCGAAATCGAACACGAGTCCCCACGCGAACGCCGCAAGCAGGCTCGCGTCCCAGCTCACCACCCACCTCGCCTGCGCCAGCAGCGCGACCCGCGTCGCCGCCGCCACCGCGACAAACAGCAAAACGAAAACCACGACTCCGCCATGACGTCGATCGAGCAAACGCGCCACCGCGTGACGAATTGAAGTGACCATGGGCGCAGAGGTTATGCGCCGCCGATGAACGGAGCATGAACCGCGGATGAATTTTCGTTCATGCACCGCCTCGCGCTGTCTCCGTTTCGAGGGTAGGAGCCTGCTTGCAGGCGATTTCACCGTGTGGAACACGTTCGACGCGCCCCATCGCCTGCAAGCAGGCTCCTACCCTCGGACCAATCCCGCCGCCGCGCGCTCACAAATTTGTTGTCGCGCTCGCGCTCCCGCCTTCCCCAAATCGACCGCTCACCGATGTCCGCCGCCGCGAAAAATTTCACGTTCATCTGCGGCCCCGACGATTTTCTCGTCGGCCGGCTCGGCGCGGAAAAATTCGCCGCGCTCGCCGCCGAGGTGCCCGACGAATTTTCGCGCGAAGTGCTCAGCGGCTTCGCGGGCAACGTCGGCGAGGTCGAGACCGCCATCAACCGCTTCCGCGAATCCGTGCAAACCGTCTCCATGTTCGGCGGCCGCCGCGTCGTGTGGTTGAAGGACGTCAACTTCCTCGCCGACAGCGTCACCGGCCGCGCCGAAAGCACGCTCAAGCTCCTCGAAGATCTGCAGGAAATTCTCGCGTCGTTGAACCCGGCCGACACCGCCGTGCTCATCACCGCCGCGCCCGTCGACCGCCGCCGCGCGTTTCCCAAATGGTGCGAGAAAAACGCCGACTTCACGCTCGTCGGCGCCGACGCCGGCGACGGCACCGCCTTCGAAAGCGTCGTGCTCGCCGAGGCGAAAACGCTCGGCGTCGCGCTCTCGCCCGACGCCGTCCGCCTGCTCCTCGCCAAAGTCGGCGCCAACACCCGCCTCCTCGTCGAGGAGGTGCACAAGCTCGCCACCTACGCCGCCGAAGGCGAACGCATCGAGGAAGCGCACGTCGCCGAGCTCACGCCCAACGTCGCCGAGGGCGATTTCTTCGAGGCCGCCGAGGCGTTTTTCGCCGGCGATCTCAAATGGACGCTCGCCGCCCTCGAGCGCCAGTTCTTCGCCGAACCCAACGCGTCGCGCCCGATTCTCGCCGCGCTGCAAAATCGCAACCGCATCCTGCTGCAGGTGCGCGCGCTGATCGACGCCGGCGACGCGCGGCTCGGCCCGCGTGGACTCGACGGCCTGCAGAAAGCGGCGGGGACTTATGGCGCGAAGTTCACCGGCGCGACCGAGAAGAGTTCGTTCAACGTTTTCACGCAAAACCCATGGTATGTCGGCAAGCTCGCGAGCGGCGGAAGACTCCCGCCGCTCCGCCGCCTGATCGACAACCAGCAGGAGTTCATCGCCGCGTTCGAAGAGATCATCCGCCGCCCGCACGATCAGGAGGAGGTCCTTCGCGAAATGGCCGTCCGCTGCCTGGCGAACTGAGCGGCGAAGGCCTCATGCGTCGCTCCGCGACGCCCCCGATCTCTCGAGCCCAAACCCGTGGGCTGAAGCCCACGGCTACATTCGGAGTCTCGCTCCGCGAGACGCACGCTGCCGCACGTGGCCGCGGAAGCGCACTCCCCACGCCTCCGTAAGGTCGCGGAGCGACCGCCCGATCGTAGCCGTGGCTTTCAAGCCACGGTAACACGCCGTCGAACAACCGCGTCGCGTAGCGACGCTCGAGCGAACACCAGACGCAACCGTCCACGCCCTCGCTCGCGTTTACCTTGCGCTGCGCTCTTGCCCGCGCGCGCTCGAACCGTGAATCTCCGCCTTCCCATGTCCAACCTGCCCACCCAATTCCCCAACGTCACCGTCGTCACCAAGGCCAACGTCTATTTCGACGGCAAGGTCGTCAGCCACACCGTCCTCATGGCCGACGGCGCGAAGAAAACCCTCGGCCTCATTTACCCCGGCTCGTTTCATTTCGGCACCGGCGCGCCCGAGCGCATGGAAATCGTCGCCGGCGCCTGCCGCGTGAAACTCGACGGTTCCGCCGAGACGAAAGATTACGCCGCCGGCCAGTATTTCGACGTCCCGGGCAACTCCGGTTTCGACATCGAAGTCACCAGCGGCCTCTGCGAATACATCTGCTCGTTCCTCTGAGCCCGATCGAGTTCGCCGCCGGTGGAACCCGACGTCCCGTCGGGTTGATTGGTTTGAGCCGCACCCGCGTCTCTTCCGCCCGCAGCCCGATGCGAACATCGGCCTTCACGCTCCGGGCTCCACCGCGTCCCGCTCCAATTCACCTCCGACGCCCGCAGCCTGCGAGCGTCCTGCATTTCGACTGCACCGTTTCGCCGTAGGGTGAATTTCCGTTCGCCATGCGCCGCGCCCCGCGCTTATCCCTCCCCGTTTCCGCCGTGAACAAATCTCCTTCGACCGCCACCCCGTTCGCCCCGGGACCGCCCATTTCCAACGTCCTCGCCGAACGCTACGCCTCGGTCGCGATGAAGGACATCTGGTCGCAAACCGGTCGCGTCGCGCTCGAACGCGATTTCTGGATCGCCGTCATGAAAGCGCAACGCGATCTCGGCGTGCCGATTCCCGCCGAAGCCATCAAGGATTACGAGCGCGTCAAAGCCGACATCAACCTCGCCTCGATCGACAAGCGCGAACGCGTCACACTGCACGACGTCAAAGCCCGGCTCGAGGAGTTCTCCGACCTCGCCAAGCGCCAGTTCATCCACCTCGGCCTCACCTCGCGCGACCTCACGGAAAACGTCGAGCAGCTCCAGATTTTCCGCGCGCTCAAGGTCGTCCACTTCAAGGCCGCCGCCGCGCTCCTCGCCCTCGGCCGCCAGGCCGAGGCGCACCGCGACCTGATGATCACCGGCCGCACGCACAACGTCCCCGCGCAGCCGACCACGCTCGGCAAACGCATCGCGATGTTCGGCCAGGAACTGCTCGTCGCGTTCAACCGCCTCGATGAACTCATCGCGCGTTATCCCGTCCGCGGCCTGAAGGGCGCCGTCGGCACGCAGCTCGACCAGCTCACGCTCCTCGGCGGCAACACCGAGAAGGTCGACCAGCTCGAGTCGCGCGTGCTGCGCCACCTCGGCTTCCGCGCGTCGTTCTTCGCCGTCGGCCAGGTGTATCCACGCGGCTTGGACTTCGAGGTCGTCACCGCGCTCCACCAGATCGGCGCCGCCGCCGCGAGTTTCGCCACCACGCTGCGCCTCATGGCCGGCGCCGGCCTGCTCACCGAGGGTTTTCAGGAAGGCCAGGTCGGCTCCTCCGCCATGCCGCACAAGGTCAACGCGCGAAACTGCGAGCGCATTTGCGGCTTCTCCACCATTCTTTCCGGCTACGTCACGATGACCAGCGGGCTCGCCGGCCACCAGTGGAACGAGGGCGATGTCTCGTGCTCCGTCGTGCGTCGCGTCGCCCTGCCCGACGCGTTCTTCGCCATCGACGGCCTGCTCGAGACGTATCTCACCGTGCTCCGCCAGATGGAGGTTTTCCCCGCCGCGATCGGCGCCGAAAACGAACGCAATCTGCCATTCCTCGCGACCACCACGATTTTGATGGAAGCCGTGAAACGCGGCGCCGGCCGCGAGACCGCGCACGAAGCGATCAAGGAGCACGCGCTCGCCGCGGCGAAGGCGCTGCGCTCCGGCGGCGGCGATGCCGACCTGCTCTCGCGCCTCGCCGCCGACAAACGCATCGGCGTCGGCAAGAAAGCGCTACAGGCGATCCTCGCCGAAAACGCGCGCTTCGTCGGCGCCGCGCCACACCAGGTCGACGCGTTCCTCGAGGAAGTGAAGCCGCTCGCGAAAAAGCACAAAGGCGCCGCCGACTACCGCCCCGGCCGCCTGCTGTAATCGCACCGCGCAAACGCGAAAAACGCGGGCACGTCTCCCTACTTACCGACCGTCGCTCGCTTTTCAGCTCAGGTTGGAGTCGCGGCGCCCTCGCCGCATTTCGCGCGGGCAACGCGGCGAGCACGCCGCAGCTCCACGCTTTCACGCCCCATCCGGCTCAAGCCTCCGGTTCGATCCGGTGAAACCCGTGCTCGTCCTCGATCGCGACCGGCGACCGCGCGATTTGCACCGCCAGCCACAGGGCCATCCCGATCCAGAGAACGCCACCGGCAATCAACCATGGAGTCATGCGATCACCTTAACCGAAGAAACCGCCGATGGCCTCGCAGCGTTTGCGGGAAACGGACCGGATCTTGTCGAGATGTTGACATCGCTTCGCCCGATCGCGCGCCACCACACTGCCTCCGCGCCGCGTAGTTCGCACCCCGTTTTCACCTGCGCGCAGCACGCTAGAATCGCGGTGAAACCGGAATTTTTCCCAATCGCCCGCGCGCGGAAATTTGAGTTTGCATCCCCTCCGCGCGAGCCGCTTTCTTGCCCGTTCACGTTGTTTCCAACCCTTTACAAACATCCGTCATGGCTGAACTCGTAGGAAATGTCTTGGTGGGCCAATCCGGTGGCCCCACCGCCGTCATCAACGCCAGTGTCGCGGGCATCGTGGCCGAGGCGCTCAACCACGAGTGCATCGAGGAAATCTACGGCGCGCTCAACGGCGTGCTCGGCATTCTCAACGAGGACCTCATCGACCTCGCCGCCGAATCCCAACAGCAGATCCGCGCCCTCCGCCACACTCCCGGCGCCGCCCTCGGCACCTGCCGCTACAAACTCAAGAAGCAGTCCGACTACGAGCGCGTCCTCGAAGTGTTCAAGGCGCACAACATCCGCTACTTTTTCTACATCGGCGGCAACGATTCGCAGGACACGGCCGACAAGATCTCCAAGCTCGCGCAGCAGCAGGGTTACGAACTCCGCGTCATCGGCGTGCCGAAGACGATCGATAACGATCTCCCGATCACCGACCACACGCCCGGCTACGGCAGCGTCATCAAATACACCGCCACCACCATCCGCGAACTCGCGTGCGACCACGAGGCGATGGGCCAGGGCGATCTCGTTTCCATCGTCGAAGTGATGGGCCGCTCCGCCGGCTGGATCGCCGCCGGCGCCGCGCTCGCGAAGCGCCGCGACCACCCGCACGATCCGCCGCACCTCATTTATCTCCCCGAGATCGCGTTCGACCAGAACAAGTGCCTCGAGGACATCAAACGCATCCTCAAGCGCGAGAAATACTGCATGATCGTCGTCGGCGAAGGCCTCATCGATGCCGACGGCAACTACGTCTCCGCCGCCACCGCCACCGACGCGTTCGGCCACAACCAGCTCGGCGGCGCCGGCGACTTCCTCAAGGAACTCGTCGAAGCCAATCTCCCCGGCGTCAAAGCCCGCGTCGCCAAGCCCGGCATCATCCAGCGCGCCGCCGCGCACGCCGGCTCGAAGACCGACTCCGACGAAGCCTTCCTCGCCGGCCAGGCCGCCGTCGAAGCCGCGATCGACGGCCAGACCGACAAGATGATCACGCTCCTCCGCGGCGACGCCGAGCACTACACTTGCGAAACCGGCCTCGCTCCGCTGAGCGACATCGCCAACGGTGTGAAGAAGCTCCCGCGCGAATGGATCAACGAAGACGGCACGAGCATGAACTTCCAGTTCCTCCGCTACGCCCAGCCGCTCATCCAGGGCGAAATCACCCTTCCCTACGACAACGGCGTTCCCGTCTTCGCGCGTCTCGACAAGGTCCGCGTCGACAAGCAGCTCGGCGCTTTCACTGGCTGAGTTAGCCACCGTCAAATCTGTAGCCGCATGCCTTCGCATGCGGTTCCCCAGGCCGGCCGCTCCCGCGACCGGCCTTTTTGGTGGAGCCCGTTGTCCCAACGGGCTGTTCGCCCCTCGCCCGCTCGCGCGCAACCTGCGTCCGCGCTTCACCCGTCCGAAAACCAACCCGATGGGGACATCGGGCTCCACCTCGTCCTTTCTCCGCCGGGCGAAACTTGGTTTGCGCAATCGCGTCGAACCCCTCTCCTAAACCCTTCCCATGATTCGCGCCCGCCGCCTGTCGCTCACCCTCGCTCTCCTCGCGTCCGCGTTTCCCGCGTTCGCCCAAACCCGCGCCCCCGCGTCCGCGGACGCCGACACCGACCCGGTCGTTCGCAGCGACACGCTGCTCGTCGAAGAGCCGCGCATCGCCGCCGACGCCGCCGGCATGACCCGCGTCCGGCTCGACGCGATCGCGACGCCCACCGCACAATCGCTCAGCAGTCTCTCCGGTCGCGTCGCCAATCTCCACATCAACACCGGCGGCGCCGGCTCCTTCGGCGATCTGTTCACGCTGCGCGGTCTTTCCAACACACCGTATTTCAGCGATCCGTCGGTCACCGTTTATTTCGACGACCTCCCGCTCGGCAGCAGCTTCACGTATCCGACCAGCCTCTTCGGTTTCGCCACCGCCACCGTGCACCGCGGCCCGCAAGCCACCGCGTTCGGCCGCGCCGGCGCCGGCGGCGTGATCGTCTTCGACTCGCTCGACGCCGCCGCGTCGGCCACCGCGAATACCTTCACCGGCGAACTCCGCGCCAGCCTCGCGAATCACGACGCCCGCTCCGCCGCATTCGTCGCGCGCGGCGCCGACGCTTCGGTCGCCGCCTCCTTCAGCGAACGTGACGGCTACATCACCAACACCACGCTCGGCCGCACCGTCGACGACCAGCAAACCGCCGCTGTCTCCGCGCGCGTGCGCTTTCGCCCGTCCGCCACCAGCGAACTCTCCCTTCAGGTTCTCGGCAGCCGCCTCCGCAACGGCGCACAACCGCTCGTCCCGCTCGGTGGCCCGCTCTACTCCGTCGCCCGCGACGGCGAGGGCGAGACCGACACCGACTTCGGCGGCGTCGCGTTCAAGGCCGCGTTCGACACCAGCATCGGCCGGCTCTCCGCGACGACGAGTTACACCGATTGGGAGATGAGCCCCTACCGCAACTACCTCGTCCTCCCACCCGATCTCGATTCGCAGATCGCGCAATCGCAGACCGCGTTCAACGAGGAAATCCGTCTCGCCTCCGCCGCCGGCGCCGCGCGCGCGTGGTCGGCCGGCGCGTGGTTCTCCGACGCCCGCACCCGCGGCGACGTCAACCGCGCCATCGCGAACCTCTTCCCCATCGAAGTTTCCAACTACCGCCTCGACACGCAAACGCTCGCGCTCTTCGGCTCCGTCGACCTCTACACCGCGAACCGCTGGACGATCACCGCCGGCGTCCGCGCCGAGGAAGTGAAGAAGGATTTCGACCGCACCGAGGTCGTGCCCGCACCCGGAAATTTCAAACGCAGCAAAACCTTCGGCGCGATCCTCCCGAAACTCAGCGCCTCCTACGCGCTGTCGGAAAACACCTCCGCCTCCGCCGCGATTTCCGCCGGCACGAAGCCGGGCGGCTGGTCCGCCTTCACCGGCAACACCGCGCTCGCGCCCTTCGACGCCGAGCGCACCGTCGCCTACGAAGCCGGCCTCGACACCGACCTCGCGAACAAAACCGTCAACCTCGCCGTGCGCGGTTTCGTTTACGACATCCGCGATTACCAGATCGAGCGCTCCTTCACGTTCACCGACTACCTCGTGGTCAACGCCCCCCGCGCCCGCGCGATCGGCGCCGAATTTGAAGCCACGTGGCGCCCCGTCGCCGAGTGGACCTTCGCCGCCACCGTCGGCGTAACCAATATTCAACTACGCGAGTTCACCGACCCGTTCAGCGGCACGGATTACCGCGGCAAGCGCGCGCCTTACACGCCCGACTACGACGCCAACCTGAGCGTGACGTATCGCCATCCATCCGGCTGGTTCGCCGGCGCCGAACTCGCGATCGTCGGCGAGACGTTCTACGACGAATCCGAAAACGCCGCCTTCGCCCAGGACGCCCGCGCCACGCTCAATGCCCGCCTCGGCTACGACGCCCCGCGCTGGCGCATCGCGCTCTTCGGCGAAAACGTCACCGAGGAGGATTACTACACGTTGATCATCCCCGGCGTCGGCCACGGCGTCCCCGGCAACCCGCGCCTCTACGGCGTGGAAGCCGTGGTGAAGTGGTA
>JAEYYL010000405.1 GCA_023430825.1 Verrucomicrobiota bacterium | reverse complement strand
GAACCGCGTGCCGATTTCCTTTCGACTGACCGCGGCGACGATTCGCAAAGTGCGTCTGGCGGCGAAACGGAAAGGCGTAAATCCCTCAGAGGCTGCGGAAGCCTATCTTTCGCAAATTCCTATCAAGGACTGAAGATGGTGGACGCTATTGGACTCGAACCAACGACCCCCTGCGTGTGAAGCAGGTGCTCTAACCAACTGAGCTAAGCGTCCCCTCAGGGGGGCAGAACGTGGACAGCCGTTTCGCCCGAATCAACCTTGTTTTGAGGTTCGCGGAGAAACCGTCGCCGCCCGACACCCACACTCCCCCCGGTGCCATGCATCGCCAGGGCGGAGCGCCTTGTCCCCCAGGCGCTTTTCGTGATCCGCCAAGGCCAAGCGCGTTGGAGACAACGCACGCCACCTCCAATCCGTCTCCCTCACCTGGCCCGCGCCGCTACGCTACTTCCGCGTCACCACCGCGCGCTTGCGGTCGGGAAACAGCTCGCGGCAGATCTCGCAGCCCATCCCGTCGCACCCGCGCGCCGTGCAGTGCTCGCGGCCATAGTAAATGATCCGCAGGTGCAGCGCGTTCCACTGCTCGCGCGGAAACAGCTTTTTCAAATCCTCCTCCGTCTGCTCGACATTCCGCCCGTCCGTCAGCTTCCAGCGCTGCGCCAGCCGGTGAATGTGCGTGTCGACCGGAAACGCCGGCACTTGAAACGCCTGCGCCATCACCACGCTCGCCGTCTTGTGCCCCACGCCCGGCAACTCCTCGAGTTCCTCGAAGGTCTGCGGCACGCGACCGTGGTGTTTCTCCACCAGAATTTTCGACAGGCCCGAAATCGCCAGCGCCTTCTGCGGCGCCAAGCCGCAAGGTCGGATGATTTCCTGGATGTGCTCCACCGGCAGCTTCGCCATTTTTTCCGGCGTGTCGGCCACCGCGAAGAGCCGCGGCGTGACCTCGTTCACGCGCGCATCCGTGCACTGCGCCGACAACAGCACCGCGATCAGCAGCGTGAACGCGTCGTCGTGCAATAGCGGCACGGCCGGCGCCGGATAAAGCTCCGCGAGCCGCCGGCCCACGAACTCGGCGCGAGCCACACGCGTGGCGTAGGGACGTTGCGGGGCGACGGGATTGATGACAGCGACGGTTTCCACAGGAGGAGAGAGCACGTGACAGACTGGAAAAAAACCGCCGCGTTCCTCACCGCGGAAAGCAGCAGGTATTCTCCCGATGCCCTGAAACAAGCACGGCGCCCGGAACGAAAACAACTGCGAATAAGCTAACATCGAATGCAGGTCCCGCTCTCCAGGGCATGGAGCCGCGACGCCCTCGTCGCGCCGGCGGCGGGTTTCCCGGCGAGGGCGCCGCGGCTCCAAGATCCGGTGCCCGTAAATTGGCAGGTGGAGCCCGAGGCGCGTCCTCGTCGGGCCCCACCGTTTAGCCTTCGTCGCTACTTCAGCACGCCGTTGCCGTTCAGCGTCAGCCGGTCGCTCACGACGCTGCCGGTCAGCGTGCTGTTGCCGTTCACGATCACCGTGCCGTTCGGCGCCACGACCTGCGCCGCGAGGCTCACGTTGCCGTTCAACGTCACGCCGCCCGCCGCCACGTTGAGTTCCAGCCACTCGGGATGCGCCGTATTCCCCATCGCGCCATTCAGCGAAAGACCGTTGCGCAGGTTGAGAATCACCGGCCCGACGATCTCGACCTTCGCATTCCCATTCACCGTGAGGCTCTGCAGATTATAGACAGCCGGCGTCGTCCCACCCACCACTCCAAGCCGGAAAGCGCTGCCGCCGTTCGCGGTAAACGCGCCGTAAGTCCCCTCCGGCACCGCAACCGCGCCGACATTGCCGTTCAACGTCAGGTTGCGCAGCGTCGCGAAGTCTCCGGGACTCTGGCTCGCATGGTTGATGCTCACATTGCGGGTGCCGCTCGGCGCCGGCGGCGCGCTCACCGCCGGCATCGGAATCGCGTTCACCCGCCGCACCACGTGCCGCAACGTCGCGTTGCCGTTCAGCGTGACTTTGTAGTTCGAGCCCGACGGCGTCGCACTTCCGCCCGCATCGATCGTCCCGCCGTAGTTCGGCTGCCCATTGAGCGTCAGGCCCGGCGTGCCCGGCATCAGCAGATCGCCGGTGATGCCCGCCTGGCCGTTCAACGTCGTCGACTCGGGCAGCAACACCTGCACCGAACCGTCAATTCGCCCGTTCATCGTCGGCGCATGCCGCACGAGCGCCGTCGTCGTCACGACCAGCACATCCGTCGCCGAACCCGTGTAACTCGGGTCCGAGATCGTCGCGATCACTTCGTAAACGCCCGGATAAACCGGGGCCGTCGTCGAGCCGTTATAGGTGATCGTCACCGCGGCGCCGGCGGGCGTCGTCGTCGCCGTCACCACGCGCGGCGTGCCGTCGTAGCGTTGCTCGAGTTCGCCCAGCGTCACACTGCCCGCGACGGGCGTGACGACCAGCGTCGCCGCCGCGCTCACCACGGAACCCGTGCTGTTCGTGACGACGACATCGTAGCTCCCAGCGTCTCCAGCCAGCGGATACGCGATCGTGTAGGTCGATCCCGTCGCGCCGACGATCGGCTCGCCGTCCTTGCGCCACTGATACGTCGGCGCCGGCGTCCCCGTCGCCGTCACGCTGAACGTCACGCTCGCGCCCGTCGTCGTCGCCTGTGAAACCGGCGACGTGACGATCGTCGCGGGCGACGTCAGGTCGATGCCGACCACCACCGGATCGTGATCCGAATAGCGGTAAGGCGTGCCGGCGTTGATCGCGACCTGTGCGGCGGATTTATTCTCCGTGTTGTAATCGAGGTAGATCGGTTCGTCCGAGTTCACGTGCCAGGTGGCCGCCCCGACCACCTGCGCCGCGAGCGGCGCGTTCGCCAGCGCGTGATCGAGATGGCCGTATTCACCATCGAACGAATACGAGTAACCGCCCACGCCTTCGAACGCTTCGGTGAGGTTCACGTAGCCGGCGCTCTCCAGCGCGACGATCGGGTCCTCCTTCGCGTAGGCGTTGAGATCGCCGACGATCAGGAAATCAGGATCGCCGCTGTCGGTCGGATCGGTGGCGAGCCATTCCGTGAGCGCATTCGCCTCCTGCACGCGCAGCGCGTTGTTCGTCCCCTGCCCGTCGCCGGAATCGGCGTTGCCCACACCGGCCGCGACCGAGGCCTTCGCCCGGAAATGATTCACGCTCAGCGTGAACACCTCGCCGGTCGCGATCTCGCGGAAGGTCTGCGCGAGCGGATTGCGCGCGACGTTGTTGAAGGCCGGATGGCTCAACATCGCGGGCGCGCCCACCGGCTCGACGGTCTCCGCGCGATAAACGATCGCGACGTGCACGAGGTCTGTCGTGATTTCCACTGCCGAACCGTCGACATACGCATACGTCGTCCCGGAGGGCGCCGCGGCGTTGAGGCCGTTCACGAGATCCGCGATCGCGCTCAACGGCCCGAAGCCGTCGTTCTCGACTTCCGTCAACCCGATGATGTCCGGCGCCAGCGCCGTGATGCCCGCGACAAGCTTGTCGCGCTGGCGCTGATACTCGGCGAAGTTCGAGGCGCCGCGCGACGTCGGGAAACCGCCGCCCGCGCCATCGCCATTGAAGTAGTTCAGCACGTTGCCGATCGCGACCTTCAACCGCCCCGCCACCGCCGGCGCCGGCGCGCGCGGATTCGCATCGACGAATGTCGGCACGAAGGTCGGCTCGACGACGTAAGTGCCGAAGCGATTATCGAGGATGCCCGTCACGCCCGCCGTCGTGCTGCCCGCGCGGCGCGTCGCCGTCGCCGGATCGCCACTCGAGAGATACGGCGTCGGGTCCGGATACAGCGTGCTCAAGCCGTCATCGAGCAGGATGCGGTTGAGGAAATTCGCCGTCGACTGCGCCTGCGCCGCCGCGCCGGGCGCGACGATGTTCGTCGGGATCGGCAGCCGGCCGTTGCTCAACGTCACCTCGCCGAACACGCCGTAATCGTAGTTGTCCGTCACCGTCAGCGTCTGCGGGAAGGTCACGAGCATGCCTTCGTAGCGCTCCGGATAGTCCGGCGTCGCGAACGGCAGATTCACCGCTGCCGCCGCGGGCAAGGCCACACCGCTCGCCAGCTTCGTGAACGCCGTCACCGCGGCGATCTCGGTCTGCGACACCGGAGCGGAACCGTATTCCATCACCGTGCCGGTGAGCGTGACGAGGTCGCCGGCGGCGACGCTGTTCACGTTGTCGAAGACGTAAATGCCCTCCGAGGTCAGCGGATTCGCATCCTGCGTCGCCTCGGTTTCCTGGAGATAATAACCGCCGATCCCGTTCGCGCCCTGGAACGACGCCGTCACCACGCCCTGCACCGTCACCGGATAACCGGCGAACGCGCTCGCCAGCCCGCTGCCCTGCACCGTGTGAATCCCGAGCGGCGCGTTCGAGAACGTGAAGAAGCTCACCGTGTAGTCCGAAGATGGATACTTCGTGCCGGTCGCCTGGTCGGTGACGTGCGCGGCGAACACCGTGAGCGTCACCGTCTCGCCTTCGTCGAACGCCACGTCCGGTGTCAGCGTGTAGCCCGTCGGCCCGCCGCTCACCGTCGCCGTGTGCGCGCCGCTCGTCTCGCCCGTCAGCGCGAACCACGCACCGGTCACGTTGACCGCCGTGTTGAACGTCACCGACACCGGCGAGTTCACCGGCACGTTCACCGCGCCGTTCGCGGGCGTGACGAACGCCACGGTCGGAACGATGTCCGCTGGCGACACCGGCGTCGTGATCGAGAGATCGTCGATCGCGAGCGCATCGTCATTGCCGCTGTCGTTCGCGTCCGTCCAGCGCAGCACGAGCGTCTCGCCCGGCGCCCAGTTCAAACCGCTCAACGTGCCGGAAACCGCCGCGCGATTCGCGGGGAGATTGCCATCCAGTGCGCCGGTGCTGCCCGCCGTGACCGGCGCCGTGAAGTCCAGCGCGGGCGCCGCCGTGAACGTCCCGACCTTGATGTCCGTGGCCCCGACACCGTAGTCGAACGCCAGCACGTTCACCACGCCGCCGCCGCGCCGCCATTGTTCGCCGGTGTAGCTGAGCGTGACCTCCGAGATCGGCAGGCCCGTGTTGTTGACCAGCGTCACGCCGAAGCGCGACACCGTCGAACCGCTCGCCAGCGCACCGAGCGCGCGATCGGGCGCATTCGCCGAGCCAAAGGAATAAACCGCGCCCGACGTGCCCGTGCCCGCTTCGACGCGAAACAGCGCCACGCTGCCCGAGCCCGCGTATTTCTCGAACGTCCACCCGCCCAAGCCCGCCGCGTTGATCGGCGCCCCGGTGAGCGCCAGCGGCCCTTCGCTCGTCAGCGAATACGTGCCGCTCGACGGCAGCGTGTTGAAATTCTGCGCATACGTGCCACCCGCATAGGAAATGCGCCCCGCCGGCGTGATTACCGCACTCAACGTCAGCGGCGCAGCGTCGCTCGTCGCATCGGGACTCACGCCGTTGCTGACCACCACGCTGTAACCACCGACGTCGCCCGCATCGACGTTCGCGATCGTCAGCGTTGCGGTCTGCGCACCGGAAATATCGCCGCCGTCGACCAGATCGAGCGCGTCCTTGCGCCACTGATACGCCAACGGCGCGGTGCCCGTCGCGGTCACGCTGAACGTCGCCGTGCCGCCCGGCGCGACGCTCTGCGGCGTCGGTTGCGCGGTGATGCTCGGCGCCACCAGCAGCGGTGTCACGGTCAACGCGGCGTTCGCGGTGGTCGTCGTGCCGGCGAGATTGGTGACGACCACGTTATAGTTGCCCGCATCGCTCACCGCGACGCCGCTCAATGTGAGCGTGTCGGTCGTCGCACCCGAAACGATGCCACCGTCGACGAGATCCGTCGTGTCCTTGCGCCACTGATACGCCAGTGGCGCCGTGCCGCTTGCCCCTACGGTGAATTGCGCAGTGCCGCCTTCCGTCACCGTCTGCGGCGCCGGCGGCGTCGTCACGCTCGGCGCGACCGGTCCGCCCGTGCTGGTCGTCACGATCGTGAAATCGTCGATGCCGAACGTGTCGCGGCTGCCCGAGCCCGTCGTGCCCGCAAGCGTGACGACGCGCAGCCAAACATTCGGCTGGTTATCGAGCGCCGTGCCGAAGCCTGCGGCGTTGACCGTCGTCGCCCCGAATGCCGCTGGATCGGCAAACGTCGCGATCGTCGTCCACGCCGCCGGCGCGGCGCCGATGCCGTATTGCAACTGCCATACCGTGCTGCGCGGCTGCACCGAAAGCATCTGCGCCGAAAACGAGATCGCGGTCACCTGCAGCCCGCTCGTCGAGAAATTGAAACCCGCCGCCGCGCCCGGATCGCCAAATGCGCCCGTCTGGCGAATCCCCAGCGCGCGATCGCTCCCCGCGGCCTGCGTCGTGTCGTTCTCCGCGCCGGTGAAGCCCGGATTGTCGGCCGCCGCGACATTCTTCCACGCGCCCGACGTGTTCGCCCACGTCGCCGTCGCCGGATTCAGCGTCGCCGCCGTGCCGAGCGCCGAAGCCGTGGCTCCCGTGTAGATCGACCAACCCGCGGGCAAGCCGCTGGAGAGGCTGTCGAAATTTTCCGTCGTGGTGCCCGCGGAGAGGGCCAACTGCGCCGAGAGCGGCGCGCGAATCGTGAAACCGATCGTGAGAACAACCAACAGTCGCGTCGCGAACGAACGCAGGGAGTCGAGGGTCATGAGAAAGAAGGGTTGGGCGCAGGCTCGAAAGAGTTCGCCCCGGAAGCAATCCCCATGCCGCAACAATCCTGCAACGTTCGTGGCGCTCATGCTCGTTTTCCCCGCCCGAACTCAGCCGCAGAAGACCTCCGCGAAGCCCACGAACCGACGCGAATTTCAGAGCTGAAATCAAATTCAGCCGCTTCAACACCCGGGCGCATTTGGGTGAGGGGTCGTTTCTCTCCGTTCCTATTCGCGCCGATAGGCGTGATTCGCGGGCTACTGAATTGTTTCGGCTCAGGCCGTCCCCGCGCCGACGAGAACGCCATTGCGCGACTCCCCCCGCGCCTTAGCGTGCGGGTTTTCCCATGGCATCGCCGCGCGACCTTCTGGCCCCCCTCGACACTTTTGCCCGCCGGCACACCGGCACCCACTCCGCGGACACCGCCGAGATTTTGCAACGGCTCGATTATCCGTCGATCGACGCGCTGATCGATGCCGCACTCCCCGCCGCGATCCGCCGCGGCCCGCTCGACCTGCCCGCCGCCGCCAGCGAAAGCACCGCGCTCGCCGAACTCCGCGCGGTCGCCAGCCAGAATCAGATTTTCCGCAACTGCATCGGCCTCGGTTACTACGACACGCTCGTCCCCGGCGTCATTCAGCGCAACATCCTCGAGAACCCCGGCTGGTATACCGCCTACACGCCTTACCAGGCGGAGATTTCGCAGGGCCGGCTCGAGGCGCTGCTCAACTTCCAGACGCTCGTCACCGATCTCACCGGTCTCGAGATCGCCAACGCCTCGATGCTCGACGAAGGCACCGCCGCCGCCGAGGCAATGATGATGTGCCACCGCCTGAAGGAAGGCGACGCCGCCGCGCATCGCTCGTTCTTCGTCTCCGCCGCCTGCCACCCGCAAACGATCGACATCGTCAAAACCCGCGCCACCCCGCTCGGCATCGACGTCGTCGTCGGCGATCACCGCACCTTCCAGCCTGCGCCCGGCTGCTTCGGCGTGCTTATCCAATATCCGGATACGACCGGCTCGATCCACGATTTCGCCGCGTTCTTCTCCGCCGCGCATGCCGCCGGCGCGTTCACCATCGTCGCGACCGACCTGCTCGCGCTCACGCTGCTGCGCGCGCCCGGCGAGTTCGGCGCCGACGTCGCCGTCGGTTCCGCGCAGCGCTTTGGGGTGCCGCTCGGCTTCGGCGGACCGCACGCCGGCTTTCTCGCCACGAAGGACGCGTTCAAACGCCAGATGCCGGGCCGACTCGTCGGCGTCTCGAAAGACGCCCAGGGCGCGCCCGCGCTCCGCCTCGCGCTCGGCAC
>JAEYYL010000418.1 GCA_023430825.1 Verrucomicrobiota bacterium | reverse complement strand
CATTCACCAAAGCGGCCATGGCATCCGCCGAACTGGCGTATTCGACCTCAGCGTCCGCCTCCCCGCCGTTCGCCCCTGGCGCGGCCCAACAACGTTCGAGGAGGTATCTGATTGTATCCATGTTCGGAGAAGATTTTGGGCGGTCGCGAGTGAACGAGTTGCGGCTCAGGCTGGTGGGCGGGCGCCGGTCTCGTCTGCGTAGAGCACGTTGTTGTTGATGCGCGGCGCGGGGAAGATCTGCGCATAGAGATTTGCCTTCGACTGGTCGCCGGCGGCGACGATGGCGTTGGCTTGGGCAAGCCTCGCCGCCTCCGCCTCGCGCAGCTGGTTTTCCCACCGCTGGCGCTGCAGTTGCTCGGCCTGGAGCGTGGTGGAGTAGGCGTCGAGGCCGACGCCCTCGCCCACCCACGCTTCGGCGATGACGTTATCGGTGCGCATCACCACGGCGGTGTGCGCCATCACCACGCCGGGCACGCGCAGCACCACCCCATCGTGGAACGGGAACTGGTAATTCGTGTAGCTCTCCGCATCGATGTAGAACGCCTGATCGGCGGTGATGTTCGCGAGGTCCGGTGTCTTGATCGTGTCGCCGGTGGTTTTATCGCGGCAGTTTACCAGCGGCACGAGGGCCGTGCCCCGGCACTGGGCGACGATGCCGTAAACCTCGTTGATGATCGTTTGTTTGTAGGCGAGGCGGAGGTCGGCGTTGTCGATCAGCACCTCGGCCAGCAGCGCGTCGAGTTCGGACAGCGCCACCACGCGGAACGAACCGGGATTCGGGTCGTAGTAGCCGACGCGGATATCCACGAGGTGAAGGACGGTGAGGTATTCCTGCACGACCTGACGGAAGATCAGATCGAGCGTGCGGCCGCTGTTGATGTTCCGCACCTCGCGCGAAAGGGACGTCTGGCGGTTTTCCTGCTCCTGCACGGAGTAGGTGGTGTTGACCTCGACGTTCCGGGCGGAGGAGGCTTCGGCGGCGTGGCTGAGGACGGCGTTGGTCGTCTGCTGATAGAAGTTCGCATGCGAGATCTTGCCGCTGGCATTGAGGCCCGCGCTCACATCCGCGTTGCCGGTGCCCCAGCGCTGCTTCACCTCGGCGTCGGCGTAGAAGTCGAGCTCGGCGGCCTCGCTGGTCTCGGAGCTTTCGTCCGTGCCGAGCGACTGGGCGAATGACTGCTGGCTGCTCTCGTTGTAGGAATCGAAGATGGACGAAGCCGTTTCGGCGGTCGTGGTGGTTTCCTTGAACGTGCTGACGCTGAACGACGCGTTCTCGCCCGGCATGAGTGTGAGGGTCCGCACGATCGGCCCGGTGCCCACATCGCCGAGATACGCGCTGAGCCGGTAGGTTTCGACGAGCATCAACCGTGCGGTGGGGGCGTCGAGCGGCGCGGGGATGAAGCGATAGGCGAAGTGCCCGTGCTTGCGCTTCACCAGGTCGAGCCGCCGGCCCATCATCCAATACTCGAGGAAGACGTCCCAACGGAGATTGGCGAGGGCGGCCTTGGCGGCGTCGTGATCGCGCGCGGTTTTCACCCGGATGTTGGGGAAGTAGCGCGCGTCGAAAAACCCGGTCGCCTGAGCCAGCGTGAACGCGCTCTGCAGCGCCTCCTGGGTCACGCGCGGAAAACCCGCGGCGGCGCCGTCGAGCAGGCCGTCGTCGCTTTCGCGCGAGACGTCGGTGGGATTCCACGTCGTCATCGGCTCGCCCGCGCCACTGGTCGGCGACGGCGTCGGGGGAATGACGAGGTGGTTCGCATAGACGCCGAACAAGAGATCGTTTTCCCAATCGGGCGAATGCACGGGGCGCCCGATGCTATGGTAGCTCGTGAAATCCTCGACGACGTTGTCCGTGCGAAAATCGCGCGCGAACGGCCAGTAGAGCCTCAGCTGCGGCGGTGGAGTGGCGAGGCGATAGGAGGCGTCGTCGAGCACGTCGCTCGCGCTGCGCGCGGATTGCCAGAGGCGGAATTCGGCGAGGCAACCGCTGAAGTATTTCTCATCTTTGTCGGAGCCGTCGCCGCCGAGGATGAGATGAGGCGTGGTGCCGATGCTCGGAGTGCCGGTGCTCTTGTGCGTGGCGACGAGGCGGGTGTCCTGGTAGAGTTTCCATTGGGGATTGTCGGGGTCAGCGCCGGTGCCGGAGGCCCAATCCCAGACGAGCGCGATGTGGTGCCAATGGCCGTCGCACAGGTTGACCGAGGTCTCGAATGACGCGGTGTTCCACGTGACTGCGAGCGCGCGAGGATTTATGATTTTCAAGAGCTCGGACGTGTTGCCCGACTGAGAGGCAAGCTGCAGCCCCACGATCATCATTTCCGAGGTGTCCGAGATGCTGTCTGGCTTGATCCAGAATTCGAACGTCAACGCAGTCGCGGACGAGTCGAGCTGCAGATGATTCGAACTGCAGTTCACCGCCTGCAGGCGGGTGCGATCGAGCCGGATGTTACCCGTCAGGTTGACGGGGTGGGCCGAGAGATGCGCCTGGTCCTCGAGGGCACCGTAGGTGAGGGTGGTGTCCCACCAAGGCGAGGGCGCCTGGCTGCCGAGCGTAACGACGCCTTCGTTATGCCCGAGGGACAGGTCGATCGCGCGACAGCCGGCGACGTCGACCTGGTCGCCCCAGT
>JAEYYL010000408.1 GCA_023430825.1 Verrucomicrobiota bacterium | reverse complement strand
TTCCAATCCGCCTCGTTTTCGCAACAAACGCATCCAACACCTTGTGGCCTCCTGCTGCCTCTGGGTCAGAGCTCAGTGTCCTCTGTGAACCATGACTTGGCTGATTCGAGTGTGACGTATCCGGGCTCGGGTTGTCGTGAAAACGCGCGAGCGCGCAACGTGGCGCGACAGGCGCCGGAAGCAGGCCGGCACGGAGGCCTGCCGCTACCGCTCAAATCGATGCGCGCCGCATGCGCGCGATGATCGACCCTCGCGCACAAAAAATCGGGCGGGCGGCCACACAATAACCGCCCGCCCGCTGCTTCTTCATTAACCCCCAAAAGGGTCTGAAAAACTCAAGCCGTCGCCAGCGCCGGCGCCGGACTCGATTTGCCGAGGTTCGCCTTCGCGTCCTCCAGCGAATCGTAGAACGTCCAGCCGCGAGTGTCCTCGAAGCCCTTGCACTCCGACACGATCTGCGGGTTCGCCACGAGGGCGAACTGCATCGCGAGCTCGCGGCAGGTCTGCATCGCCTGGAACAGAAGCTTGATGATGCCCATGTGCAGCGAACGGATCTGGTGAATGTCGATCACCACCTTGTTATGCCCGGCGTCGACCGCCTCGGCGAACTTCGGCTTCAGATACGTCGCCGCCTCGGCGATCACCGCCGGCGAACAGTTCTCCGGCAACCGCATGATCAGCGAATCGCCTTCGATCGCGAAATAACGCTGCGACGTGTCGAGATTCATCGCCTTCGCCATCTTCGACTCGAGCTCCCCGAGATCGATCGGCTTCGTGATGATCGCGCTGAAACCCACCGTCTGCGCCTGCTGCTGCTGCGCCACCTCGGTCTTCACCACCAGCGCAAACACCGGCGTGTATTTCGTCTTCACGTTCGTGCGAATGAGGCGGAACAGCGTGAACGCCGATTCCTCCGGCAACGAAAGGCTGACGAGCATCATGTCCGGCGGCGTGCGCGAGCAGAAGTCGATCGCCTCGCCCTGCGTGCTCACCCCATGGATCTTCCACGGCGTGTGCTTCAGGCCTTCCTGGATCTGCTGGATGATCGCGGGCTTGTCCTCGACGACGAGGATGTCCGCCGGATCGAAAATGGACTTCGCCTTCGCCGGCGCCTCGGAGAGCGGCTTCAGGTCGATCACGCGGCCCGCCTTCTCGAGCAGCACATCTTCCTTGAAGGGCTTCACAAGATAATCGCGCACGCCGATCTTCGCGATCTTGAGCACGTTGTCGCGGCCACCTTCGGCCGTGAGCATCATGACCGGGATGCCCTTGAGCGCCGGATCGGACTTCAGCTTCGTGAGCATCTCCACGCCGTCCATGACCGGCATCGTGACGTCGAGGAGAATCAAATCGGGCGATTCCTTGGCCGCGAGGGCCAGGCCTTCGACGCCGTTCGCGGCCTCGAGGATTTCACAGTCGTAGGACTTGAACGCTTTCTTGACGATGATGCGGACGGTCTTCGAGTCGTCCACGGTGAGAATCTTGTAGCGCATGGGTGTGTGGATTAAGAAAGCTGCTCGTCGTCCTGCTTCATCAGAATGTCGGCGATGATCCGGTGACCGGAACAATCGAAGTGATAGATGTGACGGGTGACCGAGCTGATCGGCTCGATCGTGAAATTGCTGCCGTGGAGGATCGACGGGATCGTGAGCTTGCACGGATAACCCGCGTCGCAGAGGCCGTTCTTGAAGCTGCCCACCGTCATGTTGGTGAGTTCGCCGATGGCGTCGTTGATCACCTCGTCGCCCGCTTCGCTCAGCTCTTCCTCGGTCATGCCGAGCAGCTGGCAGGTGCAGTGACGCGCAAACGCGAGGTCGAGATAAAGATAGATCAGGCCGTTCGCGTCGCCGATGAAGCCGACGGTGCCCACCACATGCGGACGCGGATTGTCCGCGAGCGGGGACTGCGCCGGCCACACGGCTTCGAGATCGCCGCCGGCGACCGGCGACAGCGTCGGTTCGCGACCGAGCATGGTTTTGAAAACGTCTCCGACGGCGCGGGCGATGTTCTCTCGGATTTGGCTGGCGGTGATTTGCTCGGCGGCAGGCATGGCTGGGTCTGGGATGGACGCGGTGCTCTGGCTGCTATCGGCGCAATCGCCAGTCGCCTTAACAGGATTCTCGCCATCGGCGAAAAACCCGGCCGCCGGCCGTTACCGCCCTGGAGCCGCGGCGCCCTCGCCGCGCCCAGCGCACCTTCGCCGCAACCCGCTCAGCCGTCGATCGACGCCAGATCCGCGTCGATCGGGTCGCCCGACTCGCGATACTCCTGCAATTTATTCCGCAGCGTGCGAATGCTGATGCCCAGCTCCGCCGCCGCCTGCGTGCGATTGCCATTCGTCTGACGCAACGCCGCGCGAATCGCCTGTTTTTCCAGCGCGTCGAGTCGCAACACCTGCCCCTGACCGTCCGTGACCGAAGTCACATTCGCCATCGCCGCCGGCACCGTGCCCGGCACGGACTCCTCGACCGCGAGCGGCGCATCCACCGCCGCCGGCTGGGAAACGGCCACCGGTTCCGCCGCCAGCGAGAGATCGCCCGGCAGACCGAGCGCACCGGTCGTCACCGGCCGCCCCGCCTCG
The DNA here is from genome assembly GCA_023430825.1 of Verrucomicrobiota bacterium. GTDB lineage: Bacteria > Verrucomicrobiota > Verrucomicrobiia > Opitutales > Opitutaceae > Opitutus. The sequence continues at coordinate 2,535 of JAEYYL010000408.1, read as the reverse complement.
GACAAAATCACCGCGCGCTCGATCGTGTTCTGCAATTCGCGCACGTTACCCGGCCAGCGATACGCCTGCAGCGCCGCACGCGCCGCCTCGGAAAAACCCGTCACCTTCACGCCGTGTTTGCGCACGAACCGGCGGAGAAAATGATCCGCCAGAAACAGGATGTCCTCCGGCCGCTCGCGCAACGCCGGCACATGCACCGGGAAAACATTCAACCGGTAATACAGATCCTGCCGAAACTCCCCTTTCTCCACGTGGCTGAGCAGATCGCGATTCGACGTGGCGATGATCCGCACGTTCACCTTGATCGTGCGGCTGCCGCCCACCCGTTCGAACTCCCGCTCCTGCAGCACGCGCAGCAGCTTCGCCTGCAAATTCGCCGGGATCTCGCTCACCTCGTCCAGCAGCAGCGTGCCCTGGTGCGCGAGTTCGAAACGCCCTTCCCGCCGCTCCGTCGCCCCGGTGAACGCCCCGCGCTCGTGCCCGAAGAACTCGCTCTCGATCAGATTCTCCGAAATCGCCGCGCAGTTCATCTTGATGAAGGGCTGCCCGCGCCGCGGACTGCGCCGGTAAAACTCGCGCGCCACCATCTCCTTGCCCGTCCCGCTCTCCCCCGTCACCAGCACCGTCGCATCCGTCGGCGCCACCCGCTCGATCAGCTGCCGCAGCCGGTTCATCGCCGGACTCCGCCCGACGAGCGTGCCATCCTCGTCCTCCGGATCGTCGCTCAGCAGCCGGTTGACCTTCAACAGTTGCCGATACGACTGCGCCTTCTTCAGGATCACATCGATCTGGCTCGGCGAAAATGGCTTCAACACGTAGTCGAACGCCCCCGCCCGCATGCAGCCCACCGCCGATTCGATCGTGCCGTAGCCGGTCACCATCACCACCAGGGGCCGCTCCGGCAGCGCCGCCACCTGCTCGAGAAACTTCTGCCCGTCGCCGTCCGGCAAACGGATGTCCAACATCATCAGGTCGAACTGCTCGCGCTGCAAAATCGCGGCGGCTTCGGTGAGATTGTTGGCCGTCGTGACCGGGAGCTTGTGCCGTTGGAAAATGCTTTGGAGCAGATTGCGGACGACCAGCTCGTCCTCGACGATCAGTATCTTCTCGAAAGACATTGCGACAACAACTTGAGGGAAACCACGCGGGAGTCGCGCGGAAACAACGGAATGGACCGCGAAATAAGACAGGCCCTCCGCTGCAATTCAAACAAATGTTCTGCGCCTCAGGCCGCCGCTCCGAGCATCGAGCGCACCCGGCGCATCACATCGGCCGGCATATACGGCTTCGGCAGAAAATCGCACGGCCCACCCGCCGCGAGTTTCGTCGCCAGCGCACGTTGATCGCGACCACTGGTCAACAGCAGCGGCAGGCAGGGCTTCGCCTGGCGCAATTCCTGGCAAAGCTCGCCGCCCTCCACATCGGGCAGATGGCAATCCACGAAGGCCAGCGTGATCCCGGTGCGGTTGTCGTCGAAGAGCTTGCGCGCCTCCGCCCCATCCGCCGCCCGCAGCACCCGCACATTGATCCGCCGCAACAGGCAGGTCAGCAGCTCCGCCAGCGAATCCTCGTCCTCCACCAACAAAATCGCGCCGTCGCGAGCCGTCGTCCCGCCCGCGGCAGGGGCCGGCTCCGGGTTGGGAAACAGGGCGGTGGGTGGAAACATCGCCCGGTTCTACGGCTCCCCCTCCGGCAAACTTTAACAAAAGCCTCAACTTTCTTTCCGACGCGCCGATATCCGGAAAGACCACGCCTCTTTTCGCCCAAACCCCGATTCAATACCATGCGTTTACTCTCCTTTCTTACGGACATCGAACGGTCGATCCGCCTCGAGGCCAACGCCGGCGAAGGCGCCATCTGGGACAGCGCCCGAATCGTCAATTTCAAGACGGGCCTCGCCCGCCTGACGCTTGCGCTGCGCGAACAGGATACCGGGTTCCCGCAAGGCACCGTCCTCGTGCAGCATTTCGCCCTGGCGAACGGGTCCTTCTGCCTGAAGGCGCACCTCGCTTGGGAAGGGGCCGAAGCCGGCACCATCATGTCGGTTTACGATACGCCGTTGCTGAACTGGAAGCTCGAAGCCAGCCGCATCGCGTCCGCCTGGCTCGCCGGCCCGCCCGCCGAGGCCACCCTGGCCAATCACTCGATGGCCGACGAGCGCATCGCTGTCGCCAGCTGAGCCGAACGCGCTTCACCCGTTCAACCGTTTCCCGCCCGCTCGATCCCGAGCGGGCTTTTTGTTGGCCGCGTTTCGAGATGGGCCGGACCGGAAGTCCCAACGGCCTCCACCGGACCCGCGCGCAATTTTCCGACCCATTTTTCTGACCAGTCTGTCCAGGCAAAGGCCTCCAGTGGATCACCGCAGGAAGGAAGGCGGCTCGCAGACCCTGCCCGACTCCGGCATCGCCGGTTAGGAGTCTGTCGGACTTAGGCGCACAAAGGCGTTTATAGATGCATATTCGATCTCACGGGACCTTTTTATCGCGAATAATCGATGCCAGATGGCCTTCATTTTCTAAGTCCGACAGACTCTTA
>JAEYYL010000383.1 GCA_023430825.1 Verrucomicrobiota bacterium | reverse complement strand
GCCGACTTTAATCGTTTCGCACTTGGTTCCGAGCAACCGCTCGATCAGTTTTTCAATGTTGGTTTTATTCATGGGCCGACAAGTTGGAGCCTCTTGCTCCGCTTGTCGGCCTCATGGCATCTACCTCCAAGCCGCGAGCGGAGGTGCGAGTGAGCGACAAAAGGTGTTAGGTAAATTACCGTTGTTGCTACCGGAGATGTTAACCGGCTGTTAATCGAGGGGCGGCCCCAGTTGTGGGTTGAAGGCTGTGGTCGGTTGGCGACAGAAAGGCGGCGATCTGCCGCGCATGTTTCGCCTCACGTTCCTCGCTCTCGTTTTTGGAGTTGGCCTAATCGTTGGGGCGGAGGAGGATTTCGTCGGGAGCTTCGCGGAGCCGCGCGATGGTGGAAATCTGGATACGGCGCGCTCGAGCTACGACGGCGAGACGGTCGTGATTGTGCCGCGCGCGCACGCGAGCGAAGCGATCGGTGGCGCAACGCGTTGGCGAAACGTGCACTTCGCCGTGCGTGGTGTGCGCGGGAAGACGCCGGTGTTCCGGTTGCCGCTGCGATCGCCGGGGAGCGGCGCGATGATTTTGACGGGCGATGCGATTTCGCTCGAGCACATCAAGCTGGTGTGGAGTTACGCGTCGAACGCGGCGCGGTGGAACACGTTCGAGACGCATCGGCGGCTCGGCACGGGCGCGTCGAGCTGGCGGGTCGAGGCGAGCAACGCGGAGGCGTTCACCGAGGACGTGGTGTATGTGTCGATCAACGAGCGGATGCCGGTGGGGGCGTTTTACGACTGGCTGGAGAAGGACGTGTTGACGCATCGGCGCGTGCGTTCGACGCCGAGCGAGACGACGCCAGGTTCTTTCGTGATCGGTTATCAATCGGGCGCTTCGGCGTCGTCGGCGTTCAGTCGCGCGATTCCGGACATGCCGCTGTTCGGTTTTGCGATTCGCGAGCCGTCGGCGAATCCGCGAAAACTGGTGATGCTGGTGAGCGGACAGCATCCTTACGAGGGGCAGGCGAAAGTGGCGCTGCAGGGCGCGGTCGACTGGATCTTGAATTCCGAGACGCCCGAGGCGATCGCGTATCGGGCGGAGTATGTGACGCTGGTCTATCCGATGGTGAACCCGACGGGCGAATTGGCGGGGTTGTGGCGCGGGACGGCGCAGGATCCGACGAAGGATGTGAATCGCCACTGGCACACGACGGAAACCGAGCCGGGGCGCGCTCGCGGGATCGACACGGTGATCGTGCATAAGAACGCGATGAACGCGGACATCGCGGGGCTGGCGCTGGGTGAGCCGTATGCGGTTTTCGACTACCACCAGAATTTCGGCGAGTGTGCGCACGAACTGGATTACGTGCTGCATGCCTCGCCGTCGGAGGCGGAGGTTGCGCCGGCGGCGCGTCGGGTGGCGGCGACCGAGGGTGCGGCGTATTTTGCGCGGTTGAGCGCGGGGGTGCAGTTGGCCGGGCGCCCATCGGATCTCGCGACGCAGCAGACATTGCGCGGCTACATGGTGGCGCGGGGCGTGAAGCTGCCGGTGACGTTTGAGCGCAGCGTTTACAACACTCTCGCCAGCGAGCGGGCGTTCGGGGGCGAGACGGTTCGCGCGCTGGCGGATCCGGTAATCGTGGCGGGCGTGCGGGCGTCGGCCGGTTTGCCGGGTTTGCTCGCGAATCGAGAGGTGGAGGAAGCGGCGGAGGGCGGGGAACCCTTGGCGGCGCTCGCCACTCCGACCGTGGGGAGTGGCGAGTAGGATTTGCGCACGCTGACGGAGGCGCGGCGAGGGCCGCGGCTCCAGCGCGGCGGGGTGATCGGCTGGTTTAGCCGAGGAGGACCTGCCACTGGTTGTCGCGCGCGGCGCGGGCGGCTTTGAGCGCGCCGAGGGCGACGTAGCGTTTGTAGTCCTGGCCGGCGAGTTTCACCTTCGGTGATTCGAAACCGTCTTCGGTCAGTTTCTTCTGCAGCAAGGTGTCGATGCCTTTGATCTGCGAACCGCCGCCGGTGACGATGATGTTTTGGAGGAGCGTCACGACCGAGTCCGACGAGGCGCGCTGGATCAGCGTCGTGAGGGCGGGATAGATTTTGTCGATGAGGGTGTTGGCGGAGCGGGCGAGCGCGTCGCCGAGTTCGAGCGTGTGGGACTTGCCGCCGATCACCACCTTCACCTCGACGGGTGCGCGGCTGGGGCCGACGTAGCCGTGCGATTCCTTGAGTTCGCGAACTTTCGCGCGGGAGAGACCGTTGTTGGGATAAACGCGGTTGATCTCGTCCTGCAGGAGCTGGTCGATGGCGTCGCCGGCAAACGGAATGCTGATCTGATCGTCGGGGCCGGGGAAATAGCCTTGAACGAGGCAGAGATCGCTCGTGCCGCCGCCGATGTCGACGAAGAGCGAGTTGACGACGGGATCGATGTAGTTCGTCTGGCCGAGGCGGCCATCGTCGCGATAGCCGAGCGCGGCGAGGAAAGGTTCGGGCACGAGCAGGATGCGATCGAAGATGCCGAAGACGGTGCGGCGCATTTCCTCGCGCTCGTGTTCGGCGGCGTTGGCGGGCACGCCGACGACGGCGCGGATCTCGGCGGTGCCGGAAGGATCGGCGAGCGCGCGGATGTGTTTAAGGAAATCGCGGGCGGCGGCCTGTTCGGTGACGATGCCGTGGGTCATCGGGTGAACGAGACGCACGTGGAGCGTGTTTTGCAGCGCGTCTTCGCCGAAGAGGATCGAGCGGTTGCCGGCGACGATGCCATCGACGATGCCATCCTTCACGTAGCCGACGACGGTCGGCACGACCTTGCTGACGGCGATGTCGGAGTTGCCGGCGGATCCGGCGAGGACGCAGGATTTGTTGGTGCCGAAGTCGAAACCGACGAGCACGGTCTTGGTTTTTGCCGCGGTGCTCGCGGAGCGCGACACGGTCACGTTCGGCGCATTGGCGGGAACGGCGGCGGCGGGGAGAGGTTTTTCGACGGCAGTGGACATAGGAGGAGGAAACGAGGGTTGTGATGTAGCGAGGAGGTCGAAGCGGGAGGCTGGAAAGGGGGGAAGTCAGGGACGCGCCCCGGTGGGGAGCGCGGGCGATTGCGCGAGCATGCCATCGAGCAGATCGGCGATGCTGGGCGGTTGTGGCGCGGAAGGCCTGGCGGTGGGCGCGGAGGAGGCGGAAGGCGTGGGGAAAACACGCTGAGATGCGGACGAAGCGGCGGAGGCGACGGGCGACGCGGAGGTGGCGGGCCGCGCGTTCAATCGCTCGGCGAGAAGCGGAGCGACGAGTTCGGCGAGGACGGAGGCATTGGCCACGCGCTCGGCTTCCTGAGCGAGCACGGACGCTTCGTCGTCGGCGTGTTCGCGGGCGGCTGCGCGGGCCTCAGCGCGCGCCTTGGGGAGTTCTTCGAGTTCGAGATCGAGGGCCTCGGCGGGATGCCCGGTTGCGCGCAAAACACAAATGCGCCGGTAAATTCGGCGCACATCCTTCCACGGAGAGTCGGTGTGACGATCGATGACGGGCAGCGCGGGGCTGTTCAAGGTGAGGCGCTAGACCGGTGGAGGGTGGGATGGTTTCGAAAAAAATAAGCGGCGTGGAGGGCGTCCGGGAATCACCGAGGAGAACGTGGTGGATTTTTCACCGCGCGGCTCCGGTGTCGTGCGGTTCCTCCGGGAACAGCAAGGGGCGATCGCGATATTTAAGGAGATAGACGGCGGTGAGCGCGCTGGTGAGCAGCAGGGCGGCGACGAGAGCGAAGATGAAGCAACCGCGACGCGCGGCCGCAGCCGCGCTGGCGGGATCGGGCGGGGTGGAGACGGGGCCGGGCGACGCGGGGGATTCGCTGAGGTGGCCGGGAGCGGGCGGCGATGAGGGAATTTCGCCGGAAGCGGGATCGCGGGCGGCGGCGATTTCGCGGTCGAGCCAGGCGAGGTGTTCGCGGACGAGGTCGCGTTGGCGCTGGAGTTCGGCGAGCCGCAGCGGTTTCACGGGTGTCACGCTCGGTGCAGGGGCGCGGGGCGGCAAAGAAAAAGCGCCGTCTGCGAAAAGCAGAACGGCGCTGGAAAGCGACGAGAGCGGAGAGGAGCTCAGCTGGCGGGAACGACTTCCACGCGGCGGTGCGGCTTGTCGTATTTAACGACGCCGTCCTTGAGCGCGAAGAGGGTCCAATCACGACCCACGCCGACATTCTTGCCGGGGTGGAGCTTGGTGCCGCGCTGGCGGACGATGATGGTGCCCGCGAGGACGTTCTCACCGCCGAAGCGTTTCACGCCGAGACGCTTCGATGTGCTGTCGCGACCGTTGCTGGAGGAACTCTGACCTGTTTTATGCGCCATGACGGGTGAGGATTAGACGGTGATGGATTCGATCTTGATGACGGAAAGCTCTTGGCGGTGGCCGCGCTTTTTCTCGTGGCCCTTGCGCTTCTTTTTCTTGAACACGATGACCTTCTCACCGCGCTTGTTCTCGAGAATCTTCGCGGAGACGGAGGCGCCGGCGAGCGTCGGGGTGCCGACGCGGAAATCTGCGCCTTCGCCGGAGGCGAGGACATCGTTAATCTGCACAACGGCACCGGCTTCCGTATTGGGATAGCGATTTACGATAAGAATGTCGCCCTCGGTAACAGTGAACTGCTGCCCTTGGGTTTTGATCGTGGCTTTCATAAAATAAAACCGCGGATAAAGCGGTTTCGCAGAAGTGAAAGCAAGGATAATTTCCCCCGGACGCACGCACCGAACGCATCGGAGAATTTCGGCGGGCGGCGGGCGGGCGGAGTGGCCGTGGAAGGGTCAAGGCGGTGGGGTGGCGCGGTAGCGTTCGATGCGGGCCAGCGCCTCCTGTTCGATCTGGCGCTGGCGGGCGAGGGCGGCGGTGTGCGCAGCCTGGCGGTCGGCGAGGTCGTTGCGCTCCGTTTCGAGTTCCTTGAGTTTGGCGAGCGCTTCGTCGCGGGCGTTTTCGACGAGGGTGAGATCGGTGGGGCGGGTGGTGGAAAAGTTCTTCACTTCCGCGAGCATGGCGGCGGTTTCGCGGCGGAGGCGCTCGAGTTCCGCGCGCAGGCGGGCGGCCTCGGCATCGGCGGCGCGGCGCCGGGCGGCGACGGCGTCCTGTTCGGCGCGGAGTTGGGCGATGGCGCGCTCGGCGGCGGCGGCTTCCTGTTCGGCCTGGAGGGCGGCGAGCCGTTGTGCTTCATGCTCGGCGGCGGTGCGGCGGCGCGCCTCCGCCTCGCGCGCTTCGACGTCGGCCCGGCGGGATGCGAGCTGATTTTCGGATTTTTCCCGATAGCTCCGATAGCTCAACGCCAACGCTCCCGCTGCGATCACTACCACGACGATGATCGCGATTGGTTTCATGAAGATTCGGTGATGGGACAGCGGCGGGGCAGGGCGGTTCAGTCGGCGGGGCGGATGCGGCCGCCGGGTCAGGCGAATTCGGCGATGCCCGGGTGAGCGGCGTTGGCGGCGGCGAGGGGCAGGGCGTGGGCAACCGCCTGTCGCAACGACACCTGACGATGAAACCGGGCGTCGATCACGGCGGCGAAGAGGACGTCGCCGGAGCCGGTGGCGGAGACCTCGGTGACGACCGGTGGAGCGAGGCTCGCGGGCGGCTGGCCACCCGCCGCATCGACGAACCACACCGCGCCGGGCCCGTCGGTGACGATCCAGGCGCGCGCGGCGTGTGTCGAGGCCGCGGCGGCGAGCGCGTCGGGTAGCGGTGCGGTCGCCGCGGTGAGATCGCGGAATTCCGCGGCGTTGATTTTGATCAGGGCGAGCGGACGCGCCGCGAGCCAGCGCAGCGGCGGCCCGTAGGTGTCGGCGACGAGCGTGCCGCGACGCAGCCAGCGATCGAGTGTGGCGCGGAGCGGGTCGAAACGGTCGTCGGACCAGCCGGGCAGACTGCCGCAGATCGCGAGCACGCCGCCGTCGGGTTGGGCGTCGAGATGATCGGCGCAGGCTTGCACGGCGGCGGCGGACGGCGCGACGTCGGGGCCGAGAAAGGTGGTTTCGGGCTGGCCCTCGCCGCGCACGACGGTGCCGGTGCGCGTCGGGCGATCGGTGGCGAACGCGCGGAACGCGAAGCCGCGGGCGCGCAGCCATTCCTCGCATTCGGCGCCGGGAGCGCCGCCGGCGAAGCAGAGGGCTGTATTCGGAACGTGGAGACGCGAGAGCATCTTCGAAACGTTGATGCCCTTGCCGCCGACCTGGAACGATTCGTAGCGGGCGCGCTGGGTGCGGCCGGGCTGCCAGCGAGCGAACTCGAGGGTGCGTTCGGCGAGGAGGTTTCCGGTGAGCGTGAAGGTGGGTGGCGGCTTCATCGCTTGGAGGGGCGGTAGAAGACGTAGTTCACGAGGAAGTCGAGGCCGAGCACGCCGCTGAGCGTGCGGATGTTGCGCATCGCGCCGAACACCATGGTGAGCGGGCTGGCGGTCGGTTCGTGCACGCGGAGAAGGAGCGCGCAGCCGAGGAGCGCGAGCAGCGGCTGGAGGAGGAAGCACCAGTGATATGCGGCAAGGTCGTCGGGCGAGCCGGTGAGCACGCGAGACAGAATCCAGCCCCCGATGATCGGCGCGCTGGCGGCGACGAGGGAGGTGGCGGCGAGGTTGACGCCGATGGCGAGGTTCTTCGCCTCGACGGGAATCAGGCGGAGCAGGATAGTGAACTGGCCGAGGACGAAACCCGCGCTGGTCATGCCGGCCCAGAACCACATCGCGTAGAGCCAGTTTCGGTTTTCCGGCGTGATGAAAAACCAGACAAGATACTGGGCCTGCCAGAGAATCAGGGAGAACGTCATCACGGATTTATTGCCGTAGCGGTCGAGCAGGCGGCCCCAGGCGGGCAGCGAGAGCGCGCCGCCGAGCTGCGAGAGGGTGAGAAACAAGCCGACGTCGAACGCGGTGAAGTCGAGCTGTTCGAACATGAAGACGTGGTAGAACGGGCCGAAGCAGTTGGCGGCGAAGGACCACACGGCGCCGAACGCGATGAACACGAGCAGCGAGCGGCGGGCGAGGACGATGCGGAGCTGATCGGCGACGGGGAGTTGCGGCGTGGGTTTGCGGTGCAGAGCGCGCGTGGGGCTTTGCCATTGCCAGCGAAGGGAAAAGACGCGCATGACGACGGCGAGCGCGACGATCGCCTGGAAGGCGCGGATGGCGTAATCCCAGTGGGCGAGAATCCAGCCGGCGAGCAGCATGAAGACGAGGGTGGAGACCTGGAGGAAGCGATTGCGCTGCCCGAAGAAGCGGCCGCGGAGACGCGACGGCACCCATTCCTGAATCCAGGCGTTCCACGACACGCCGGCGACGGCGGCGAAGCAGCTCGAGATCAGAAACCACGCGATGAACCACCGGCCGGCGGCGGTGGGATCGTGGCGCGGCACCCATTCGAGCATGAGGCCGAACACGGCCCACGACACGAGATGCAGCGACGCGGCGATCGCGGTGACGGTTTTCGGCGGGCGCCATTTCGCGAGAAAAGGCGCGACGAAAATCTGCAGGAAATTTCCGATGAACGGCAGCGCGCTGATCAAGCCGATGGTGACTTTCGGCAGGGGAAACGCCTTCGCGACGAGCGCGGTCATGAACACGTTTACCGGCAGCGACATCGTCACGATCGGCATCGCCATGATGCCTTCGGAGGTGCAGAGCCGGAGCGAGCGCTCGAGATCGGCTTTGCGTTGGGCGAAGGGCGTCGCGGAATTTGCTTTCACAGGTGTTTCTTCAAAATCAACGCGGATGACCCGGATAATCCAAGCCGAAGAATTGAGCGCGCGCGGAACAGTGGCGACGGCTAGATGGCTGGTGGGAAAATATCTCGCGCGTCGGCGTGAGGACGGCGCGGTGGAGACGCGGATGATCACCGAAGTCGAGGCTTACGACGGCGAGCGCGATCAGGCGTGTCATGCGCGGGCGGGCCGGACGGCGCGGACCGACGTGTTGTATGGGCCGGGCGGCTTTTGGTATGTGTATTTGTGTTACGGGATTCACGAGATGCTGAACCTCGTCGTGGGTCCGGCGGGCTGGCCGGCGGCGGTGCTGGTGCGCGGCGTGGAGGGGATTCGGGGGCCGGGCCGCGTGACGAAGCAACTGGGGATCGACCGGCGGTTGAACGCTGCGCCGGCGGCGCCGGTGAGCGGGCTGTGGCTGGAGGATCGCGGCGTGGTGTTGCCCCGAAAGGCGATCGAGATCACGCCGCGAATCGGGGTCGATTACGCGGGCGAAGTCTGGTCGATGAAGCCGTGGCGTTTCGTGCACGCGGACGCCACGGCGGCGAAGCGGCGAAACGACTGAGCTGCTCGTGCGATGGAGTCGAGGCGCCCACGCCGCGTTTTACACGCGATGTGCGGCGAGGGC
>JAEYYL010000389.1 GCA_023430825.1 Verrucomicrobiota bacterium | reverse complement strand
GGTTTGGCGGCGGCGGGCACCGCGCTGGCGATGAGGCCACCGAGGCCTCGACCGAGGCGGGATTTGGGAGCTGCGGACATGGAATTATTTGCCTCCGGGGATGAAGAGCGTCTGGCCGACGTTGATGCGCGACGGATCGGTGATGCGGTTGGCGTTGACGATGTCCTGGAGTTTCGCGCCGGTCTTTTTCGCGATCAGCGCGAGCGTGTCGCCCTTTTGCACGGTATAACTGATGCCCTCCTTCGCATAATCGTCGGAAAAACTCGTCTGCACCGGCGCACGCGTGGCGATGCCTTTCGCGAGCGAATCGATCGCGGCATTCGTCTGCTTCGCGAGCGTTTCCATCTGCGTGCCGACCTGCTGGAGCGTCTCGGCCTTCGTGCTCGCCGCCGACGAGCGGATGATCTGGTTGAGATTGGCGATCGCGTCGTTGAGCTGCGTCAGCGTCACGAACGACTGTTCCGCCGCACCGGTGCGGTTGCGCAGGGCCTCGTTTTCCCGCTCGAGCTGTTCCACGCGCAACGAGAGCTGACCGACGCGCTGGACGAGGCCGCGCACGTCCTCGCGCATGTTCGCGAGTTCCACCTGCATCGAGGAAGTCTGGGCCTGCGCGCCGGCGGCGAGCGCACAACCCAGCAGCAAACGTTTCAACATGGAGCCGAGCTTGAGAAATGCGCGCGTGAAAACAAGCGGCTTGTGCCGCGGCCTCGCGCTTCACGAACGATTCGCGTTCCGCGCTACTTTCGGAACGGCGTCGACGCGACGAGCGGCCGCATCGGGCGCGACGCGATCACGGTTCCCGGAGCGATCGGAAACCCGCGCAAAAACTCCGCCGCCGGCAGCATCCTTCCGCCCGGTCGCTGCAGCCGCCGCACGCGCAACACCCCCGCGCCCGTCCCCATCGCCAACCCCTCCGCATCGCTGCCCAACACCACGCCGGCGCCCGCCACGTTGTCATATAATGTATGACATTCTCCCGCGACCACCTCGGCCTGGCCGAACTTCACGGCCTGCCCCGCAATCTCCACGCTGCACGCCGGCCACGGGAAAAGGCCGTTGATGCGCGCGGCGAGCACCGCCGCCGGCGCGGAAAAATCCAGCGCGCCGTCGTCCTTCTCCAGCTTTCGGCAAAACGTCGCCGCCGTTTCGTCCTGCGGCGCGCAGGCGATCGTCTCATCGCGCACCGCGGGCAGCGCGCGACGAACAAGCGGCACGCAGGCCGTCGCGAGCTTGCCCTCCACCTCGAGCGCGGTGTCCAGCGGCGCGATCGCCACGCGCTCGACGTCGGCGACCGGGCCCGCATCAAGTTTCAACACCATCCTCATGAACGCCACTCCGGTCTCGCGCTCGCCGCACGCGACCGCGGTCTGGATGGGCGACGCGCCCCGATAACGCGGCAGGATCGAGGTGTGCAGGTTGAACGTGCCGAGCCGCGGCGTTCCGATGAAATTTTCCCGCAGAATGTGCCCATACGCCATCACCAGCGCGACGTCGGCGCCGAGCGTCGCGTAGTGCCCACGCACCTCGTCGGTGATTTTCTCCGGTTGATAAACGGGAATCTCGCGCGCGAGCGCCCAGGTCTTGATCGCATTCGGCCCGACCTTCTGGCCGCGGCCCACCGCGCGATCCGGCTGGGTGTAAACCGCGATCACGCGCCCGATCTCGCTCCCCTCGCCCGCCAGCCAGTCGAGCAAGGGCAACGCGATGGCGTCGGAGCCGAGAAAAACAATGCGAAGGGGCGCCATCGGCGGGAATCGCCGCACTCGTTTCCTGGGACTACCGCAGGCGCGAGGCCCAGGGTTTCACCGCGGCGGCGAGCTTCGCGAAGTTCGCATCGGTGTTCGGCTTGGGCGCCCCGTCGATCAGCGTCCAGTATTCGACGTGCGACGCGGAATCGCCCGGCGCGAGTTTCGCCAGCGGCCCGAGCGTTTCGAACTCGATCATCTTGCCGTTCGTGAACGTCTCGAACACGCATCCAAGATCCGAATACGCCGCGCCGCTCTTCACCGCCGCGTATTTCACGAAGGTCGTGCCCTCGTGCCAGTAGGCGGACCAGCCGGGATAATTCGTGATGCCGAGCTTTTGCGCCTCGGTGGCCGCGGCGACGTTGATGCCGTAGAAATCGCGGTGCAGCTCCCACACCGGCAACGAAAGATCCGTGTAGGTCCACGGGACGAGCGAATACGTCGGCAGCAGGTCGCCGCGCGCGTGGCTGCCCTTCGGCAGCAGCGGCAGCACGCCGTAGCCGCCGGGACGCAGCATCGTCAGCGCCCACGGCGCGCACTCGACCGCCCAGAGCCCGCGATTCGTCAGCGTGTGCGTCACCTTCACCGTGCGTTCGCCCAGCACCTCGATCGCCATCGCCTTCACGATGCCGGTTTTCGACTCGACCGGCTGGGTCAGCGCCACGCCCTTCGGCAGCGTTTTCACCGCGAGCGGTTCGTCGTCGGGTTGATAGGTGCGAACGATGTCCTCCGGCGAGTGCCACAAGCGATGGCCGCCGCGAAACAGATAACCGTGGCTGCGCGCCTCGTCGACGGGCATCTCGAGCATCAGGTTGCGCTTCTTCCCGGCGGACGAACGCAGCGACACGATGCGCGGGCCGACCGACGTCGTCACCACGAGCTGGAACGCGCGCGTGGCAAACACAAGGGCCTCGGCCCCGCGGTAATTAGTCTTCGAGGGTTTCATGAGAGGATTCGCCTTCGGCCGCTTCGCTCGCGCGCCACTTCGGCGTGTGCGCGGATTGGCGGTTTTTCTCCTGCGCCGAGCGCATCTCGGAGAAGGAGGTGCCGGGCTCGTGTTTCTCCTTCCCGACCAGGTCGAAATAGATCGGACAGCCCGCGAGATCGAACTCCTCCACCAGCCCCGCCTCGAGATAACGCCGGTATTGCTCCGTGAGCTTCTCCTCGCGATTGCAGAAAATCTTGATGCGAAACGGCCGCGTGCCGGTCTGCGTCGCGTAATACGCGCGGAAGCGCTTCCCGCCCACCGCCGGCGGCGGCGTGCGCTCCGCCAGATGAGCGATCACCTTGTTCAGCTTCGCGGTCGACAGCTTCGTATCCAGCCGGCGGTTCAGCTTCACCGCTGCATTCAACATCCGGTCCACCTCGTATCCACTCATGGCGGACACGAAAATCAGCGGCGAACCGGGCGTGAAATACAGCCGCTCGAACAGCGCCTTCTCGTATTTTTCGCGGTAATCGCGCTCGCTCTTGTAGGGCTTGAATCCGCCCTGCTCCTTGAACGCCTTCGTCACGAGGTCCCACTTGTTCACCACGACGACGATCGGCTTGTGCTCCTTCACCGCTTCGCCCGCGATCGCCTTGTCCTGCTGCGTCACGCCGTCCATCGCGTCGAGCACGAGGAAGACGACATCGGCGTTCTTGATCGCATCGATCGAGCGCAGCCGGGAAAAATACTCGACGGGCGAAGCCAGTTTCGTCGCCGCCTTGATCCCGGCGGTGTCGATCAGTCGAAACGGATACATGTTGCCGTCGCGGCCCTTGAACTCGAACGGCAGCTCCACTGCGTCGCGTGTCGTGCCCGGCACGTCGCTCACAATCAGGCGGTCGCTCTGCAGCAGCCGGTTGCTGAGCGAGGACTTGCCGACATTCGGCCGGCCGATGAAGCACACGCCGAGCGCCGCCGCCGCATCGCGGCCCCGATCCAGATCTTCCAGCGGACCGAGCACGGCGAGAATCGCATCGCGCAGCTCGCCCTCGCCGCGTCCATGTTCCGCGGATACGCGCAGCGGTTCGCCGAGCCCGAGCCGATACGCTTCTTCGAGCTGGATCTTGTCGTCGTCGAAATCCGCCTTGTTCACCACGAGGCGCACCGGCTTTTTGCTTTTGCGCAGCAGGCCGGCGATTTTTTCGTCGAGCGCCGTCAGGCCCTCGAGGCCATCGATCACGAACAGGATGAGCGAGGCGGTCGCGATCGCGAAGCTGACCTGCTCTTCCGACGCCGCCGTGAGCGCCGCCGGCGTATCCTGGCCCTTGTAGCCGAGGCCGCCCGTGTCCAGCAGCGTGTAACCGCCGTCCGCGATCTCCGCCGAGATCACGTCACGCGTGACGCCCGGCTGATCGTGCACGATCGAGATACGCTTCCGCGCGAGCCGGTTGAAGAGGCGGCTCTTGCCGACATTGGGTCGGCCGACGATGGCGACGGTGCGGTTCATCAATAAGTTTAAGCAGGAAGTTTAAGTTTAAGACGAGGCGAGGCTGAAGCCCTGATCTTAAACTTAAACTTCAAACTTCAACTAACGCTTCGTCGCTCCCGCGACGAAGCGTTCCACGCGGTCGCACGCGTCGACGATCTGCTCGTAGCTCGTCGCGAAACACGCGCGCACGTGGCCGGTGCCGTTCTCGCCGAACGCCGTCCCCGGCACGACCGCCACCTTTTGCTCCTGCAGCAATCCCACGGCGAATTCCTTCTCCGTGCGACCGGTGGCCGTCACGTTGGGAAACGCATAGAAGCTGCCGCGCGGCAGGTGACACGTCAGTCCGATTTCGTTGAACCGGCGCACGATCAGATCGCGGCGGCGGTGATACTGCTCGCGCATCTTGAGCACGCTGTCCCAACCGCGCAGCAGCGCTTCGAGCGCCGCCTCCTGCGCGATGATCGAGGCGCACAGCATCGAATACTGGTGCACCTTCATCATCGCATCGATGAGCACCGCCGGACCGCACGCGTAGCCGATGCGCCACCCGGTCATCGCGAACGCCTTCGAAAATCCGTGCAGGAAGACCGTGCGTTCGGCCATGCCCGGCAGGCTCGCGATGCTCGTGTGCGTGCCATCGAACGTCAGCTCCGAGTAGATTTCGTCGGTCAGCACGAGCAGGTCCTTCTCGATGCAGAACGCCGCGATCTTCTCGAGCTGCTCCTTCGTGCACGTGCCGCCGGTCGGATTGCACGGCAGATTCAGCATCAGCATCTTCGCGCCCGGCTGCCACGCGGCGCGGAGCGCTTCGGCGGTCAGCGCGAATCCATCTTTTGCATACGTTGGCACCGCGATGCCCTGCCCGTGCACGAGCGAGATGCTCGGGTGATAACTCACGTAGCACGGCTGGTGAAACATCACCTTCTCGCCGGGATTCACGAACGCGCGGCAGGCGAGATCGAGCGCCTCGCTCACGCCGACCGTCACGATGATCTGGTCGTCGGGCCGGTAGCTGACGTTGAAGTGCTCCTCGACATACGTCGCGATGGCGCGGCGCAGCTCGATCATGCCGAGGTTCGAGGTGTAGTAGGTTTTGCCGCGCTCGAGGGCGAAGATCGCCGCCTCGCGCACGTGCCACGGCGTGACGAAATCGGGTTCGCCCACGCCGAGCGAGATGACGTCCTGGCCCTTCATCTTGGCCACCAGTTCGAAGAAATCGCGAATGCCGCTCTTCGGTAGCGCCGCGACATGGCGGGCAACGAATGATTGAGGATCCATGGTATTGCAGGCGGTAGGGGCGCCGGGTGGGCCCGGGCGGGGGGG
>JAEYYL010000360.1 GCA_023430825.1 Verrucomicrobiota bacterium | reverse complement strand
GAGGAGAACGGGCGGGGACGCCCGTTCTCGTTGGGTGCGCGGAGCAGGCAGGCCCGGGGCCTGCCGTTAACTGGGGCATTACGGTGAAGTGGCGGGGGACTGGCGCGAAGGAGAGCGGCGTTTCAGTTGCTCTTCGGTCGGCGGCGGACGAGGCTGGTGCTCGTTCGGTTGTCCGCGTTTGTTACTCCGTCCCCCCTCTTGCTGCGAGTCACCCCAAGCTCGATGAACATGAACTATCGTTTTCCGGCGCTCGCCGATCTCACGCTGGCGTTGCAGGAGATCGGCCGGTCGAATGCGCGGGCGTCGGAGGAGATTCTACCGCTGGTTTACGACGATCTGCGGCGTCACGCGGGCGTGCAGATGGCGCGCGAGTCGGCGGGGCAGACGCTGCAGCCGACGGCGCTGGTGCACGAGGCGTGGTTGCGCGTGGTGGGCGGGGACAATCAGCGCTGGCAGAATCGCGCGCATTTCTTCGGGGCGGCAGCGGAGGCGATGCGGCGGATTTTGATCGAGAACGCGCGGCGGAAGGCGCGGTTGAAACGCGGCGGCGGTCAGCAGCGCGTCGATATCGACAACGTGGAACTGGCGGACACGACGCCGGAGGAAAAAGTGCTGTTGATCGACGATGCGGTGGAGAAGTTGCGCGAGCAGGACCCGGAGCGCGCGAAGGTGGTGGTGTTGAAATTCTTTGGCGGATTCACGAACGAGGAAGTCGCGGCGAGCATGGGCGTGACGGTGCGCACGATCGAGCGGCATTGGGCGTTTGCGAAGGCGTGGCTGTTTCAGAGTATTCGGGCGGGAGAATAACGGAGGCAGAAGCTCCAAGGACCAAGCTCCAGAGAAAGACCAAGTCTCAAACACTGGTGTCTTCGACGCGCGCAATCATGTCCTCTTCACATTCTCACTGCGGCCGATCGTCTGGCGGGGTGGGGGCGCCGCGGCGGCGGATTTCAGATGGATTGCTTCGTCGCTGCGCTCCTCGCAATGACGGGATTCGGCGGGGTCGGGAGGCGCGGCGGGGTCGGGAGACGCCGCCCTACAATGGGGTGGGGGGCGGACGATGAATACGGGGACGCAGCGGGAGGAGGAGTTGTTCGATGCGGCGCTGGCGTTGACGGAGCCGGGGCGGCGGGCGGCTTATCTCGAGCGGGCGTGCGGCGGCGATGGGGCGTTGCGGCGGCGGGTCGAGGATTTGCTCGCGGTGGCGGCGGATGCGGAGGCGTTTTTCACCGAGGGACGTTCGATCGTTGCGGAGACGGTGGCGCCGCTGCGATTGCTGGCGCATGCGAAGCTGGCGGCGACGGACGGGCGGCGAAACAGCGATGTCGGCGAGGAGCCGATCGGGGCGAAGATCGGGCGTTATCGGTTGTTGGAAAAAATCGGCGAAGGCGGGTGCGGGGTGGTTTACATGGCGGAGCAGGAGGAGCCGGTGTCGCGGCGGGTGGCGTTAAAGATCATCAAGCTCGGGATGGAAACGAAGAGCGTGATCGCGCGCTTCGAGGCGGAGCGGCAGGCGCTGGCGATGATGGATCATCCGAACATCGCGCGGGTGTTCGACGCGGGCGCGACGGATCGCGGGCCGCCGTATTTCATCATGGAGCTGGTGCGCGGTGTGCCGGTGACGAAATACTGCGACCAGCATCGGCTGGATGTGCGGGCGCGACTGGATCTGTTCATCCAAGTTTGCCATGCGATCCAGCACGCGCACCAGAAGGGAATCATCCATGGCGACATCAAGCCGTCGAACATCATGGTGGCGCTGCATGACGGGAAGCCGGTGCCGAAGGTGATCGATTTCGGGATTTCGAAGGCGACGGAGGCGCGGTTGACGGACCGGCAGCTGTTCACGGCGTATGCGCAGCTCGTGGGGACGCCGGCTTACATGAGTCCGGAGCAGGCGGAGATGGGCGGGCTGGATATCGATACGCGCAGCGACATCTACAGCCTGGGCGTGCTGCTTTACGAATTGGTGGCGGGGCGGACGCCGTTCGATGCGAAGGAACTGGTGGCGTCGGGGCTCGACGAGATGCGGAAAATTTTGCGCGAGCGCGAGCCGGTGCGGCCGTCGGTGCGGCTGGCGAATTTGAAGCCCGCGGAGTTGAGGGAGGTGGCGGCGGCGCGGGACGTGGAGGCGGCGAAGCTGTTGCCACTGGTGCGCGGCGATCTGGATTGGATCGCGATGAAGGCCCTCGAGAAGGATCGCGCGCGGCGTTACGAGACGGCGAATGGGCTGGCGACCGATTTGCAGCGGCATCTGGACAACGAGCCGGTGGTGGCGCGGCCGCCGAGCTGGTCGTATCGGTTTTTGAAACTCGTGCGGCGGAACCGCGTGGTGTTTGTGGCGGGCGGAGCGGTGGCGGCGGCGCTGGTGGGCGGGATGAGCACGTCGACGTATTTGTTTTTGAAGGAGCGCGAGGCGCGGCAGCGGGCGGTGGCGGCGGAGCAGCAGCAGGTGCGGCTGCGGCACGAGGCGGAGATGCGCGAACGGATCACGCAGGCGGCGCTGCTGGTGAGCCAGGAGCGTTTCGAGGAGGCGGACGGGCGGTTGAGCGATCTGGAGTTGACGGAGCCGACGATGGAAGGCGCGGCGGTGTTTCGGTCGGTGGGCGAGTGGCATGCGTTGAACAACCGGTGGAAGCAGGCGGCGGATCGGTTCGCGCTGTTGCTGGCGGTGAACCAGTTGGATGCGTCGGATGTGGCGACGATGGATTATCTGCGGGCAGGGCCGTCGTTGCTCGAAGTCGGTGACACGGCGGGCTACGAGCGGTTTCGGCAGGAGGCGATCGCGCGGTTTTCGGCGGCGCCGTGTCCGTTTGCGGACCGCATCGTGAAGATCAGCCTGTTGCAGCCGGCGAACGCGCGGCTGCTCGAGGCGCTGCAGCCGCTGGCGGGCGCGTCGGTGGAGGCGCTGGCCGCGGCGGATGCGGGAGGCGACACGTTTACGGCGGCGTGGCGTGCGCTATCGATGGCCTTGCTGGAGTATCGGCGGGGCAACTACGCGGAGGCGTTGCGTTGGACGCAGCGTTGTCTGGACAACCCGGAGGCGAATGCGCCGCGTTCGGCGACCGCGCGGCTGGTGGCGGCGATGGCGCATTTTCAACTGGGCCACGGCGGCGAGGCGAAGGCGCAACTGGCGGCGGCGCGCGACGCGATTGTGGACAAGTTCGACGGGCCGGGCGATCCGGGGAGTCCGATTCGCGGTTTCTGGTTCGACTGGATGTTTGCGCGGGTGCTGTTGCGGGAGGCGAGCGGATTGGTGGGAGCGGGCGTGTGAGGGGCGGTGGAGTCACCGCGAAATAGACGAAGCACACGAAGGGTGCGGGTGGGCGAGGCGGATTCTATCCGCTCGGCGTTTTCTTTTTAACCACGAATGAACGCGAATGCGTGTCTGGTGTGGGGGCGGGTTAAATTTTTTTGTTTGGGTGTGTCGGGTTTTGTGGGGAAAGGGCGCATGAGCAGGTGACGGCACATGTCGTTCGGGTTTGCGGGTCTTCACCGCACCCGACGGAACGCCCTCTACCCACGCAACCGTAGTCACCCCTGCTTATGACCCCACATCTGCCCAGCCTTCCGCGGCGGTTTTCGAGCGATCGAAAATCCGCTGCTTTTTCGCTCGTTGTTTCCCTCCTGGTTTCTGTCGGCGCCAACGGTGTTCACGCGCAAGACGCGGCGGCTCCGGTGGCGACCGACGACCAGGTGGTCCAATTGGAGACGTTCGAGGTCACCGGTCTGCGTGCGAGCGCGATCAAGGCGCTCGAGATCAAGCGTCATTCCCCGCAGATCATGGAAGCGATCGTCGCGGAGGATATCGGCAAGTTTCCGGACAACAACGCGGTCGAGTCGCTGCAGCGTTTGCCGGGCGTGCAGGTGACGGATTACGGCGCGGGCAACATCGCCTCGGTGACGATTCGCGGTTTGCCGGATGTGACGACGACGCTGCATGGGCGGAATATTTTCACGGCGTCGGGTTTGGCGCTGTCATTGCAGGATGTGCCGACGAGTTTGGTGAAGCAGATCGACGTGATGAAAACGCGTTCGGCGTCGCATATCGAAACGGGCATGGCGGGCGTGATCGATATCCAGCCATTTCGGCCGTTCGATTTCGCGGGGGAGAAGTTCGCGATCTCGGCGAAGACGACGTATCAGGAGCAGCGGGAAAAGTTCGATCCGAACGTCAGCGCGCTTGCCAGCAAGATCTGGAAAGTGGGCACGAAGGGGAAATTCGGCGCGTTAGTCAACGTGTCCTATTTGACGACGACTTACCGGGATCAGAGTGCGACGCCGGGCGCGCAGGTGCCGTTCGGCAAGGGCACGCAAGCGGAGTCGGGTCATCCCTGGCCGGAGCCGTATGCGCGCATGTTTCCGGATGTGGTGCCGTGGGAGGCGGGCTTGGAGAACGGATTGCCGACGGCGCCGGGGTCGAAGGTGTCCGGGGTCGAGTATGTGCTGAGTCGCGACGCGATCTTCTTCAATGAAACGAAAGGTCAGACGAAGCGGCCGGCGGCGAACCTCTCGCTGCAATACGCGCCGAATCGGGATTCTGAATACACCTTCGAGGCGTTCTACACCGGGTATCGCAACAAGAACTTCAGCAACCTGCTCTTCTCGTTTGTCGACTGGTGGGTGGACTGGACGCCGGAGACGTTGAACGTCGAGCTGTATCCGAATACGAATATCGTGAAGAGCCGCGACTACATCGGGGCGGTGTATTCGTTCACGAGCGGCGATTATGTGACGGCGCAGACGGACTCGTTTCAGTATGCGCTCAACGGCAAGTGGAACATCGGGCCGGACCTGCGTTTGACGTCGGAGGCGGTTTATCAAACCAGCCAGTTTCACCGCACGAATTATTTCTCGCGGGCATATCGCAATGTGCGCAACGACGTGACGGTCGACTTCAACGCGGGCGACGGGCTGCCGATGTTTCGCTATCTGGATATTCCGGGTTCGGCGGCGGTGGACGAAAGCGATGTGGCCGATCCGGCGACATGGAGTGTGCAGGACGATGGGGCGGTGCCGGAGGTCTGGCACCAAGGTTTCAAGAACAAGGGCAGTGCGGGCACCTTCACGACAGATGGCGTGCTCAACGTCGACTGGGGCTGGATCAAGCGGTTGAAGTTTGGCGTGCGGCTGGACGATCGTGATGCATCCGAGGCGTCGCGTTTCGCGGAAGCGGACCGGCTCGGAGCGAACGGCGGGCCGATCTCGCTGGCGGCGCTTGCGACGCAGTTTCCGGGGATCGTGAGCGTGAACAGCGGTTTCTTCGATGGGCGCGCGGACATCCCGACCTCGTGGGCGTCGATCGATGGCGAGTATGCCTACGCGAATCGGGAGAAGCTCGCGCCGCTTTATACCTGGCGCAGCGGACCGAATCTCAATTCTCCGCTGCGAAAGACCTTCGATGTGAATGAAGTGACGAGTGCGGTTTACGTGCAGGTCGATCGATTGGAGACGGAGATCGCGAATCGCAGGCTCACGGGCCAGTTCGGCGCGCGTTTCGTATCGATCAAGAACGAGTGGGACTTCACGAATCCGGCGATGGCGACGGGCAACACCCGGTCGGGCGAGACCACGGTGGACAAACTGCTGCCGAGCGCGGCGTTCACTTACGAACTCACGGACAAACTCGTCGCGCGGCTGGCTTACGGTGAAACGATCCGTCGACCGAACTTCGGCGATCTGAATCCGTTGACGACCTATAACCGCGACGTGAGCAACATTGGTTACGGCACGGCGTCGGCGGGCAATCCGAACCTCGAGGCAACGACGTCGAGGAACTACGATTTGACGTTCGAATACTATGTGGACGAGGCGACGTCCTTTCACCTCGCGTTGTTCAAGCGGGACATCGAAGGGCTCGTGGTCAGCACGCGTCGCCGCGTCACTTACACGGACAACATCGGGCCCTACGACTACATTCTCTCGGAGCCGACGAACGCATCGAACGGCGAGTTGGAAGGCTTCGAAATTGGAGGAGAATATTTCCCGAAGAACCTTCCTGGAATTTTCCAGGGCTTCGGTATCCAAGGCAGCTATACGAATCTGAAGTCTTCTCAGGACACTCCGCTCTTCGATGCGGCGGGGGTGCAGACGGGGGTGAGGACGACGGACTTCTTCCTGGTGTCGGACCATTCGTTCAGCGCGACGCTGGCGTATGAGCGGAGCAAGTTCAGCGGGCGCGTTTCGTATACCTGGCGCTCGGACTTCCATCATCACAACGAAGCGGCGCTGTTCGCGAATCCGCTCGCCGTTTACAACGCGTCGGAGCGCAGTATGACGGCGCAGCTCAGTTACCGGGTGAGGGACGATTTCATCATCACGCTGGAAGGCACGAATCTGACGGACGACACCCAGCACAGTTATTACGGCGAGCATGGCCGCACGGTGCATAACTTCGGCAACTGGATCGTGGGTCGGACGATTTCGCTGGGTGCGCGGTATTCGTTCTAAGACAACGCGAACGTGGCGCGGGGCAGGCCCGGGGAATGACCGCCGTTGGGCGGTCGGCGGACGGCTCGGAGCGCCGTCCCCACCGGCGCTGCCGCGCCTGCGGGGTGAGCGAAGCCAGATAACCAATGACTGTTCAAACCATGAGAAGTGAGCGAGGTTGGAACTTTGCCGTGTGGCCGTCGGGCTTGGCGCGCGCGCTGGTGGCCGGCGTGGTGCTGGGGCTGGCGTCGGCGGTGGGCGCGGGCGTGGCGCAGGCGAAGCAGGTGAGCATTCACGATCCGGTGATGGCGAAGGAGGGCGACACGTTCTACCTCTTCAGCACGGGACCGGGCATCACGTTCTACAGCTCGACCGACATGAAGACGTGGCGGCTGCGCGGTCGGGTTTTCCCCGGCGATCCGGCGTGGGCGAAGGACGTCGCGCCGAGTTTCAACGGGCACATCTGGGCGCCGGACATCGTGGAGCGCGACGGGAAGTTTTATCTGTATTATTCGGTGTCGGCGTTTGGACGAAACACGTCGGCGATGGGCGTGACGGTGAATCGCACGCTCGATCCGGAGTCGCCGGAGTATCGTTGGGAGGACCAGGGCATCGTGCTGCGTTCGGTGCCGCATCGCGACCTGTGGAACGCGATCGATCCGGCGGTGATCGTGGGCGCCGACGGCACGCCGTGGATGAGTTTCGGATCGTTCTGGGGCGGGTTAAAACTGGTGAAGCTGGCGCCGGACATGAGGACGGTCGCGGAGCCCCAGGAGTGGCATTCGCTGGCGAAGCGCGAGCGGAGCGTGCTGGTGGACGATGCGAACGCGGGGCCAGCGGAGATCGAGGCGCCGTTCATCTTCAAGAAAGGCGACGATTACTTTCTGTTCGTGTCGTGGGACAAATGCTGCCGTGGCGCGGAGAGCACTTACAAGATGGTGGTGGGGCGCTCGAAGAGTTTGACGGGGCCGTATGTGGATCGCGTGGGGAAGAAGTTGGCGGAAGGTGGCGGGACACTGCTGCTCGAAGGCAACGCGGCGTGGGCGGGTCTGGGGCATAACAGCGTCTATACTTTCGATGGAAAGGACTGGCTGGTGTTTCACGCGTATGAGACGGCGGACAATGGGCGGCAGAAACTGAAGATAGCGGAACTGGCGTGGGACAGTGCGGGCTGGCCGCGGGTCGATGCGGGGGTGCTAAGCGAGTATGTGAGTGAACTGGTGGAGTAGGGGGTGCAATGCGCGCGACTCTGCACAGGTCCAACGGTGGAGCCCGACGTCCCTGTCGGGCTGATTGGCGGGCGAAAGATTTTCAACCCGACGGGGACGGCGGGTTCCACCTTTGAAAACAACATCCAGACTTTCGGTGCTCGAGAAGATCGGGTTCGGCGCGGGCGACATGGCGGTGAACGTCGTGTGGTCGTCGATGGCGCTGATCATCACGTTTTTTTACACGGACGTGTTCGGGCTGCGGCCGACGGATCTGGCCGCGCTGTTTCTCACGGTGCGGTTCATCGATGCGATCACGGACCCGCTGATGGGATTGATCACGGACAAGTTCACCACGCGCTGGGGGCGTTACCGGCCGTATTTCCTGTGGCTGGCGGTGCCGTTCGGGGTGTCGATTTTCCTGACGTTCATGACTCCGGAACTTGGATACGGCGGGAAGCTGCTGTGGGCGTATGCGACCTACATCCTGCTGACGCTGATGTTCACGGCGGTGACGATCCCCTACATCTCGCTGATCGGCGTGCTGACCGATTCACCGTCGGAGCGGTTGTCGGCGAATGGGTATCGGTTGTTCTTCGCAAAGGTGGCGGCGTTTCTGGTGACGATCGTGGTGCCGGTGATGGCGGCGAACTGGGGCGGCGGGAGTATTGCGCGCGGGTATCAGGGCGCGATGGGGGTGATGGCGATCGTGGCGGCGGCGTTGTTCCTGTTTTGTTTTTTCACGACGACGGAGCGACTGCAGCACGAGGTGGAAAGAAAGCCGGTGCGGCGGCAGGCGGCGCTGCTGTGGCGCAACGATCAGTGGGTCGTGTTGTGCGCGGTGTGCGTGATCGGCACGATCGGCTACGTGATTCGCGGGGCGGTGGCGGCTTACTATGCGAAGTATTATCTGGGCGGAGATGCAGTGATGTTGTCGCGGTTTCTGGCGACGGGGGTGGTGGCGGCGATCCTCGCGATGGTGGCGTCGACGTGGATCACGAAACGCTACTGCAAGATCGCGATGTTCCGGTGGACGCAGCTCGCGGTGGGTGTGATCAGCGTGGTGCTGTTTTTTGCGGTGAAGCCGGGGGACGTGGTGTTGGCGTTCGGATTGTATTTTCTGCTGTCGTTCGTGGTGGATTTGCATGCGCCGGTGTTTTGGTCGGCGATCGCGGAGGCGATCGACTACGGGGAGCACAAGCTCGGCGAACGGGTGTCGGGGCTGGCGTGGGGCGGCATCTCGTTTTGTCAGAAAGCGGGCATGGGGATCGGCGGCGCGATCGTCGGCTGGTTGCTGACGTATTACGACTACGTGCCGGATCAGGTGCAGAGTGGGTTCACGCTGACGGGGATCGCGCTGATGCTGTCGGTGATCCCGGGGGCGTTTCACTTTCTGATGGGGCTGGTAATGTTTCGTTACCGGATAACGGATACGTTTTATCGTGAGATGATGGACGGCTGGCGCGGACGGAAGGCGCCGGTGGCGATCAATCGGGAGCCTTAACCACGGACGAACGCGGATGAACACGGATTCGAAAGCGTGGCGGGAGGGGCGGACGTCATTCAGTGAACCACGAATGGACACGAAGGGACACGAATGGGATCGGACGCGGATCGGGGTAGGAGCCTGCTTGCAGGCGATTTTGCGGTCTGAGCGCGGAGGAAGCGTGGTGATCGCCTGCAAGCAGGCTCCTACCCACCGGAGGCGATTGTCCTTATGAAAAAACTCGAGCCATTGATTTTGCAGCGGGCGGATCCGTTTGTGTGGCGGCACGCGGATGGGTTTTATTACTTCACCGCGTCGGTGCCGGCGTATGACCGGATCGAGGTGCGGCGGGCGCGGACGATTGCGGGGCTGGCGACGGCGGAGACGGTGGATGTTTGGCGGAAGCCGGCGAGCGGGGCGTTGAGTGAGCTGATCTGGGCGCCGGAGATTCATTTCAACCACGGCGCGTGGCAGATTTATTTCGCGGCGGCGCCGTCGCGGGAGATCAAGGATGCGCTGTTTCAGCATCGCATGTATGTGATCACGACGACGGCGGAGAATCCGATGGCGGGCGAATGGACGGAGCCGGCGCAGGTGGACACGGGCGTGGACAGCTTTTGTCTGGATGCGACGACATTCACGCATCGTGGCGTGCTTTACTATGTGTGGGCGCAAAAGGACCGGGCGATTTGGGGGAATTCGAATCTTTATATCGCGAAAATGGATACGCCGGCGACGCTGGCGACGACGCCGGTGCGGTTGTCGGTGCCCGAGCTCAGGTGGGAAACGCGCGGATTTCTGGTGAATGAAGGGCCGGCGGTGTTGATCCGTCACGGGAAGGTTTTTATCACGTATTCGGCGAGTGCGACGGACGAGAACTATTGCATGGGGTTGCTGCACGCGGATGAGTATGCGGATCTGCTTGATGCGCGGAGCTGGCGGAAGTCGCCGGAGCCGGTGTTCAAGACGTGTTACGAGTTCGGCGTGTTTGGGCCGGGGCACAGCAGTTTCACGGTGGCGGAGGATGGCGTGACCGATGTGCTCGTGTATCACGCGCGCACCTACCGGGAGATTGTGGGCGATCCGCTGTGGAATCCGGATCGGCATACGTTTGTGAAGCCGATCAAATGGAGCGCGGACGGGATGCCGGTGTTTGGGCGGCCGTCGTGCGAGGAGTGAGGGAACAGGTGAAAGGACCGGGCGTATGAAGATTTTAGATACGAATGAGGGACGGGATGGAGTCGCGGCGCTCTCCCCGCGGATGGGGCTATCGGCGCGGCGGGGGCGCCGCGGCTCCATGGTGGGTGTGGTCGTGGCGGTGTGCGGGTGGGTGGGAGGGCTGGCGGCGCAGCCGTTGCCGACGCCGACGTTTGCCGAGGTAACGGTTCACGATCCGTCGGTGATCAAGGCGGGCGATCGTTGGTATGTTTACGGCTCGCACGGCGCGTCGGCCTGGACGGAGGATCTGATGCACTGGACGCAGGTGGCGACCAGTGTGACCGCGGGCAGTCCGGCGCACTTCAACACGTTTGGGAGCGAACTCGCGGAGCTGGTTCAGTGGACGAACGCCAACACGCTCTGGGCCTCGGACGTCGTCCAGCTGCCGGACGGGAAGTTCTACTATTACTACAATGTTTGGACGAATTACCTCAGCTACCGCAGCTACATGGGATTGGCTTCGGCGGGCGGGATCGAAGGACCGTTTGTGGATGTGGGCGAGATCATGAAGGGAGGGACGAACGTGGCTGGCTTCAATCCCAGCATCCATCCGAACACGATCGATCCGGATGTGTTCTACGATCGGGACGGGCAGTTATGGATGGTTTATGGGTCGTATTCGGGGGGCATTTTCATTCTGCGGCTCGATCAGACGGTGGGCTCGGCGAATTTCGGCCGGCCGATTCCGGGGCAGGGCTGGGGCACGAAGCTGATGGGAGGCGACCATGCGCGGATTGAAGGGCCGTGCATCCTCTACAGTCCGGAGTCCGAGTATTATTATCTGTTTGTTTCGTTTGGCGGACTGGGTGCGAACGATGGCTACAACATTCGCGTGGCGCGTTCGCGCAATCCGGATGGGCCCTACGTCGATGCCGCGAACACGGAGCTGACGAACGTGGGTGGCGCGGATGCGCTGATCGCGCCGCACGGCGTGAAGTTGATGGGCAATTACCAGTTCGCGAGCGTGGCCGGCGAGCCGAGGACCACGAGTCGCGGGTATCGTTCGCCGGGGCACAACTCGGTGTATCGCGATCCGGAGACGGGGAAATATTTCCTGGTGTTTCACACGCGATTCGTGGGGCGCGGGGAGCAGCACGAGGTGCGCGTGCATCAGATGTGGTTGAACGAGGACGGCTGGTTCGTGGTGGCGCCGCAGCGCTATGCGGGTGAGACCATCGCGAAGATTACGGCGCGGCAGGTGCCGGGGAATTTCAAGGTGATCAATCACGGCAAGGCGATTTCGGGGACGGTGAACACGTCGTCGGTGGTGGCGTTGAATGCGGATGGAACGGTGTCGGGTGCGCTCACCGGCACGTGGCAGGTTTCGGGGGACTACGATCTGCGGATCGCGCTCTCCGGTGTGGAGTATCGCGGCGTATTGGCGCGGCAGTGGGATGACGACAACCAGGTGTGGGTGCTCGGCTTCAGCGCGCTGGCCAATTACGGAGCGGCGTTGTGGGGCAGCAAGGTCGCGGCCGTGGGCGCGGTCGAGGCGCCGGCGCTGACGGCGCAGCCGGCGAGCCAGGCGGTGGAGGCGGGTGGAGCGACGACGTTGACCGCGGCGGCGACGGGAGCGCCGGCACCGGACTTCGAGTGGACGAAAAACGGCGTCGCGGTCGGCGGGACGGCGGGCGGGTCGGTGACGCTGGCGGCGATGGCGCCGGCCGACACGGGGATTTATCGGGTGAACGCGTTGAATTTCACGGGCGCTGCGGCGGGAACGCCGGCGATCGTGGGGCTGGCGACGGAGGACAAAATCGTGGGGGCGGGGGAGGAGGTGTTGTCGAACCAGTATGTGGAGATGAACCGGAACACGTTCGATCAGGTGTTGCTGAAGGGTGCGGCGGTGGCGGTGAAGGCGGATTTCTCGCCGGATCCGACGGCGAACCAGATCACGCGGACGTCATTCATCGATCTCGATGGCGACATCGTGCAGGTGGAATTCAGCGGGCCGGGGACGTTGACGCTGGTGTTGGAAGAGGTGAGCGGTCCGGCGGGACCGGCGAATTATCATCAGGCGGTCGAGTATATGAAAGGGCACGTGGGGATCGTGATCACGGGAGCGAACGAGTTTTCGAACGTGTCGGTGTTCAGCGTGGGGCGGGCGACGGCGGTGAACCCGGCGCTGTTCAAGGACGAGGTGGACTACGATGGGATCGCGGACATCGCGTTCATCGCGATTTCGACGACGAACGGAAAATTTGGTGGGGTGCGGACGGCGAATGCGCAGTATTTCGCGGAGCGCGGATTGACGGGCGTGTATGCGCCGGGCGTGGCGTTTCAGGGGCCGGTGTTCGTGGGGGACGTGACGGCGTTCGACGATGCAGAGCCGGTGATCGTGCTGGGGTCGGCGAGCGACGTGCGGGTGACGGGCGGGGACATGGCGCAGCCGAATGGGCGGGCGGTGGCGGTGAGCGGGATTGCGGAGCTGAAGTTGACGGCGGGCGGGGATTCGCATGGGCGGGCGCTCGAGGCGCAGGCGAACGGCGGCGTATTCACGGAACAAGGGCAGGATGTGACGGCGCGGATCGTGGTGGGGCCGTGAAGATGGTCGCGGTTGAAGGGTCGAGGTCTTGCGTGGCGGAGGAGCCGCCGGTTTGCTGCGAGTATGCAAGCATCGAGCGCAGCGCGGCTGATCCAGTATTTTCGCGGCAGATTCGCTGCTTCCGCGCAAAAGCACGGGTGGGGACGGTCGTGCCTTTCGGCTTACTTGTTCGGAGGACTGCTTGCCGCGATTAGTGCGACGGATGGCGTTGCGGCGGTGGTTCACGTTTCGGCGGGGATGAACCATACGATATTCGTTCTCGCTGACGGCACGTTGGCTGGAATGGGTAGCAACGGAGAGAAGCAGTTGGGTGATCCGACGATTACCTTTCGAACGAGCCGCCCGATGAGGATCGCGGCTGGCGTGAGCTCGGGCGCTGCGGGTCGCGAGCACACGTTGTTCGTGAAAACCGACGGCACGTTGTGGGGAATGGGAAACAACGCGTCGGGGCAGCTCGGCGACGGCACAAAAACAGATCGAGCGACGCCGGTGTTGATCGCTTCGGGAGTGGTGCAGGTGGCGACGCGCAGCGAGGCGAGATCGGCGAGCGAGAGCGCGGGAATAGGTCCACACACGATGTTTGTGAAGGCAGACGGGACACTTTGGGCAACGGGTGGGAATCACCTGGGCCAACTCGGCGACGGCACAAAGGAGAACCGCGTGTCGCCGGTGCAGGTCGCCACAGAGGTGGCGTCGGTGGGGGTGGGGACGCACTACACGCTTTTTGTCAAAACCGATAGCACACTTTGGCGGATGGGCCGTAGTATCTCAGGTGGGCGGACGGCGGATCACTTGATTCCGGTGCAGATCGCGACGGCGGTGAAGGCGGTCTCCTGTGGCGCGGATGAGGCGGTGGCGATCAAAAGCGACGGGACGTTGTGGGAGTTCGGAAACAGCTTCGAGGGAGGCCGACAGATCGCGGACAACGTGCAATCCGCGGCATACGGCCATAAGCACGTCGTGTTCATCAAAACGGATGGGACGTTATGGGGGCGCGGGAGTTATCAATTTGGAGAATTGGGCGAAGGGACCACGGGTGTTGCGGAGCCCGTGCTGATTGCGAGTTCGGTGGCGAAGGTGTCGGCTGGGTATCACCAGACGTTTTTCGTCAAAAACGATGGTTCGCTGTGGGCGACGGGCTACAACCCCTACGGGCAACTCGGCGATGGCACGACGACGGACCGAAAGACACCCACTGAGGTCACCCAGTTGCTCGGGTTGCCGTCGATTGCCTGGCCTCCGGAAAACGAGGCGATGCAGGTGCGAGCGACGGGAACATTGACGGTTTATGCGAACGGTTCGCCGCCACTTTCGTATCAGTGGCTGAAGGACAGCGCGGAATTGCCGGGCGCCACCCAGTCGACGCTCGTGTTGTCGGACGTTTCTCATGAGGACGTGGGGAGCTACCAAGTGCGCGTGTCGAACCCGCTGGGATCGGCTTTAAGCGATCCCGGCCACGTTCTGGTTACGACGCCGATGCAGCGGGCAAAAGAGGTGAGCGTGGCGAGCACCCATTCGCTGGTGTTGCAGGAGGATGGGACACTTTGGGCCACGGGAGAAAATTCCGTGGGCCAGCTGGGCGACGGCTCGACGAATTCGCATCACGTGCTCACCAAGATCGCGACGGGCGTCGCCACTGTTTCGACGAGTTTGTCGCACACGCTCTTCGTGAAGGCGGATGGAACGTTGTGGGGGATGGGGGAAAATCTTTATGGGCCAGCCGAGCCTTCTTCTCCAAGGCAGCCGCGGCTGACGCCGCAGCAACTGGCGACGGGTGTGAGATCGGTCTCAGCGGGAGGAGAGCATGCGATGTTCATTAAAACGGACGGGACGCTTTGGGGGATGGGAGGGAATCGACTCGGAGCCTTGGGCATCGGCTATTGGGGTGACAACGTCCGGACCCCGGTTGAAGTCAGCCGCGATGTCGCTTCCGTGTCGGCGGGACGTAACCACACCGTTTTCGTAAAGACCGATGGCACCCTTTGGGCAATGGGCCAGGTGAGCGTGGGCGATTTGCCGTCGCCGGTCTTGAGTCCGCTACTGGTGACGGACGAGGTGGTTTCCGCGTCGGCGGGGGCGACACACACAGTTTTCGTAAAGACGGATGGTTCGCTTTGGGGTTTTGGCGATGGTGAGAATGATCAGTTGGCTCCTTTTTGGCCCGCTCGGTATAAGACACCGGTCCAGTTGGCCACTGGGGTTCGGACCGCAATTGCGACAAGCAATGATTCGAGCATCACCGTCTACCTTAAGACCGACGGCACACTGTGGGGTATGGGCAGCTACGGTTCCTTCGTATGGTTTGCCGATATTCTTCCCTTCGACGGGGAGCAAGCCTACCTCGGCTACGAGGAGATCCGGGCAATTGCCGCAAGCTCGCGGCAACTGGCTTTCATCCGCCGTGACGGGTCGCTCTGGGCGGTGGGAAGAAATTCCTTCGGTCAATTGGGCATTGGCTCCGTGAACGATATCTTTCGCCCGCGGCAAATGATGCACGCTGAAGTGATGCCGGTTTTCACGACGCATCCTGCCAGTCTCGCAGGCGCCAATGGGGCGGCGGTGACGCTGACGGCCGCCGCGCGGGGAGCGGAGTTGTCGCGGTTTCAGTGGTCCCTAAACGGCGCCGAACTTGCCGGACGGAATTCGCCGAGCTTGAGTCTGTCCAATCTGCGGCCGGTCGATGCCGGGCTCTACCGGTTGGAAGCGCGAAATGAAATCGGAGACGTCGCGAGTGACGCGGCGATTGTCGGGCTCGCGACGATGGACAAGATCGTCGGTGCCGGCGAGGAGGTGTTGTCGAACCAGTATGTGGAGATGAACCGGAACACCTTCGATCAGGTGTTGCTGAAGGGGGCGGCGGTGGCGGTGAAGGCGGATTTCTCGCCGGATCCGGCGGCGAATCAGATTACGCGGACGTCGTTCGTGGATTTGGATGGCGACATCGTGCAGGTGGAATTCAGCGGGCCGGGGACGTTGTCATTGGTGCTCGACGAGGTGAGTGGGCCGGCGGTGGCGGAGAACTACCATCAGGCGGTCGAGTATATGAAGGGGCACGCGGGGATCGTGATCACGGGAGCGAACGAGTTTTCGAACCTGTCGGTGTTCAGCGTGGGGCGGGCGACGGCGGTGAACCCGGCGCTGTTCAAGGACGACGTCGATTACGACGGGATCGCGGACATCGCATTCATCGCGATTTCGACGACGAACGGGAAGTTTGGCGGAGTGCGGACGGCGAATGCGCAGTATTTCGCGGAGCGCGGGCTGACGGGCGTGTATGCGCCGGGCGTGGCGTTTCAAGGGCCGGTGTTTGTGGGGGACGTGACGGCGTTCGGTGCGGCGGAGCCGGTGCTGGTGCTCGGGTCGGCGAGCGATGTGCGGGTGACGGGCGGCGACATGGCGCAGCCGAATGGGCGGGCGGTGGCGGTGAGCGGAATCGCGGAGCTGAAGTTCACGGCGGGCGGGGATTCGCATGGGCGGGCGATCGAGGCGCAGGCGAACGGCGGCGTATTCACGGAACAAGGACAGGATGTGACGGCGCGGATCGTGGTGGGGCCGTGAGGCAGGGGAATGGGCTGCGCCTGAAGGCGCGGGGTTCGTGGCTCTGCCCGGGAGGGCAGGGAGGTTTGGCGGAGGGTCGAGCGACTTCTTATCCCGCTGCTCACGCAGCGAGCCACACGAACCCGGAGGGGCATGACGCTGAACGCGGCATGCAGATGAAGGCGCCCCCGCTGCTCACGCAGCGAGCCACACGGAAGGGGACCGGTTCGAAGCGCGGGTCCTGCCGCTCAACGCAGAAGAGCTGAATTCCCGCTGCTCACGCAACGGGCTACGTCGGTCAGTATTGTCGGGAGCCGATGGCGGCGGCGGCGTTCGTGGCGTCGAAGAGTTCGTCCTTGTTGTATTGGACGCGCGGGACGGTTTCGCCGGCGACGAGCTTGGCGGCGAGATCGTAAACCTTCGGGCCGAAGAGGGGGTTGCACTCGACGGTGCAGTTCAGCTTGCCGTCGATCACGGCCTGGATCGCTTCCTTCACGGCGTCGATCGAGACGATGACGACGTCCTTGCCGGGTTTCAGGCCGGCTTCCTCGATCGCGAGGACGGCGCCGAGGGCCATGTCGTCGTTGTGGGCGTAAACGATGTCGAAGTTGCGGCCGTGTTTCTTGAGGAAGGCTTCCATGACTTCCTTGCCGCCGGAGCGGCGGAAGTCGCCGCTTTGGGAGTCGATGATCTTCAGGTCGGGGTATTTCGCGATGGCGTCGGCGAAGGCCCGGCGGCGTTCGTTGGCGGGGGCGGAGCCGGGCGTGCCCTGGAGCTCGAGGATGCGGCCCTTGCCGTTGACGTGTTTGGCGAGCCAATCGGCGGCCATGCGGCCCTCCTCGGCGAAGTCGGAGCCGACGAAGCAGGCGTAGAGCGAGTCGTCGCTGACCTGCACGGTGCGGTCCATGAGGATGACGGGGATCTTCGCGCGTTTGGCGTCGCGGAGGATGGGCTCCCAGCCGGTTTCGACGAGCGGGGCGATGACGATGACGTCGACGCGCTGCGTGATGAAGGAGCGGACGGCGCGGATCTGGTTTTCCTGCTTACCCTGGCCGTCGGAGAATTTCAGGTTGATGCCGCGTTTCTCGGCCTCGGACTTCATCGACTCGGTGTTGGCGGTGCGCCAGGCGCTTTCGGCGCCGGTCTGGGCAAAGCCGATGGTGAGTTTCTTGTCGGCGGCGGAGAGGGCGAGCGTGGTGAGAGCGACGCAGGCCAGGGTGACGAGAGGGCGGAGGAACTTCATGGGGAGGGTAAAGGGGTTGAGGGGACGAACCACTAACACGCGAAGGACAGAAAGGGAAACGGCGGGCCAGAGATGGGCGAGGGGGAGTTCGCTGGACCGTCACGTGATACGCTGCGTGATGTGGTTACACAGAGGACACGGAGGTGGCACAGAGGTCACGGAGAGCGGAAGGAGTTTTTGGATTCTCAGTGGCCTCCGTGACTCCTCCGTGAACTCTGTGTAACAAGGGCGAAATCAATTTAGCAGCAGGGCGGCTTGGAGGCCGGGGCCGTGGACGCCTTCGATGAGGATGCCTTCGACGTCGGCGGTTTTCGAAGGGCCGGTGATCCAGACGATGTTCGGGTCGGCGGGGAACGCGGCGACGGCGGCGGAGATGTCGGGGTGAATCGTGGCGCGGCGGATCACGGCGATGTGGACCCAGGGCGCGAGTGCGCCGAGGCGGGAGGAGGTGGTCGCGTCGGAGAGGATGAGCGTGCCGGTCTCGGCGATGGCGCCGGCGGCGAGCGTGAGGCCGAACTGGTAGTCGTCGATGCGTGTGCGATCGAAGGTGGTTTCGAACGTAAAGGTGTCGGGAAAGAACGGCGAGAGTTCGGCGTGGAGCGCGGGATCGCAGTAGCCGTGGAGGCAGTTTTGCGCGGTGAGGTAGGCAACGAGATCGGCGGGCGTGGCGAACGGCGTGCCGTTCACGGCGCGCATGCGTTCGGCGAAGAGAGACCAGAGATCGGTCGCGGCGGCGGGGGCGGCGGGAGAGGCGTTGGCGGCCGCGGTGCGCAGGTGGATGAGATCGGCGTCCCAGTTGGGGAGCGCGGCGCGTTCAGGCAGCGGGGCGAGGGCGGAGCGGACGCGGGAGAGGATTTGGTCGCGGGAGGAAGAGGACATCTCGTGAAATGCGGAAAGCTGAAATGCTGAAATGGATTGGCCGCAAAGAGGCGCAGGAGGCGCAAAAAAGGAGGAGGGATCGGATTTGAACCACAGAGGCACGAAGGCACAGAGATGAAAACGATTGGGCTCTGTGGCTTTGTGTCTCTGTGGTTATTTCATGAGGTGGTTGAGTGGGCTGGTCCGGAGGTCGGGTCCTACCTTTTACGATCTTTCAACCAGGTGCGGAATTTGCCGCCGCGCCATTCGGGGAGCGTGCGTTGGTCGGCCCAGGATTGCAGGGCGGGGACGGGTATCAGCTTTGTGGGGACGTGATTGAGAAGCTTGCCGCCGAGGAGCGCGACTTTCCACGCGGTGG
Organism: Verrucomicrobiota bacterium; assembly: GCA_023430825.1. GTDB lineage: Bacteria > Verrucomicrobiota > Verrucomicrobiia > Opitutales > Opitutaceae > Opitutus. The sequence continues at coordinate 7,735 of JAEYYL010000360.1, read as the reverse complement.
GTTGCGAAGCCATCAGCGCCCACGCGCCCATCGGCGGCGTGCTCGCGGAGGCGAGCGGCGCGTGCTCGCGTTTGCCCTTGTCGCGGAGACGAAGGAGCAGGTCGGGAATTGGGATGTTGACGGGGCAGACCTCGTTGCAGGCGCCGCAGAGCGAGGACGCTTTGGGCAGATCGGCGAGAGAGGAGAATTTTTCGCCGGCGAGAAGCGGCGAGAGGACGGCGCCGACGGGGCCGGGATAAACGCTGCGGTAGGCGTGGCCGCTGGCCTGGCGGTAAACGGGGCAGACGTTCAGGCAGGCGCCGCAACGGATGCAGCGCAGGATGTCGCGGCATTCGGTGGCGAGGACGTCGGTGCGGCCGTTGTCGACGAAGACCACGTGCATTTCCTCGGGGCCGTCGGGTTGAGTCGGGCCTTTCGGGCCGGTGATGAACTCGGTGTAAACGGTGAGTTGCTGCGCGGTGGCGGAGCGGGCGAGGAGGTTGAGGAGCAGGCCGAGGTCGCGGTCGCGCGGGACGAGTTTCTCGATGCCGACGAGGGCGATGTGGACCTTGGGCGCGGCGAGGCAGAAGCGGGAGTTGCCCTCGTTGGTGACGAGGACGAGGCGGCCGGATTCGACGGAGACGAAGTTGGCGCCGGTGAGGCCGACGTCGGCCTCGAGGTATTTCTGGCGGAGAAAATTTCGCGCGCGGCGCGTGATCGTTTGCGGGTCGTCGTTGTAGGCGCCGAGGCCTTCGCGCTCGAAACTCTGGGCGATCTCGCGGCGGTTCTTGTGGATGATGGGGCGGACGATGTGGCTCGGGTGGTCGTGGTCGATCTGGACGATAAACTCCCCGAGGTCCGTCTCCAAAGCTTCGATACCGTGCTTTTTGAGGTAGGGCTCGAGGTGGATTTCCTCGGAGACCATGGTCTTCGATTTGACCATCTTCGTGGCGCCGCGGGCCTGCATGATGTTCAGGACGGCGGCGCAGGCGTCATCGGCGGTGGCGGCCCAGTGGACTTTTACGCCATTGGACTGGAGTTTCGCTTCGACGGCGGGGAGGTAGGTGTCGAGGTGTTCGAGCGTGTGCTGCTTGATTTCGCCGGCGAGGTGGCGGAGGCGGTTGGGATCGGCGAAGTGGTCGAAGAGGAGCTTGGTGCGCTTTTCGTGCGTGGCCTTGGTCGACTGGTAAACGGAGGCGCGTTTGTCGGGCGCGAGCGTGGTGGAGAAGGTGTCGAGGGGTTGTTTCATCGGCGCATGATCGGGCCAAGGCAGTTAACCACGGAGGCACGGAGACACAAAGAAGGCACGGATGCGGAACTTGGTCTCTGTGCCTTTGGGCCTCTGTGGTTCAAAATTAGGATAAAAGGCCGGCGTTTTTCAGGGCGTCGCGGAGGATTTGGGCGAGGTGTTGGTGGCGGATCGGCTGGCCGGCCTTGGTGGCGAGGCCGTTGAGGTGCATGAGGCAGCTCATGTCGCCGGAAACGAGGACGTCGGGCTGGGCGGCGCGGATGTGTTCGAGTTTCAACGTGCCCATGCCGGCGGAGACGTTGGGGAACGCCACGGAGAAGGTGCCGCCGAAGCCGCAGCATTGTTCGCCTTCGCCGAACGGCACGAGGGTGACGCCGGGGATCGAGGCGAGGAGCGCGGGCGCGGCGTCGCTGCTCGGCGTGCCGCGGGTGTGGCAGGAACGGTGGAAGGCGATCTTCGCGTCGAAGCGGCCGGGCCAGGTTTTCACGTCGAGGGCGTTGACGATGAAATCGGCGAGTTCCCACGTGCGTGCGCCTAAAGCGGATACGGCGGGAAGGTCGGGCTCTTTTTCGAACTCGAGGAGCGCGCCGTGAAACAGCATCGCGGCGCAGGAGCCGGAGGGGACCACCACGGGCGCGTCGCCGGCGAAGGTGGCGACGGTGTGGCGAACGACCTTGCGCGACGCGGGCCAGTCGCCGCCGTTGAAGGCGGGTTGACCGCAGCAGGTTTGCGCTTCGGGGAACTCGATAGTGCAGCCGAGGTATTCTAGGACCTCGACCGTGGCGCGGGCGACGTCGTCGTAGAAGGCGTCGCAGATGCAGGTCGCCATAAGCTGGATACGGCGGTCGGCGGCGGGTCGGCGGCGGTGGGCGAGATCGAGATCCATGGGATTAAGCTCCAAGCACCAAGAGCCAAGCTCCAGGGAACGTCCAACCTCCAATTCTTTTTCAGGCGGACGGTGGGATGAGCGGTCGAGCGGAGGCGGCGGAGACGGAATGGGGCGTGCTCGTGTCTTGCTCTTACTCGTGCTCGTTTGGATTTCTGCTGGCGAACACGATTACGAACAGGAGCACGAGCACGAGGGGAAGCGCGGGACGCGCCGGACTTACTTCGCGATGCCCCAGGGGCTGAAGATCACGTAGAACATCAGCGTGATCGCGACCACGCCGTAGCCGGCGAGCTTGGCGCCTTTCGACGTCTCGATGCTGACGGTCGTGTTGTGGCGGAATTCGAACGGTTGCGGGAGCGGTTTCAGGAGGCGGATGATCGTCATCACGAGCAGGCAGAGGGCGAAGCAGAGCGCCATGCGGTTGAGAAACTGGATGCCGGGGGCGGCGAGCTTGAGGCCGCCGTAAGCGACGACGTTGGTGAGCAGGCCGACGATGCCGCAGACGGGCGGGGCCTTGCGCACGAGCAGGCCGAAGACGAAGACAGCGAGGATGCCGGGCGAGATGAAGCCCTGGCCCTCCTGAATGATGGTGAAAATACTGTTGCTGATCTTTGGGTTGCCGAGCTGCGGGGCGAGGAAGACGGCGACCATCGTGAACACGACGACGGAGAGCCGTCCGAGAAGGACGACGCTTTTTTGCGAGGCGTTGGGCGAGACGTGCTTCTTGTAGATGTCCATCGCGAAGATGGTCGATGCGGCGTTGAGCATGGCGGCGAGCGAGCTGACGACGGCGCCGAGCAGCGCGGCGAGGACGAAGCCGACCCAGCCTTTGCCCTCCGGGAGGACGTGCGCGAGGAGCTGGGCGAGGGCGGTGTCGTATTTGTAGGCGATGAGTTTCTCGGTCGCGGTGGGCGCGCCGGCGGATTTCGCGGCGGCGGCGGTGGCGGTGTTGTGGATGTCGATTTCCGCGGCGAGGACGGGGTTCACGTTTCTCCAGGCGTGATCCTCGCTGGTGAAGAGCGTGAAGCGATCGGCGGCGATCGCGTCGAAGCGGGCGCGCGTGATGGGGAGGACGAAGGCGTGGCGGGTTTTCGCGGCGTTGAGCGCGGCGTCGTCGGGGTAGATCGCGATGAGGTAGTGCCCGGCGGGCAGCGCGGCGATTTGCGCTTCGGTGGGCGATTCGGCGGTGGCGACGACGGCGGTGGCGGGGTTGGCTTTGACGTAGCGGGTGAGGCTGACGGTTTTTTCGGGCGCGGCCTCGATCCGCATCTCGTTCGAATAAAGGTTAAACGCGATGATGCCGGGGATCACGATGACGAACGGGATGATGAGCTTCATGGCCGCGGCGAAGACGATGCCCTTCTGGCCCTGCGCGAGGGAGGCGGAGCCGAGGGTGCGCTGCGTGATGTATTGGTTGAGGCCCCAATAGTAGAAGTTGGGGATCCAGAGGCCGAGCAGGAGGGCGGTCCAGGGGAGCACGCTATCGGTGGCGGGCAGGAACATGTTCAGGCGGGCGGCGTTGAGATCGAAGAAGCGTTCGACGGCGCCGGTGCCGGCGGCGAGGGGAACGGTTTCGATGGCGCCGGTCTGCGTGCTGACGACCATGGCGGCTTCGGTGGCGAGGCCGAGTTTTTCAAATGCGAACCACATGATCACGCCGCCGCCGACGATGAGCGCGCTGCCCTGGATGAGGGCGGCCCAGGCGCAGGCCTTGAGGCCGCCGGCGGTGACGTAGAGCATGGCGATGACGCCGATGATCAACGAGGCGGACGACATGCTGACGTTGTAGCCGGCGGTGCCGCCGAGCGTGGTGATGGTGAGTGCGCCCGAGTAGGTGACGGCGCCGAGGAGCAGCAGGTAAATGAAGATGGTGGCGAACGCCATGAACGAGCGGGCGCTGGCGCTGAAACGGTATTCGAGAAACTCGGGCATCGTGTAGATGCCGGCGCGGATGAAGTAGGGCAGGAAGCAGAACGCGACGACGACGAGGGTGATGGCGGCCATCCACTCGTAGCTGGCGATGGCGAGGCCGACATGGGAGGCGGCGTTGCCGGACATGCCGACGAATTGTTCGGTGGAGATGTTGGCGGCGATGAGCGAGAAGCCGATCAGCCACCAACTGAGCCCGCGGCCGGCGAGGAAGTAGCCCTCGCTGCTGCCGTCTTTCGGGCCGCGGCTCTTGATGAGGCCGACGGCGACGACGGCGATGACGAAGAGCACGAAGACGACGATGTCGATCGTGTGAATGCGGAAGGCTTCGCTCATGGGATGACGGGGTTGGCTCGGCGCGGGATGGGGGGCGTCGCAACGGACGAATCCGGCCACCGGCGATTTCGAGCGGGCGCGGAGCGGGAGCAACGCTAAAGACGGTGCGAGGGGTGGCGCGCGAATGATGTGCGAGTGGCTTTCGATCGCTTGACGCGGCGGGGCGCGTGATACAATGTTGTCTCACGCTCATGCCTGTCACCGCCACCATCCGCGATTTGCGCAATCATTTCCCGAAGATTCGAAAGCTGGTCGAAGCCGAGGGCGAGGTGCTGCTTTCGGAGAGCGGCGAGACCAAATACCGCCTTACGCTTCATACCGTGCGGCCGGTGAAAGCGCCGCCGCCCGTGGATTACTGGGCGCGATTGACCGCGTATCAACCCACGCCGTTGACCCGCGAGCAGGCACAGGCCCTGCACGACGAAAATCGTGGCGACCGCTGACCAGTTTTACGCCGATCCGAGTGCGCTGCTGAAGCTCTACCTCAATGAGCCGGAGTCGCGGGCGATGGCAACTTGGCGCGCGAAGCTCATCGGTCCGCTACCCGTGACGCACCATGGACGGGTCGAACTCATCAACGGCATCGGCCTGGCCGCCCATCGACGGTTGATCCCGGAGGCGGCGGTGGCGGCGGCACTCGCTGCCCTCGACGATGATTTCGAGGCCGGTCGTTATCGCCAAACCGATTTGCTCTGGCGCTCGGCCTTGAAGCGAGCAGGCGAGCTTTCCCGTCTGCATACGCCAACGCTGGGCACGCGCTCCCTTGATGTGCTGCATGTGGCCAGTGCACTGGAGTTGGGCCTGCGACGGTTCGTGAGTTTCGATGAGCGGCAGCAGAAACTGGCTCGGGCCGTCGGGTTGAAAGTCGTCGTTCCGGCCGCTTAAGGGCCGGCGGGTTCGCGAGACGAAATCTTACTCGGCGAGGCACGGGAAGTGTTCGGTCAGATGAGCTTCGATCTCGTCGAGGTCGCAGTCGGTTTCGAAGCCGACGGCGCGGGCGATGGAGTAGAGCGTTTCCTTCGTGCGCGCGTCACCGCAGGCGAGGGCGAGCGCTTCGCCGGGTGAGATGAGCCGGCCGGCGCGGAGCGCGGCCTGGGCGCGATGAATCGCGATTTCCGCCGCGCGCAATGTCGCCGCCTCCGGATGGAGCGAGCACGTCGGATGGTGCTTGTGGCCGGTGTGGAGTTGCATGGGCGGGAGTGTTTCCTGCTCGGTTTATCGACGCGTGGAGCGGCGAGCTTGAGGCAGTCGCTTGCATTTTGGGTCGTGGCAAGGGTCGGTCTTGCCCGCGGGCGAACGAGCCGCTTGATATCGAGCCGCTTCCCGCCCCTCCCCACGATGACCCCCGTCGCTTCTGTTCCTCAACGCAACTGGCTGCGCCTGCTCGGATGGGGCGCGGTCGTCGGACTCGGCACGGCGTCGATCGCGGTGCTGGCGTTGTCGCGCGGCGAGCCGGTGAACGCGTTGTGGATGGTGGTGGCGGCGGCGTGTGTGTTTGCGGTGGCGTATCGGTTTCACGCGGCGTGGCTGACGGCGAAGGTGCTGACGCTCGACGAACTGCGGGCGACGCCGGCTGTGGTGCACGATGATGGGAAGGATTTCGTGAAGACGAATCGCTGGGTGGTGTTCGGGCATCACTTTGCGGCGATCGCGGGGCCGGGGCCGCTGGTGGGTCCGGTGCTCGCGGCGCAATTCGGATTTTTGCCGGGGATGTTGTGGATCCTGATCGGTGCGACCCTGGGCGGTGCGGTGCACGATTGCGTGGTGATGTTCTGCTCGGTGCGGCGCGGCGGGCGGTCGCTCGGGCAGATGGTGCGCGACGAGGTTGGGCCGTTCGCAGGGTTCGTGGCGTTGGTGAGCATCATCGCGATCATGGTGATTTTGCTGGCCGTGCTCGGGCTCGTGGTGGTGAACGCGCTGGCGGAGAGCCCGTGGGGCTTGTTCACGATCGCGGCGACGATGCCGATCGCGGTCGTGATGGGCATCGCGATGCGATATGGTGGGCATGGCGGGAAATGGCTCGGGATCGTGAGCGCGTTCGGCGTGGTGGCGTTGCTTGGCGCGGTTTACGGCGGGCAGTTCGTGCATGCGTGGGGGTGGGATGCGGCGCTCACGTTGAAAGGCACGACGCTGGCGTGGTGGATCATGGGCTACGGCGTGCTGGCGTCGGTGCTGCCGGTGTGGCTGCTGCTCGCGCCGCGGGATTATCTGAGCACGTTCATGAAAATCGGGACGGTGGCGCTGCTCGGCGTGGCGATCATCGTGCTGGCGCCGGTGTTGAAGATGCCGGCGATCACGCAGTTCATCGACGGGACGGGGCCGGTGTTCGCGGGGCCGGTGTTTCCGTTTTGCTTTATCACGATCGCGTGCGCGGCGATCTCGGGGTTTCACGCGCTGATCGCGTCGGGCACGACGCCGAAGCTGCTGGCGCGGGAGAGCGACATTCGCGTCGTCGGTTATGGTGCGATGGCGACGGAGATGGTGGTGGGATTGATGGCGTTGATCGCGGCGTGCGCGATGGAGCCGGGGCAGTATTTCGCGATCAACATGCGCGGCGACGCGGCGGCGGTGACGGCGCAGATCACGGCGCTGGGTTATCCGGTGACGACGGCGGAGATGAGCGCGCTGGCGGCGGACATGGGCGAGAAGACGATGGTCGGCCGGGCGGGCGGCGCGCCGACGTTTGCGGCGGGGATGGCGCAGATGTTCGCGGGGGCGTTTGGCGGCGGGAAGGCGGTGGCGCTGTGGTATCACTTCGCGATCATGTTCGAGGCGTTGTTCATCCTGACGACGATCGATGCGGGGACGCGGGTGGGGCGGTTCATCGTGCAGGATTTGCTCGGGATGGTGGCGAAGCCGCTGGGGCACACGCGGTCGTTTACGGGCAATGTGCTGGCGACGCTGTTGTTCGTCGGCGCGTGGGGCTGGTTTTTATACCAGGGCGTGATCGATCCGCTGGGCGGGATCAACTCGCTGTGGCCGATTTTCGGCGTGGCGAACCAGTTGCTCGCGGTGATCGCGCTGGCGCTCGGCACGACGGTGCTGATCAAGATGGGCCGGACGCGCTATGTGTGGTGCACGCTTGCGCCGCTCGCGTGGCTGCTGGCGGTGACGATGACGGCGGGGTGGATGAAAATTTTTGCAGCGGACCCGCGGCTCGGTTTCCTGGCAGCGGCGCGGGATTTCTCGGCAAAGATCGCGGCGGGCGGTGCGACGCCGGAGCAGGTGGCGCAGTGGGAGCGGCTGACGTTCAACCAATACGTGAACGCGGGCGTGACGGGGACGTTTCTCGTGCTGGTGGCGATCGTGGTGATCGCGAACGCGCGGGTGTGGTGGCAGTTGCTCGCGGGGAA
>JAEYYL010000307.1 GCA_023430825.1 Verrucomicrobiota bacterium | reverse complement strand
CGCCAGGCCCGCGGCCGCCAACGACGCATTCCGCACAAACTCACGACGATTCAAGGGGTATGAACTCATGCCCCCACTAATGCGTCTCCTCTCCCACTCCGCCAGCGCGAACTTCCTCCGACCGCCGTCACGGGGCGCATCAGAAAACAGGAGCCAAGCTTCCTCGCATCGCGAGGACCGAGGTGAGCCGTGGCTTTCAAGCCACGGATGCCGATTGGACCTGACGCGTCGCGGAGCGACGCCTGAGGCGCGGCCACCTAAAAACCGATTTGCGCCCTGCCGCGACGCTCCATCTTCCACCTTGAAGGCTGGATCTTCTCTGGAGCTTGGAGCTTGGTCCTTGGAGCTTCCGCCGCGACAGCGGCGGCGGTTACCGCGTCAGCTTCCGATACTTCACCCGATGCGGCTGCTCCGCGTCCTTCCCCTTTCGACGTTTGTAGTCCTCGTGATACGCCGAGAAATTCCCGTTGAACCAGTGCACCGTGCTCTCGCCTTCGAACGCCAGAATGTGCGTCGCGACCCGATCCAGGAACCACCGGTCGTGCGACACCACCACCGCGCACCCCGCAAAATTCTCCAACCCTTCCTCCAGCGCGCGAATCGAGTTCACATCCAGATCGTTCGTGGGCTCGTCCAGCAAGATCAGGTTCGCCCCGCTCTTCAGCAGCCGCGCCAGGTGCACGCGATTCCGCTCCCCACCCGAGAGCACGCCGACTTTTTTCTGCTGGTCCGCGCCGGTGAAACCGAACTGCGCGCAATACGCGCGGCTGTTCACCTCCCGGTTCGCCAGCTTCATGATCTCCTCCCCGCCACTGATCGCCTGCCAGATCGTTTCACCGTCCGGCAGCGAGTCGCGCGACTGGTCCACGTGCGCGATCTTCACCGTGTCGCCCACCCGCAATGTTCCGCCATCCGCCTGCTCCGCGCCCGTGATCAGGCGAAACAGCGTCGTCTTGCCCGCGCCGTTCGGCCCAATCACGCCGACGATCCCCCCCGGCGGCAGCGAAAAATTCACGCCTTCGAACAAAACGTTGTCGCCGTAACTCTTCGCCAGGTCCTTCGCCTCCACCACCAGCGTCCCGAGCCGCGGTCCCGGCGGTATCATGATTTCGAATTCACGCTCTTTCTCCGCCACATTCTGCTTCAGCATCGTCTCGTAAGCATTGATGCGCGCCTGCCCCTTCGCCTGCCGCGCCTTCGCCCCCGAGCGAATCCACTCCAGTTCACGCGCCATCGCCTTCTGCCGCCGGTCCTCCGTCCGCTGCTCCACCGCCTGCTTCCGCTGCTTCTGCTCTAGCCACGACGAGTAATTCCCCTTCCACGGAATCCCGTGCCCGAACGACAGCTCGAGAATCCACTGCGCGACGTTGTCCAAAAAATACCGGTCGTGCGTCACCGCGATCACCGTCCCCTCGTAACGCGCCAGATGCTGCTCCAGCCAGTTCACGCTCTCCGCGTCCAAATGGTTCGTCGGCTCGTCGAGCAGTAAAATCGCCGGCTTCTTCAATAACAACCGCGCCAGCGCCACCCGCCGGCGCTCGCCACCGGAGAGCTTGTCGACCGGCTGGTCGCCCGGCGGACACCGGAGCGCGTCCATCGCCATCTCCACCTGCGGCGCCACATCCCACGCGCCGAGCGCGTCGATCTTGTCCTGCAACTCCGCCTGCTTGTTCGCGATCGCGTCCTTCGCCTCATCCGTCTCCGCCGCGCTGAGTTCGTCCCACGTCGCGTCATACGCCGCCGTGAGATCCGTCAGATGCTTCACGCCTTCCTCCACGCACGCGCGCACCGTCGATCCCGGCGTCAACTGCGGCTCCTGCTCCAGCATGCCGATGTCGTAGCCCGGCTCGAAATGCAGCCGCCCGTCGATCTCCGTGTCGCGCCCCGCGAGGATCCGCAGCAGCGACGACTTCCCCGAACCGTTTAAACCCAGCACACCGATCTTCGCGCCGTAATAAAACGACAGCGAGATATCGCGGAGGATTTCCTTGCGCTCGATCTTCTTCGAGACGCCCAGCATGGAAAAAATGATCTTCGGAGCTTCGTCGGCTTTGGCCATGCGCCCGACCTTGTAGGTTACACGCTCGCGCGCAACCCCACCGTAGGGCGGGTCTCCGACCCGCCCTTTCCTTTCTGTCATTGCGAGGAGCGCCCCGACGAAGCAATCCATCCGTCCTCCGTCCCTCCACCCATGCTCTTCTCCAGCGTCACCCTCCTCTCCGAGCCGTCCTTCAAAACCCCCGTCAGCTTCGACGCCGCCGGCGCCCGCGCCGACGCCGTGCTCGCGAAGATGACCCGCGCCCAAAAACTCGGCCTCGTCTCCGGTCACGCCACCTTCTTCATCAAGGGCTACCCCGAGCTCGGCATCCCCGAGCTCTACATGTCCGACGCCAGCGGCGGCATCAACATCCGCCGCAACGTCAACGCCCGCCTCGATCGCTCCACCGCGTTCCCCAACCCGCTCGCCCTCGCCGCCACCTGGAATCCCTCCCTCGCCTACCGCTACGCCCGCGCCATCGGCGAGGAATGCCGCGCCGGCGGCATCGCCATCCTCCTCGGGCCGGGCATGAACCTGTATCGCCACGCCCAATACGGCCGGAACTTCGAGTATCTCGGCGAAGATCCCTACCTCGCCTCGCGCATCGTCGAACGCTACGTCACGGGCGTCCTCGACACCGGCACCATCCCCACGCTGAAACATTTCATCGGCAACGAAACCGACCACTACCGCCGCACTTCCAACTCGCTCATCGACGACCGCGCGCTCCACGAGATCTATCTCCCCGCGTTCAAAACCGGCATCGACGCCGGCGCGATGGCCGTGATGACCGCCTACAATCTTTTCCGCGGCGAATGGTGCGGCCAGAGTCGCGCCGTCATCACCGACCTCCTCCGCCACGAGCTCGGCTACAAATGGCTCGTCATGACCGACTGGTGGTCCGTCTGGGACGCCGAAAAAATCGTCCGCTCCGGACAGGACCTCGAGATGCCCGGCGAAAAATTCATCCAGGCCGACGCCGACCGCCTCCTCGAGGCCGGCACGCTCACCGAACCCGAAATCGATCGCATGGCGACAAGCATCCTGCGCACCACGATCGCCATGGGCCTCCACGACCGCCCCGCCCACGAACCCTACTACGCCGCCAAATTTCCCGAGCACGAACAGGTCGCTCTCCAAACCGCCCGCGAAGCCATCGTGCTCCTCAAGAACGACGGTGTTCTCCCGCTCCGACGCGACTCCGCCGCAAAAAAGAAAATCCTCCTCACCGGCCTCTTCGTCGAAAAACTCCCGCGCGGCCTCGGCTCCGCCGAGGTCGACGGCTACAACGTCGTCCCGCTCCTCGACGCGCTCCGCGACACCTTCGGCGACGCGCTGCATTACGTCGCCGCGCCCACCGACGCCGACCTGAAATCCGCCGACGTCGTGCTCCTCAGCACGGGCACGCTCGACAGCGAAGGCTGGGACCGACCGTTCGCTCTCCCTCCCGAAGAAGAGCAGCGCATCGTCCACACCGTTTCGCTCAACCCGCGCACCGTCATCCTCGTCAACACCGGCGGCGGCATCCAGATGACCGGCTGGGCCGACCGCGCCGCCGCGATTCTTTACGCCTGGTATCCCGGCCAGATCGGCAACCGCGCCCTCGCCGAAATCCTCTGCGGCGAAACCAACCCCTCCGGCAAACTTCCGATCACGATCGAAAAACGCTTCGAGGACTCGCCCGGCCATGGCTACATCCCCGCCGGCGAAAAGCTCTACGTCGGCTGGGACCACGACAACGACATGTCGCACCGCGTCACCGACGTCGTGTATTCAGAAAGCATTTACGTCGGCTACCGCTGGTATGACCACCAGCGCATCGAGCCGCTCTACGCCTTCGGCCACGGCCTGTCCTACACCACCTTCGCCTACGCCGACCTCCGCATCAGCCCCGCGCTCATGCCACTCGAGGGCCGCGTCAGTATCGAGTTTACTATTACGAACACCGGCCCCGTCGCCGGCTCCGAGATCGCGCAGATTTATCTCCGCGACCCGCACGCCGCCGTCCCGCGCCCCGAGAAAGAACTCAAGGGTTTCAGCAAGGTCACACTCCAACCCGGCGAAACCAAGGTCGTCCGCCTCCGCCTCACCGCCAAAGAATTCGCCTACTGGGACACCACCGCCCGCGCCTGGCGCACCGATCCGCACACTTACACCTTCCTCATCGGTCCCGCCTCCAACCGCATCCTCCTCACCGGCGAAGTCACCCTCCGGTAGGGACGCCGCTCCGAGGCGTCCGATCCACCTCCCGCGAATCACGCCAATCACCCGAATCCCGCCCCTCCTCTTTCGCGCCCATTCGCGTCATTCGCGGGCCACTCCGTTTCCAAACTTTCATTCCCGGGCTTAACTCCCCGCCCTTCATACCGATATTCTCCCTGACCGCTTGCGCGCGCCACGCCTCCGCATCTGCGGCCTTGACGCTCGCGTTCCTCCGCGCCTCTCTCCTCTTCTCTTCACGTTCATGATCCTCTCCGCCAAACGCGCCCTCCCGCACTCCGTCGTCCTCACGGTCGTCGTCGTAGTCGTCGCGCCTTTCGGCACGCGAGGGACCTGATCGTATCGAAAAATCGAACACGACTTTGCCCCTCCGGTGCCGAACCGGAGGGGCTTTTTCTTGGCTCCGCCGGTTGGTCACGGGAAGGGCGCTCAAAACCGCCAACCCAATGAAATCACCCATCGCCACCGATCTCGCCGAGGCACCTGCCGACGCGACCACCGCTCCTCACACGCGCGCGGGCTCGCCCGCTTCCACCCGATCTCCGACCTCCGGTCTCCGATCTCCGAGCATGGCCGCCGCCCCGGCGACGCTCACCGGCGCCGAAATCCTCCGCATCCTCCTCGAACGCCAGAGCATTCGCACCCTCTCCGGCATTCCCGGCGGCGCGATCCTGCCGTTCTACGACGCACTGCACTCGCCCGAAAGCAGCATCGAGCACATCCTCGGCCGACACGAACAGGGCTCCGGTTTCATCGCCCACGGCATGGCGCGCGTCACCGGCCGGGCCGCCGTCTGCCTCGCCACCTCCGGCCCCGGCGCCACCAACCTCCTCACCGCCATCGCCGACGCCCGTCTCGATTCGATCCCCCTCGTCGCCATCACCGGCCAGGTGCCGCAATCGCTCATCGGCACCGACGCTTTCCAGGAGGTCGACACCTACGGGCTCACCCTGCCGATCACCAAGCACAACTTCCTCGTCCGCTCCGTCGCCGAACTCCTCGAGGTGATCCCGCTCGCGTTCACCCTCGCCGAGTCCGGCCGCCCCGGACCCGTCGCGATCGACATTCCCAAGGACGTGTTCAACGCGAAACACACCGTCACCGCCTGGCCCGCTGTGGGGCGGGGTCTCCCGACGCCGCCGTGCTCCGACGCCGACATCGCTGCGCTCGCCCATCTTCTCATCAATGCCCAACGCCCGATTCTCTATCTCGGCGGCGGCATCATCGCCTCCGGCGCCGCCGAACTCGCCCGCGAACTCGCGCACCGCATCTCCGCGCCCACCGTGTCGACCTTGATGGCGCTCGGCGCGATGCCCAGCGACGACCCGCTCTTCATGGGCATGCTCGGCATGCACGGCACGAAGGCCACCAACGTCCTCCTCGACGAAGCCGATCTCGTGCTCGCGATCGGCGCGCGCTTCGACGACCGCGCCACCGGCAAGGTCGCCGAGTTCTGTCCGCGCGCGACCATCGCGCACATCGACATCGACCGCGCCGAGATCGGCAAAATCAAGAACGCCTTCCTCGGCCTCACCGGCGACGCCACCGACATCCTCCGCCGCCTCCTCGCCCACCTCCCTTCGACGCGCGACATTAAGATGTCGCATATGCGACATCTTAATGTTCGCCACGATTCGTGGACCAGCCGCGCCGCCGAACTCCGCGCCGCCCACCCCCTCATCGTTCCGCCGCGCGCCGAAGACCCGCTGCACCCGATCAACCTCTGCCGCTTCCTCGGCGAAACGCTGCCCGACGACACGATCGTCACCACCGACGTGGGCCAGCATCAGATGTGGGTCGCCCAAGCCTGGCCCTTCCGCCACCCGCGCACCCTGCTCACCTCCGGCGGACTAGGCACGATGGGCTTCGGCCTCCCCGCCGCCATCGGCGCCGCCCTCGCCCTCCGCGACACCGCAACTCCAAACTCCGAATCGGAAACTCCGAACCCGGAACCCGGAACTCGGAACCGATCACGCCGAGTGATCTGCATCAGCGGCGACGGCTCCATCCTGATGAACCTCCAGGAACTCGCCACGCTCGCCGAACTCGATCTCCCGGTCGCCGTGCTGATCTTCAACAACGGTCACCTCGGCCTCGTGCGCCAGCAACAGGAGTTGTTCTACCAACAGCACTACTCCGCCTCGCGCTTCCACGCCGCACCCGATTTCGCCGCCATCGCGCGCGGCTTCGGCCTGCGGGGCCTGCGTATCGATCCCACCGATACAGACCCGCTCGCGACGCTCGCCACCGCCCTCGCCGCGCCCGGGCCCGTGGTGATCGACATCCCGATCCACGAAACCGCCAACGTGCTGCCCATGGTGCCGCCCGGCGCCGCCAACCACCAAACCCTCACCGCCCAACCCGCCTCCTCCCATGCTCACGCCTGAAATCGCCTCCGCTCCCGCCTCCCCGGAAAACCCGCTGCGAGGTCCGGTCACTCCCCGCCCGTCACGGGTCCTCGAACTGCGCGTCCGCAACCATCCCGGCACCATGTCACACATCACCGGCCTGTTCGCCCGCCGCGCCTTCAACCTCGACGCCATCGTTTGCGTTCCGCTCGCCGACGGCGCGACCAGCCGCATGCTCCTGCTGGTCGACGACGACGCCCGGCTCGAACAAGTCGAACGCCAGCTCGCCAAGCTCCACGACGTCCTCGAACTGCGCCACCGCGCCGACCTCGACGCCGGTTTCTTCGCCCAGCTCGCCACCGACGCGTGACACCTGGAGCCGCGGCGCCCTCGCCGCGCTCTGAAGGCAGGAGCCTGCTGGCCGGCGATTCCGACGTGGCTCGCTGCGTAAGCAGCGGGACTGAAATCGCCCGCCAGCAGGCCACCACCTCCAGCCGCATCACACTCAGCTCATCCACCCTCGCATTCATCACTCTCTCCACGGTCGTCGCGAGCCCGCGGCCCGCCTATGGCGGGAACGCGGGCGTGGCGATCCAGTCCCTCGACCGGCTCGGGACCCTGAGCTTGCCGAACGGGCCGGATGGATTGCTTCGCCGCGCGCTCCTCACAGTGACAGAACTAATTTGAGCGCAGGTCACCGAGTATAGCCGGCTCGCGACAGCGGGTGATTTGTCCACCCTGAACGCGCTTTCCCTCCCGCCCGCGTCCTCCGATGCTCCACCGCGATGTCGCTGGAGCTCTGGCACTATCCTCTGCTGTTTTTCGTCGGCCTCGTCGCCGGCACTGTCGACGCCGTCGCCGGCGGCGGCGGCCTGATCACCGTTCCCGCACTCCTCAACCTCGGCCTGCCCGTCCCGCTCGCGCTCGGCACGAACAAATTCCAGTCCAGCTTCGGCAGCGTCGCCGCCTCCGTTCACTTCGTGCGCCAGGGCACCGTCACTCTCCACGAGTGCCGGCTCGGCGTCCTCATGACACTCCTGGGCGCCGTGCTGGGCGCGTTCGCCGTGCAACAAATCGACGCCGACCTCCTGCGTCACGTCGTCCCCTGGCTCCTCGCCGGCATCCTCATCTATACGCTGCTTCGGCCGAAAATCGGCACCGAGAATCGCCCGCCCAAACTCTCCGCGCCCCTTTTCTTCACCGCTTTCGGGCTCGGCCTCGGTTTCTACGACGGCTTCTTCGGCCCCGGCACCGGCTCGTTCTGGGCCATCGCGCTCGTCCTGCTGCTCGGCCAAAATTTCACCCGCGCCACCGCCTTCACGAAGGTGATGAACGCCACCAGCAACCTCGCCTCGCTCGCGCTCTTCGCCGCCGCCGGCCTCGTGCACCTCGGCGCCGGCCTCACCATGGCCGCCGGCCAGCTCATCGGCGGGCGGCTCGGTGCCGGCCTCGTCGTGACGCGCGGCGCCCGCTTCATCCGACCCGTATTCCTCACCGTCGTCTCCCTCACGCTGGCGCGGCTCCTCTGGGTGAGCTACGCCCGCTGACCGGCCGCGCCACGGGCCGGTCGCACGTATCCGTCGATTTTATACAAACTGGATCGATCCGTCCGCATTGTAGCGGATCGGACGCTGAAATTTCTTCCGGCCCGCGTGATTCGCGACGTCCATCAACTCCACGTCGAAATGGCACATCGTCCTCCACTGCGTCTCCGGCATCACGATGAAGATCACGAAGTCCGCGCGCCCATCCTGCCGCACCGCCCGGCACGGCTGCGGCACGTTGTCGTGGTTGCGCGCGGAAAACAGCACGAGCCGGTTGTTCGGCTGCACATGGTGCGGATGCAGGAAATGCGTCAGCGTCTCGTAGGGACACAGCGCCACATTGAGCCGCGCCCAGTGCGCCTGTGGCTGCGCCAGGTTCTGCGTGATCGGCGGACCGAACTCCGCCTGGAGCGCCGGCGTAAAAAACGAAATCGTCAGGTAACGCCCTTGGTGCAGGTTGTCCGGCGCGTTGCCCCACGGCTGGATGGGCGACAGGTGCAGCCGTTCGACGCCGACATTCGGAAAGGCCGGCAC
>JAEYYL010000377.1 GCA_023430825.1 Verrucomicrobiota bacterium | reverse complement strand
TTAAAATGGATCGGGTCCGTCGTTCGCACACCGAAATCGCCTGCAAGCAGGCTCCTACCTCCGATCCAGAAACGGGTATGGTTTTCGTGGAAAGGCTCTAAAACGGCTTGGCGTTCGTTGATCGGGGACGATTCGTTTCTTCCCCGCGTGAATAAACGGACGAGACGTCCGTTCTCCGGGAAGACTCGAACGAGCGAAACACGGGGGGCGATCCCGCTGCTCACGCAGCGAGCCACATGGGAACGGTGGCCCGCCTGGATGGCCAATGGTCCGTGGACGGTAGTCGGCGGCCGGTGTCGGCGGCTGCGCTTCCTCCTCCGCGCGCTCTGCGACCTCTGTGTTGAAACGGATCGGTTCCGTCAAGTCGTGGGCGGTCCCGCTGCTCACGCAGCGCGCCCCATACGGGCGCGATCCCGCTGCTCACGCAGCGAGCCACATGGGAACGGCGGCCCGCCGGGATGGCCCGTGGTCCGTGGACAGTAGTCGGCGGTCGGCTTCGGCGGCTGCGCTTCCTCGGAACATGTCCGGTGCGTCAACCCGCCTTGGTCGCGAGCGGGGCGGGCTCGGCGGAACTTTCGTTCGCGGTCGCAGCTGCGTGCGTTTCGGCGGCGCGCTGCTTGCGGAGTTCGGCGGCTTTCGCCAGCGCGAGGAATTCATAGACGGCGTGCAGGCGCGCAAAGATGTAGCCTTCGCGTCCGTCCAGAAAGCCGGCCTGGAAAACGTAAACGTAGAGGAAACGCAGCAACGGACGGAAGGGCATCCGGCGGACGGCGCGTTTCAGCGTGCGGCGCAGGCGCACGGGCGCGGATTGCGGCGCGGCGGAGCGGGTTTGTTCGAGGCCGTCCTCGAGTTCGAGGCGCGCTTCCCAGTTCGAGTAGCGATTGTGCTTCTCGACGAACACGTCGATCGAGGCGAAGGCGTAGTGGTCCATTTCGCAACGCAGCCGGCCGGTGGTGCCCTGCACGAGGATGTGTTCATGCACTTCGTTGTCACCGCTCTGGGTCGCGCCCATGACAAGCCGTTCGTAGCGGCCGAGGCGGTGTTTGAAGAGGCGCAGGTTCCAGTTCGGATAATACGCGTGTTTCAGCCAGCGCCCCATGAACATGAAGCGGCGGTTGATCCAATATCCGGCGTGGCCGCGGCCATCGTGCGCGACGAGGTCGGCGATCTCGGCGGCGGAATCGGGCGGCATGACTTCGTCGGCGTCGAGAATCAGGACCCACTCGTGGCGAAACGGCAGGTTTTCCAGCGCCCAGTTTTTCTTCTTGGGCCAGACACCGTTGAAGCGGAATTGGACGACTTCCGCGCCGTGGCGACGCGCGATCGCTTCGGAGGCGTCGGTGCTCTGGGAGTCGACGACGAAAATCTGGTCGGCCCACGCGACCGACGCGAGGCAGCGCGCGAGGTTCGATTCCTCGTTGCGGATGGGCACCAGGATGGAGACTGGAATTTTGCGCATGGCCGGACACGGACAGCGGAGTGGCGCGAAGGTGTCGCGGCTCGCGAACTCCGGCGGTTGGGGTGGGGGAGGCGCGCGGTCGGAGGACGGAAAATAAAAAGGCCGCCCGCAAAACGGGCGGCCTTGGATTGAAGGCTTTTACTGAGGTAACGAGACCGGAGCTCAGGCCGCCGTCGGGAGGGCTTCGGTCTTGCTGCCGCGGAAGCGGCGGTAAGCGATCATGCCCACCAGCAACGCCGCACCCATCGCCGCATAGGTCGAGGGCTCGGGCACCGGCGTGAACGAGACCGTGATGTCGCCACGCGTGAGGGCCGTGCCTTCCGCCACCTGGAATTCCATCGGATCGAAGTGCACGTGGAACTGGACGAGGTAGTCGCCGATCTTCATCGCGCCGGGCTGCTCGAACTCGACGGAGAAGGTGTCGGGGATGAGGTTGTCCACGTTCTCGGTGTGATCGATGTGGAACGTCATGGCCGCGAGGAACACTTCCTGCGACTCGGGGGACGTCAGCTCGAGGCCGAGGTTGAACACGGCGCTGTGCGCCCCGGAGCCGCCCACCGTGCGACCGTTACGGATCGTGAGCAGGCCGACCTGGATGGGGTCGCCGGAGCTGACGTTCGTGAACGTTTCGTTGGTGAACGTGATCGACGACTGCGTCGAACTCGGGATCGGGATGCCGGTCGCGAACGAGGCCGAGCTACCATCGGGAGCATTGATCACGGTGGTGTTGGCTTGGCCGAGGTCGTCGAACGAACCCGTCGTGTGACCGCTCAGCATGAGCTGGGCGTTCGCGACGGAACAGGTGAGCGCCAGCCCGCAAGCCGCCGCGATGATCGAACTAATGCGTGTGTGCATTGATTTCCTTTTTTAACGATTGATGTGACATCATTCCAGACATGCCCCGAAATCGGGGCGGCTAGACTGACCCGAGCCTGTTTCATAGGTGCTTGGCTACAATAAGATTGGGGATCGCAACCTCCCGATCCCTCCATCGGGGAAACGAGCAATAGCCCCCCCGGAACCCCCCGGGGAAACGCCGGTCGCGACGGTCATGCGTTCTCCAACCTGCTGCCGCATCCGCGTTCACACCATTTTAACAGGCCAGGTGCGTTTGGCGCTGCGCGGAGGCTTTTGCAACAGCTGCCGATGGCTGGCGTTTCGGGCGAGCGGGATGGCGGCGCTGTTTACGTTGAATCTGGTGCTGGGACCGGCGTTGGCGGCGGGGGAGAGCCGCGAGGTGTTTCACGGTCCGGTGGCGGCGTATGCGGAGCCGCTCGGCGACGCGGCGAAGGCCACCGGCGGAGGCGCGACGTTGCGCGTGCTTTACGTGGAGGAACGCAGCGGGGTATCGCGCCGCGGCGAACTGGTGCGCGTGCCGCTGTTTTTCGCGGCGGGCGAGTGCGCGTCGCTCGATGAACTGGTTGTCCTGCCTGGCCGCGACGCCGATGACGCCAACCCGCCGCCGGTGGCCTGGCAGGCGGACGATGTGCGAGCCGGTAGGGACGGCGGCATCGCGCGCGCGCACTTGATCTTCCCGGTGGATCTGGCGGCGGGCGAGCGGAGGTCGTTTCGCCTCGTGCGACGAGCGGCGAAGGAAGCCGGCGCGAGCGGCGGGCGAGCCGAGCCGATGGAGGCGCGGGCCGACGAGATGCGCTTCCCGACGGCGGACGGGTTCGTGAGCTTCGCGCGCGACGGACGGCTGCGCGCGATCGTGCGGGGGGAGCACCGGTGGGAATTCGACGCGGATGGCGCGTTTCCGCGGGTTGAACTGGAGTATGCCGGCGGGAAGGACGCCGCTGCGGCGGCGGTCGTGCTCGATCGCTCGACGGCGGAGCGCACGGTGGAATGGTCGACGGGCGTGCACCTGCACAAGCTGCGTATCCGTGTTTCGGATGCGTCTGGCGCGGCGCTGGAGCTGGAGTATCGCGTGCCGCGGCACGGCCGCGAAGTCGGGGTGACGATGGCGGTGTTTCCCGGACCGCGCGGCGACGTGCGCGTGACACGGAACCGGCTGTTGGAGGGAAAGCTGCGCGCGCCGGGCGGAGGGCTCTCGTTGATCGACGTGCCGGCGGGCCTCCGGCCGGATTTGCGCGCGGAGCACGCCTATACGGTGAATGCGTTGCCGGCGGGCGGTTCGGACGCGGCGCTGCTGGCGGTGCCGCTGGTGATCGGCGGCGGCAACGGCCGCTGGGTGGACGAGGAGGACGGCGCGGTGTTGCTGCGCGGCGCGGGCGGGCTGCGGCGGGGAGACGAAGGCGAGAAGCAGACGCTGCGGGCGTTCTGGACGGAGGTGCGTCTTGTGCCCACGGATACAACCGA
The DNA here is from genome assembly GCA_023430825.1 of Verrucomicrobiota bacterium. Classification (GTDB taxonomy): domain Bacteria; phylum Verrucomicrobiota; class Verrucomicrobiia; order Opitutales; family Opitutaceae; genus Opitutus. Next base: position 37,607 of record JAEYYL010000377.1, on the reverse strand, counting down.
ACCAAACGAGTTGTGGACGCGTTATCGCGAGCGCGTGCAGCCGCTGGTGGCGGTGGTCGAGGAACCCGGTGCCACGCCCGACGCGCTCCATGCAGCGCTGCGCACGGTGGCGCGGGAGATGAAGCCGATCGGCTGGCGGCAGGAGGCGGCGCGCGCGGTGGTGCTCGAGGACGTCCCGCGCATGCAGCGGATACTGCAGCATGGGTTGAAGGCGCGTGAAGCGGATCGCGCGGCGCTGCTCCGCGGGGCGGAATCGGCGCGCGCGAAGCTGAGCGAGAACGGCCAGCGCCGGATCGCCGAACACGAGAAGGGGCGCGCGTATGGCGGGCTCGATCCGTATCATGTCACCTACACGCAAAGCGCGGCGGCGGCGCTGGCGCTGTTCGGCGAGGTGCCGGAGCGCGTCGGCGCGATCAATCACGCGATGGCATCGGCGGTGCGGGAATTCGGCGGCCGGGTGGACGAGGCGGGTTATCCCTACATCGATTGTTTCAATCGGACGCTGAACATGCAGATGGGGCCGGTGCTTTTCGGGCTGACGGCGGGCGCGGCGGCGGGGGACGACGAACTGGCGCGGTTTTACCGCGATCTGGCGACGGCGCCGCCGACGCTGGCGGTGTTCGGCCGGGCGCAGCGCCCCTACACCGGGGGGCCGGCGAAGGCGGCCGACCAGACGGATTATCTCTATCAGGCGATCTGCGATTTCTGGCTGCGCACGACCGAGTTGCTCGGCGGCGAGAACCTCTCGCTGCATCCGCTGGCCTACGCGCGCTACACCGACTGCATCGACGTGATGGCGGATCGCTATCACGGCGTCGCTGCGCGGGGCCAGCCGGGCACGGCGGGCGAACCGCGGGCGAATTTTTTCCGGGGCCAGGCGCACACGCATCGCTGGCTCGGGTGGTCGGCGGCGCCGTATATCCGACTTTTGGAGACGCCCGAGGCGGCCGAAGGCGCGGGGCTGACGGAGGCGATCCGGCACACGCGGCTGCAGCAAGGCCGGTGGAAGAACTGGCCCGACCTGACGTATTACGCGCTGACCGACCTGCTGCTGCGCGAAGCGGGACAACTTCGCGCGAAGCCATCGTTGCCTGCTGCGCCGGGAGCGGTCACGAAACGGCGGGTCGGCGGGGCGGTGGAGTTGAGCTGGCGGGCGGTGCCGGAGGCGGCGGAGTATCGTGTTTACCGGGCGGCGCGCGTTGGCGGACCCTATCGCTGGCTGAACTCGCCGCATGGCGAGAAAACGCCGCCGCCGCTCACCGAGCCGCGGTATCGCGACACCGGCGAAGGCGCGTCGGAAGACGCGGTGTATGTCGTGATGGCGGTGGACGCGGCGGGGCGGGCGAGCGCCTGGCGAGAGTTCGCGCCGTGATCGCTCACGTGGCGCTGGCGGAGCGGCCGCCGAAGAGGCCGTGGACGGCAGGGCGGACGCGGCCCCAGTAAACGGCGCGGGAAAATTGCCGGACGGAGAACGGCGTGCGCTGCACGAAGCGAACGTTCGGCAGCGGCGAGAGGCTGTGGTCGTAGATCGCCTGGTTCTTGAAATAGTTGTTGCGGTAAAAAACGACGCGGCGGCCCATCATGGCGGCGGCGATCGCGGCGTGGCAGCGGTCAGTGTGGATCTCCGCGAAGCGGGCGACGTATTCGAGCAGGCGTTCCGGTTCGCGGTCGGAACCGAGCGAGGCGTCATCGCTGGCGTCGAAGTTGCGCGGGAGCCGGCCGTAGGCGGCTTCGTTGTCGCGGCGAAAGAGTCCGGCGCGGCCGCTGGCGGGGCGCGCGGCCCACGGCGCGAGATCGGCGTGGAAGGCGAGATCGTGGCCGAGGAGCAGCCGGTGGGGTGTGGCGCCGAACTCGCGGAGGGCGGTGAAGCTGACGAGTTCGCGGCAGAACACGTGGAATTTCTTGTCCCAGGTTTCCGCAAAGTCGCGCACGCGCGGCTGGGTGAGATCGAACGATGCCGGCAGGAGCACGATGTGCTGAAACCGCGGCGCGAGCGTGCGCATCAGCCGCGGGAGCGTGCGGGCGCCGCGCGAAAGGGTGGCGGCGCCATGGAGCAGGAGGACATCGCCGCCGATGGCGCGCAGGTCGTCGGTTTCGCGGAGCTCGCGGTGGACGAGGCCCAGATCGGAGAGAAACCGACGTCCCCCGAGGTGAGTCACCCCATGGCCGCGGTTACCGCGATTGAGCAGCGAGACGACCTCCTGCCCGCGGAAGTCCGCGAGCAGTTGGGCGAGGGCGCCATTCATCGAGAGGGGGGGAGGCATGCACTCTCATACGACCGTGTGTCGAGCGGCGGTTCCAGAATGTTGCCGAAATCGGCGATGAAACGGGCGGAGACCCGGGGGAGCGTGTAGTCGCGGGCGGTGTGCCAGGCGGCGGCGCGAAGTTGCTCGCGGGCCGGGGTAGCGGAGGCGATGCGGGCGAGGGCGGGGGCCAGTTCCCCGGCGGGGTCGGCGGCGCGATGATCGAAGACCAGGCCGTTCTCCTCGGGGCGGACAAAATCGCGGAAACACGCGAGCGCGGAGACGATGGGCGCGCAGCCGGCGGCCATGGCTTCGAGCACGGAGAGTCCGAAGGTTTCGCCGAATTCCGCGAGCGAGGGGTAAACGAACACCGCGGCCTCGCGATACTGCGCGACGAGTTTTTGCTCGTCGAAAATGGGTTCGAGCAGTTCCACGCGGCCGGCGGCCTTCGCGGCGGCGGCCGCGAGCTGGGCGCGATACGTTTCGCCGCCACCCCCTTGCGCGGTTTTCCACGGGCCGATCAGACGCAGCGTCCAACCGCGCAACGCGGGACCGCCGCGGGCGAAAGCGTCGATCAAAAGGTGCACGCCTTTTTCCGGATGCAGCCGGCCGGTGTAGAGCATCACGGGCCGCGCGTCGCCGAGCGGCGCGAGATAAACGGGCGCGAGCGGATAAGGCACGACGCGCACGCGCGAGGCGTCGGCGATTTCGCGCAGGATCGCGGTGCGAATCGGCTCGGACACGGTCTGCAGGATCGTGCGCTGGGGATAGAGGCGGAGCTGGCCTTTGGGAAAACGGGCGACGTGCACGTAGGGTCGGCCGCGGGATGGCCGGCGTTCGATCGCGGGCATCCAGAATGTATTCGTGACGAGGATATCGGCCGGCGGGAGGACGCGGCGCGCGCGCAGCGAGTAGGCGAGATCGAGGAGTTTCAACCGCCACAACGCGCGCGGCGTCGCGTGGCCGCGGACGCGGCGATGTTCGACGCCCGCTTCGACATTGCGCAACGGGAGATCGGGATGCGCGCGGCTGACGTGCACGACGCGGTGACCATCACGGGCGAACTGCTGGCCGAGCGCGTGCCAGACTTTTTCGACGGCGCCGCCGAGCAGGGCGGGCACGGGCAGGAACGCGCCCTGCACGATGGTGATGTCGAGCGGCCGGTCCATCAGGCGGCGGCCGCGGGGGCGGCGACAAAAGGTGCGACGGTTTGCACGAGGCTCTGCGCAACGCGGCCGATCTCGTAGCGATCGCGAAACAGCGCGGCGGCGGCGAGCCGCAGGCGGTGGCGTTCGTCGGGCGTGGTGTCGTGCCAGCGTTGGAGCAGGCGCAGCGTGCCGGCCTCGTCGTCGCGATCGGCGAAACCGGCGCCGGCGGTTTCGATTTCAGACCAGATGTTGACCTCGCGGGAAATCAGCACGGGCGTGCCGACGGCGAGCGCCTCGACGACGGCGATGCCGAAATTTTCCTGGTGCGACGGCAGCACGAATGCCTCGGCGCAACGGAGCGCGCCCCACTTGCGATCGCCCTCGAGCATGCCGGTCCAAACGACGCGTGTATGACGCGGCAACGCGGCGGCGAGCGCGTGGAGCGTGGCGCGGTAGCTGTCGTCGGAGCACGGGCCGGCGATGACGAGCGCGGGCAACGGGCTCTTTCGCTCGGCGGCGAGGCGGCCGTAGGCGTGCAGCAGGAGGTCGACGCCCTTTTTCGGATGGATGCGGCCGAGAAAAAGCCAGAACGGTTCGCCGGCGAGTTCCGGCACCGCATCGTGCCAGGCGGTGCGCTCGCGAACGGCGTCGCCCTGCGGCGCAGCCGTGCCGTAGGCGACGACGCGTTCGCGGCAGTCGTAGGGTCGAAACGATTCGCGCGCGAGGCGGCGTTCCTCCTCGCAGGTGAACATGACGGCGGCGGCGTCGCGCAGCACGTGGCGTTCGCAGAGCTGCCAATACGCCCATTTCTTGGCGTGCTTCAGCGGATACGCGCGGCGAAACCACGGATCGAGCATGCCGTGGGGAAATACGAAATACGGCGTGGAGCGTCCGCGGAGCGCGGCGTGCACGGCGCGGCCGTGGTATTGCCAGAGCCCGTGCACGAACACGGCGTCGTAATGGGAGGCGTTGGCGCGCAGCCAGGGCAGCAGTCGGGCGGAGAACGCGTAGCCGCCGCGCGCGGGACCGAGCGCGTGCACCGGGGCGCCGGCGCAGGTGGCCTCGAGTTGGGCGGGAGCGTCGACGCTGACGAACGTCGTCTCGTGGCCGAGCGCGGCGAGCGCGGGTGTGACCGCGCGCAATCCGGCGGACGGGCCGCCGTGGCGCGGATCGAGGGTGGCGATGACGCGAAGCAGCTTCATGCGACAACGGGTTCGGCGGGGGCGCCGCGCAGCGCGCGATACGTTTCGACGTAACGCTCGACCATGCGGGGAGGGTTCCATTCGGACGCGCGGGCGAGTCCGCGTTGCGCGAGCTCCGCGCGGCGGGGCCACGCCTCGGCGATGCGGGCGGCCGCGCCGGCTGTATCCGTGGGATCGATATACACCGCAGCCTCGCCGCCGACCTCGGTCATCGGCGCGCGGTTGGAGGTGAACACGGGGCAGCCGCAGGCCTGCGCCTCGGCGACGGGCCAGCCGAAGCCCTCGTGCCACGACGGAAACACGAGCGCCTCGGCGAGGGAATACAGCGCCTGGAGCTGCGGTTCGGAAATCGAGGAGACGTGCAGCACGTCGCCGGCGAGTCCGAGCGAGTGCAGGTGTGCGACGAGATCGGGCGCCAGCGGTTTACCGACCATGAGAAGGCGCGGCGCGGGTTGCAGCGTGCGGCGCAGCGCGGCGTAGATGTCGAGAAGGCCGCGGCGGTTTTTATACCATTGGCCGCCGCCGACGTTGAGGATGAAGCCGCGGTCGGCGTCGAGGGCGTCGGCCGGCAACTGGCGTTCGGAGAGCATGCGGCCGACGAGCAGCCGCGCGGCGGAAGGAGCGAGCCGGCGGAACGGATAGTTCAGCGCGAGCGGAATGACGGTGACGCGATCGGGGCCGAGACCCGCGAGGCGTTGGAGGTCGCGCTTGGTTGCGCCGGACGGCGTGACGACGTGGGGCAGGCCCGCGATGCTGTCGAGAATCCAGCGCTGGTAACGACGGCCGGGTGCGGACACGCGATGCTGGGTGAACTCGCCGCGCGCGGCGCGAATCTGCATGAGATCGTGACAGGTCGCGACGAGCGGCTGGCCGGCGAAGAGCGGGGCGTAAACGGCGTTGGCGTGATCGAGAATGTGCACGACATCGGCCGGCGTGCCGGCGGCGAGTTGGCGGCGGACGTGGCGCGGGAAGAGCAGGAATTTGTCGACGTAGCCGACGAACTTCGCGGGCCCGCCGTAGCGGTAGCGCGGCAGCAGGCGCACGAGCCGCGGCTCGGGCGCCCAGGTGCGGACCTCGTGGCCCGCCGCTTCCAGCCCGGAGGTGAGCATGTGCGCGAAGCGCAGCATGCTTTCCTGGCGGTCGGGGGCGAAATTGCCGATCAACAAAACGCGCATGGAAGAAGTGGAGTGGAGGCGGCCGGAGGCGGGTTCAGTAACGCTCGCGCACCGGCTGACGAGCCGGCGGCTCCGGGACCGCGGGTTCGTTGTCCGCTTCGGCTGCGTCGAGTTCCGCGGATTCGTCCTCCTCGGGATCGTCGTTCAACGAAGCGAGGACGAGACCGCCGCCGAACACGGCGAAACCGAGCAGCGTGGGCGGCGCCCATTGGTTGAGCACGATGGGAATCGCGGCGGCGGAGACGAGGAGGATGGGCAGGTTGTCGCGCTTGGCGAACAGTGCGCCGAGTGCGCGCCAGGTGAGATTCACCGCGATGGCGACGCGGAACGCGATGAATGCGCCGCCGAGGACGGGGCCGAGTTCGAGGAAGATTTTGCCCCATTCGTCCTCGGCGAGGAGGAAGCCGACGCGACCGGAGAGGAGGCGCGCGCCGACGTTGGAGCCGACGCCGATGCCGTGGCCGAAGAACGGCGCGACGGACGCCCAGTAGAACGGCTGGGTGAATCCGCCCATCACGCGGCCGATGATGCCGCCCCACGCGTCGCCGTCGGTGCTGACCGACGCGGTCACCCAGCGCGACATGAACACCTCGCGCGCCTCGTCGAAGATGGGGAGGAACGAGACGCCGAACGCGACGACGGCGAGGGTGAAGATGCTGCTGAATTTCGAACCGATGCCGATGCCGGCGCGCGCCATGGTGACGACGAAGACGACGCCGACGATGCCGGTGGCGAGCATGGCGGTGCGGCTGATCGAAACCGGCAGCGCGATGATGATCGCGAGACCGCAGGCGATCAGCACGGGCCACCACAGGCGGCGGTGCGCGCTGGCTTGATGGAGGAAGAAGGCGGCGGCGAGCGGGTAGAACACCTGCGGGCCGGTGATGAAGGAGAAAAAGCCCGGTGGGCGGATCTTGCCCATCGCGCCGAAAATCTGGCCGCCCTCGTCGCCGCCGATGCCGCGGTTGATCGGCGAGTTCATGGGGGACTGGAATTGCGCGACCATCAGGAGCGTCATCGGGATGGCGACGAACAGCACGAAGCAGCCGATGCGCTCGACGTCCCGGCGCGTGAGCGTTTGCGCCATGACCCAGATGAGCGGCACGTGGGCGTAGTTGATGCGCAGGCCGTAGGCGACGACGAGCGGGTTGGTGTTGCCCGCGAAGAGACTCGCCATCGCGGAGCCGAGCGCGAGCACGCCGGTGGCGGCGATGAAGCCGTTCATCGGAAAACGTCCGGTGAAGAAAGCGAGGACGTAGATCGCCATGACCACGGGATCGCGAATGATCAGCAGCGGGTCGGAAAGCGACGGCAGGACCCATTTGCGCAACGCGCCCTCGAAGATGAGGAGGATCAGGTAGAGCCAGATGAGGCGCTTGAGCAGTTTTTCCATGGTCAGGCGTGGACGAGGCCGGACGAGACGCTCGCGGCGAGGGAGTCGCCGTAGTTCTCCCAGGTGAACTCGGCGGCGCGGGCGCGGGCGCGCGCGGACATGTCGGCGAGCAGATCGGGATTGCGCCGGAGCAGATCGAGGCGGCTGGCGAGGGCTTCGTCGGAACGGATCGGCACGATGAAGCCCTCGACGCCATCGGTGATGAGGTCGGGGCCGGCGGTGTGCGGCGTGGTGACGATCGGGAGGCCCATCGCCATCGCCTCGAGGAGCACGAGGCCGAAGCCCTCGAACAACGACGGAAAAACGAACACGTCGTGTGCGGTCATCTCGGCGAGCACGTCGCGGTGCGCGCAGGAAGGAATCCAGCGCACGGCTTTCAGTTCGCGATCGAGCGCGGGGCAGGCGACGAGGGGGCGGCTGCCGATGACGGTGAGTTCCACGCCGCTGCCGAGCGAGCGGATCGCGCGAAACAAATAGCTGAGGCCCTTGCGCTGACCGAGCGAGCCGACGAACAGCGCGCGCAGTTTGTTGCCGCGGCGGGGCGGTGGCGGCGAAGGCAGGGTCGCGGCGTCGAGTTGCGGCGCGCCGTAGGGGATCGTGACGACGGAGCCGCGGAAGTCGGGCGCGTGTTCGAGCGTGCGCCGCGTGAAGGTGCTGGCGACGAGCACGAGATCGGCCTGGTGAAGTTCGGCGTCCTTGCGCGCGGTTTTCTGCGGGCTGTCCTGGGTGCCGTGAAGAGTCATGGCCCATTCGGGTTCGCGCTCGATTTCCTCCTGCAGGATCGCGCGCGAGGCGCGCCAGTAACCGATCGGCAGATCGTAGAGCCGGAGTTTTCCCTCGCGCGTGGCGACGCGGAAACTTTCGTGGGCGCCGTCCTCGTAGGCGTAAACGGCGCGGAACCGTTGGTCGGAGAGTCGTTCGCTCACGCGGCGGTCGAGGGAGTGGTAAACGGCATCGACGCTGAGCGGGCCGTGTTCGTGGCGGACGAGGGAGCGCAGGCCGGCGCGCGGGGCGAGCAGCCGGCCGATCTCGCGGAGCGGAAACGTGCGGATGACGGTGCCGAGTTCCGCGGGGAACGTGCGGCGGCGCAACTGGCGGGCGATCGAGGCGGGCAGCACCCGACGGTGCCAGGGGGATTCGCGGTAGTTCACGCACGTCCACAGTTCGCCGAGCAGTCCGGCGCGATGCAGCCCGAGGGCGGCGTGGCGGACGTTGGCGTTGCCGGTGGGATGGGAGAAAAGAATCATGCGGGCGGAACGTTAGGCGGTGACGGCGGCGGGCACGGCAGAGAGGAGCGCGGCGAGTTTTTCGGGATCGACGACGATGTCGCGCTGGCGGGCGGACGAGTCGGGCACGCCGCGCATGACCTCGCCCTCGCCGAGGAGCACGGTGTGGCGGAGGCCGGCGCGGGCGGAGATCATCCAGTGGAACGCGGCGAGCCAGCCGGGTTCGGCGATTTCGATCGCGTGCGCGGGCGGGTTGGCGAAGACGAGATTCGCGAACCCTGCGCCGGCGGGACCGGCGACGACGGCGGCCTCGGCGAAAAGGCGCGCCTGTTCGGGGAGAGAAAGCTGGCCGGGCGTCACGATCTCGAAGCCGTGGGCGCGCAGGAGCGGATGCAGCGCGGGTTCGTTGCTGAGGCGCCGGAACGCGGCGTCGGCGCGGCTGAGGAAAATCCGGCGCGAAGGCCGGCCGTTCGGGCGGTGGCCGAGGAAGCTGCGCTGCAGGAAAGCGAGGTCGCTGGAGGGGAGCGTCTGGTTCGAGGCCTTCAACGAAGGCACGACGAGCTGGTCGGCGCGCACGAGGAGGGACGCGTCGGCGGCGACGATTTTCTCGCGGGGGATGCCGAGGCGTTCGAGCGTGGCGAACTGGTAGCCGCGGCCGGCGTGGTTGACGATGACGCGATCGAAATCGGCGAGGCGGTGGCCGGCGCGTTGCACAAGGCCGAGGCGCGGGAGCAGATCGACGAGCCAGTGATGGAAGTTGTCCGTCGCTTCCGGGGGGACGAGGTAGAGCACGCGTCCGGCGAGACGGCGGGGCGCGGGGAGGTGCAGGCGGGTCCAGACGGTGTGAAACGCGTCGCCGCACGGATCGTGGGTGAAGACGGGGACGAAGTGTCCTTGTGCGGTGAATACACCGCCGGTGGGATGACCCCAGGCGACGCCGCCGTCGAAGGTGGCGACGCCGCGGGGGGCGAGCGACTCTTCGGTATGGCGGGCGAAGAAGGCGAGGGCGGCCGGATGCGCGTCGGGCAGTTCCGGGAGCGGACGGCGAAACGTCGCGGCGGGCTCGAGCGCGGCGAACGTCGCGCCGGGCGGGGGCGCGTCGCGAAACGGATCGAAGGTTTCGTTGGCCGGAAGATTGAGCTGGCGCCGGAGCCAGGTGCTGCGCCGCGGCACGGCGAGCGCGCGGATGCGCGCGGCACGCGCGTGGTAGAGCAGGGATTTGGCGAGTTTGCGGGCGGAGCTCATGCGGAGGCGCGGGCGCGGTGTGATGGGCAAAACGGCACGATCAGGCGGGCTGGGACGCCAGCTCGCGGGCTTCGAGGTAATCGCACCACGCGTCGGCGACGACGGACGGGGCGAATTGGCGGTCGTAGGTGCGGCGCTGCTCCTCGCGCGATGTAGCGCCGCGGCGGATACGCGCGGCCAGCTCGGCGACGGCGGCGGCGAGGGTGTCGGCGTCGTGGGGTTGGCCGACGACGATGCAGTTGTCCTCGCTCACGGCCATCTCGCGCGTGCCGCCGCGGTCGGTGGCGATCCACGGGAGGCCGGCGGACATGGCCTCGATGAGGCTGAGCGGCATGCCCTCGTTGTGCGTGGAGAAGAGCACGAGCGCGTCGAGGCTTTCGAGGATGGCGGCCTGCTGCGAACCGGCGGTGTAAGCGCCGTGATAGACGAGGCGCGGATAGTTTTTGAAAAACTCCGGTGGATACGCGGCGCCGCTGCCGTGGATGTGCCAGGTGATGTGCGCGAGTTCGGGCCGCTGGCTGAGCGCGCAGATGAAATCGATGCCCTTCTCCGCGACGAGCCGGCCCATGAAACCGAAATGGAGGTGGCTGTTGGGGGAGTAGAGGCGATCCTGCACGCCGACGGCGGCGACGGGCGACGACGTGAGGTAGGGCAGGAAGCGCACGTCGTCGCGGCCGGTGGCGGCGGCGAGGGAGCGCTGCGTGAAGCGGCTGCAGGCGACGAGTTCGGGCGCGTGTTTGAGCACGCGGCGGAAAAGGCGCGACCACGTGGCCTGTTCGCCGGGGTCGGCGGCGGTGTGATGATGATGGACGATGCGCGTGTGCGGCCGGGCGGCGAGCCACGCGAGGCGGGCGAGCGCGCTCTGGCCGTTGGTGTAGATGAGATCCCAGCGCACGGTTTCGTTGCGCAAGGCTTCGCGGAAGAGCCAGAGGCCCTTGCGCAGCCGGCTGGCGCGGCCGCGGCCCACCTCGAGTTCGCGGACGATGACGCCGGCGCGGAGCAGACGGTCGCGGAGCTCGTGCGCGAGCGAGTTGCTGGTGGTGAGCAGCGTGACGAAATGGCCGCGCGCCGCGAGCACGCCGGCAAGATCGCAGACGTGGCGTTCCATACCGCCGAACGCGGCCATTTGGGGGGCGTAAACGAGGATGTTCATGCGACGAGCGCGCCGGGCGCGGGCGAACCGAGCGAGGCGATGAAGCGGGAGGCGATGGCGGGAAGTTGCGGCGCGGGTTCGCGGCGTAACGAAAGGAAGTCGGCGAACGAATCGGGCGTGAGTTCGCCCAGCCGGCGCAGCAGGGGATCGGGCGCGACGGTGATCGTGCCGTGGCGTGGGTGCCAGTCGTCGCGGGGGACGATGATCGGCAGGCCGTGATCGATCAGCGAGGCGGCGGTGCCGCTCTTGCCGATCAACGCCCACGGGTGGGTCGCGAGGCCAAAGTCCATCGCGTGGAGCAGGCGGGAGATCGTATCCGGAGAATGGGGACCGGCGTCGAACACGGGCAGCGATTGCGCGAGGTGCGCGAGCAGGCGCGTGCCGTGCGCGCCGATGCGACCGAGCGTGACGAGCGCGACGGGGCGGCGCGCGCGAGCGCCGGCGTCACGCAGGAATGCGAGCGTGGCGTCGGGCTGCCACTGCGGATGAATCGTGCCGAAGATGACGCCGAGGGTGTGCGGCGGGCGCGGAAGCGCGTCGCCGGCGAGCGCGGCGAGCTCGGTGCGCGCGGCCTCGCGCGCGACGGGTTGGACGGGAATGTTGCCGAAGAGCGGAAGGATTTCCGCGGGCCAGCCGTGGCGGGCGAGGGCCAGCTGGTAGGCGGGATTGGTGGTGTGCACGGCGGCGGGCGCGAGCCGGCGGAGAAACGCGAGCACCTGCCGGCGTTGCAGCGCGCCAACGAGCCGCGGCCGGAGGCGGTCGGCCTGCGCGAGGCCGAGCCAGAGTTCGTGCAGGAGGACGTGGTTCTGCCACGGCTTGGCGGCGTCGATCAGCGCAAACGCGGCGCCGGGCAGGATGCCCTTCGGGTGAAAACCATACGGCACCATCTGCCAGCTGACCCAGTGCGGATCGAATTCGTGGAGGAGGCGGTGCAGCATCTCGGCGCGGCGCGACCACGGGAGCGTGGCGGGGAAACGCACCTCGTTGTAACGCTGCACGAGTTCCGAGGGACGCGCGAGGTGACGGTCGTGCAACGCCACGAGCAGGCAGACGTGGCCGAGTTGCGCACACGCGGCGGCGAGCTGGCGAACGTAGTCACCGACGCCGTCGCGTCCCGGCGCGAGGGACGTGCAGAGAAAAACGAGTTTCACGAAAGAAGCGGAGCGGTCAGGCGCGTCGGTAAACGCGACCGAGGACGATGCCGCCGAGGAGGGACAGGCGCAGGCGCGCGAGCTCGGCGGACGGAAAGAGGCGGAGGGGAGACTCCGCGAAGCGGAAGAAGGATTTTTGCGCGGAGCACGGCGGACGGCCGCGCAGCGCATCGTGGAGGAAACCACCGCGCCAGGGCTTGCGGCCGCCGATGGCGTGCGAGAGCAGGTGTCCGCCGGTGGTGAAGTCCATGCCTTCGGGGCCGGCGCCGTTGACGGGCGCGTCGGTGACCATGAGCGCCATGTTGAGCGCGTCCTGATCGGGCGTGTGAAACAGCGCGGAGGCGTTCTTCACCTTGATCGTGGAAAGGGAAACGTGTTGCGCGGCGGCGGCGATGATGCGCGTCCAGGCGTCGAGCAAACCGGCGTGCGCGCGCGGCAGGCCGATGAAACCGGCGTTGTAGTAGCGATCGAGCGGACGGCGCGGCGGGAGGCCGTGGGCGCGGAGAAAATCTTCCCATGCGAGGCGATAGGGATGGCGCGCGGGCAGATACGGATTCACGTCCTCGCAGAGCGCGACGCCGTCGGCGGCCCAGCGATCGATGACGGACCACGGCGCTTTCACGACGATGTCGGGATCGAAGTAGTAGAGCTGTTCCGCATCGGCGGCGTGCGTCGCCCAGCATTCGCGCATGAACGCGGGCTTGTAGTGCGTGAAGTGCACGTCGGCGGACACCTCGACGAAACGCACCTCGATGCGATCCTGGAGCGCGCGCGCGGCGTCGGCCCACGACGGCTGGGGACCGCGATGGCCGCAGATGATGCGACCGGAGAAGCCGTTCGCGTGAAGCGAATTGATGAGGGCGCCGACACCGAGGTGGTAGTGGCCCTCGAAGAGCGTGCAGATCGTGTGGCTCATGCGGCTTTGCCTCGGGTGTGGTGAAGGACGGCGGCGGCGAGCCAGTAGCCGTAGGTGGCGGGCGCGAGCGCGCGGTGCCGGAGGGATTTGCCGAAGAAGTCGCGCGCGGAACCGGGATCGTCGCGCAATGCGATGCGACCGGCGGCGAGCCAGGCGTCGGCGGCGGACGTGCGGCGGAGGCGGCTCGGGACGGCTTCCCAGTCGATGTTTTTTTCGTAAACGCGCGCGCTGGCGAGCGCCATGGCGACGCCGTGACGCGACATCGCGGAGGCGTGTTTGCGGTAAAGGCAGGTGTTGACGCCGGTGTAGGCGAACCGTGCGCCGCTGCGGGCGCAGCGAATCCACATCTCGCGATCCTCGACGTAGCGGAATGTGGGATCGAAACCGCCGACGTCCTCCCACAACTGGCGGCGCAGCACGACGGACGACGGCTGGATGATATAGGTGCCGTTGAAGAGGCTGCGGGGGAAATCGGCGATGGCCTCGGTGGAGGGCGCGCGCACTTCGAGTTCGCGACCGGTGTCGCTGTCGAAGAGGATCGAGCCGGCGTGCAGCAGTTCGGCGTTCGATCCGCGCATGAGCGCGGCGGCGGATTCGAGATGACCGGCCATCCACACGTCGTCGGCGTCGAGCAGTGCGATCCATTCGCCGCGGGCGGCGGCGATGCCGGTGTTGCGGGTGGCGGGGAGGCCGCGATTTTGCGCGTGGCGGTCGAAGCGCACGGGTTGCGGCACGGTGCGGGCGAACTCGCGGACGATGTCCTCGGCGGCATCGTGCGAACCGTCCTCGGTGACGATGAGTTCCCAGTCGGCGAAGCGCTGGGCGCGCACCGATTCGAGCGCGGCGGGCAGGAAGCGCTCGGCGTTGTAAGCGGGAATGCAGATGCTGATTAGCGGTGGCTTCATCGCGTGAAAGTTGGGAAAAGGCGCGTGAGTGCAGGCCTCCGGCAGGGAGGTCGGCGCGCATGGACACCAAAACCGGTCAGGAGTGCGACGCGGCGTGACGATCGATCGGGTTTAACCCGAGATGTTCTTCGAGGCGGTCGAGGATGGCGCTATCGGTCCGGGCATCGAACTTACGCGCGAAGAAACCGGGTGCACCGGCGAGCCAGTCGAAATCGGCGGCGCGGAGCGTCCGCGGATGCGGCGAATGCGGCGGGAAATCGATTTCGCGCAGGTGGGCGTTGACGACGGTGGACGCGAGGGGGCCGTTGAGCATCGCGGTCTGGAAAACGATCTCGTTGGCGTGCGCGGAGTGTTTGAGCCAGCGGATGATGCGCTGCGCGCCGGGGTCGCCGGTGAGATAAGCGCAGCCGGCGCGGCTGAGAATCACGTGGTTGGCGCCGCCGAAGTAGCGGAAGTCGGGCCACTCGCGCCGGTAACCCGGGAGGTGGGGCAGCTTGTTCTGCCAGCCGAGGAGTTTGCGCACGCGGCGGCCGGCGCCGGGAATGCGCAGTGCGCGTTCGAGCCAGGGCCACTCGAGGTAGTAGCGCTCGAGACGCTCGCGGGCGTTGCTCCAGATCGGTTGGAGGACCGGATCGAACCAACTGACATAGTTGGCGTCGGGCTGCGCGGCGAGATGCGCGTGGAGTTCGGCGACCGGTTTGATCGGAAAATCCTGGCCGGTGAGATTGATGAAATGGTGCCAGCGATCGCTGGCGCGGAGCGCGGCGGCCATCGCGTCCATTTGCGCGGCGGCCATCTCGTAGCCGCCCCAGGAGATGGTGCGCGACGGCAGCAGGATGACGTTGGCGTGGCGGCGGGCGAGGTCGCGACCGAGCTGGTGCAGCGCGGGTTCGGCGCGGCGGTCGAAATGCAACACGACGACATCCTCCGGCCGGTGCACCGCGCGGAACAGGCGTGCGACCTGCGGGGCGTGCTTGTGCGCGAGGAGGAGGAACGCGAGGGACATGCGGGACGGTCAGGCGGCGCGTTGGGCCGGCGAGAGGGAGCGCCAGCCGGTGACCGCGAGATGGGCGGGGATGCGGGGGTTGAACGGTTCGCAGCGCCACGCGCGCCAGAAACACTCGGCGCTGCGCTGGCGATCGTGCTGGCGCAGCAGGCGGCCTTCGCAGATCAGGCTGTCGGCCAGCAGATGGCGGCGCAGGCGCGCGGGCACGGCGGCGAGGTCGCGGTATTTCTCGTAGAAACGCGTGACGTGTTGCGCGACGACGTAGGTGCGCGCCATCGAGCTCGAGAGATGTTTGGCGTAGTTGCAGGTGAACTCGTCGGTGGCGGCAAAGCGGGCGCCGGCGAGCGCGCAGCGGAGCCAGTAGTCGCGGTCCTCGCCAATGCGGAGCGAGGCGTCGAACGCGCCGGTGCGGCGCGCGATGTCGCGCGTGAGGACGACGGCGGAACTGGTGATGATCGCACTGCGTTCGAACAGCGTGAGCACGGGATCGCGCACGACTTCCGCGGGCGCGGGGACTTTTTCGAGGGCGCGTTGCTGCACGAGGTCGAAGGTGCGCACGCCGCTGACGACGAGATCGGCGCCGGCGCCGATGCGGGCGGCGGCGTTGGCGAGGTGGTTCGGCTCCCAAGTATCGTCGGCGTCGAGGAACGCGAGGGCGTCGCCCGAGGCGAGCTCGAGGAGCTGGTTGCGCACGGTGCCGACGCCGCGGTTTTCGCCGAGATTGTGATAGACGACGGGTTGGGGGCCGGTGCGGGCAAACTCGGCGAGGATCGCGGCGGTGTCGTCATGCGAGCCATCTTCGACCACGACGACCTCCCAATCGGTGTGCGTTTGCCGACGCAGGCTGGCCAGCGCGCCGCGAATGAACGGATCCGCGTGAAAGGCGGGGATGAGGACGCTGATTTTCATGCGGCAAACGAGTATTCTCCGCGGGCGAAGCGCCACCAGGCGAAGCTGCGTTCGATGGCTTCGGCGAAACCGACGACCGGGCGGTAGTCGAGGCGTTGGTCGGCGCGCGCGTGGGGAAATTTCCAGGTGGCCTGCTGCAGCCGCGCCATCTCCGGGGTGATGCGCGGGGCGGGGCCGCCGGGCATGGCCCAGGAATCGCGCCGCTCGGGCGCGGACGCGGCGGCGATGGCGGCTTTCGCGCTGCGCTTCAGGCCGTAGGGGACGAGCGGGAGCAGGCGCTGGACAAACGGATGGGCGGCGGCGCGGCCCGCGCGATCCTGGAGGGAGGGTTTGAACTCCGGGAGTTGCGAAAGTTGGTGGATGGAAGCGAACGGCACATCGAGCTGCGTGGCGGCGGCGCGGAGGAACTGTTCCCAAGTCGCGGGCTCGTCATCGGAAACCAGATACGCGCCGGCATCGTCGTCGGCGGCGTGGAGGCAGCTGGCGATGGCGGCGACGAGATTGTCGACATAGATGCCGTTGAACACGCCGCGGCCGCCCTCGTAGAGCCAGGCGCGGCCGGCGACCAGATCGGCGGCGAGTTCGGAGATCCAGCGCGAACGCGGGCCGTAAACGACGGCGGGGCGAAGGGCGAAGCCGACGAGGGAGTGCCGCTGGCACTCGGCGAAAAATTTCTGCTCGGCGCGAATCCGCGCGGCATCGTCGGGCGACGCGTCGCCGGGATCGAGGGCGGAGCGTTCGTCGGTGCCGTGGCGCGGATGGGCACCGTGGACGGAGGCGCTGCTGAGGTAGATCGCGCGACGGACGCCGGCGGCGGAAGCGGCGAGGCAGAGGGCCGCGGGCATGCGTTCGAGTTGGGCGATGTCGCCGGTGGCGCAGTGGACGACGGCGGTGCAGCCGCTGAAGGCGCGGGCCATCGTGTCGATGTCGAGCGGATCGGCCACGCAGGTCTCGATCGCAAACCGGGCCGGGAGCGCGAGGCCTTCGGGGCGACGCACGAGCGCGGTGAGCGTGACGGACGGCTCCTTCGCGAGATGGAAGTGTTCGATCAGCCGTGTGCCGATGAAACCGGCGGCTCCGACGATGGCGATTTTCATGAGGCGGCGGACAAGGTGTTGCCGAGTTCCTGCGCGCGGGCGGATTCGCCGGTGGTGAGCCACGGCTGGTCGACCAGCGCGCGGCGCGCGTAGCATTGCTCGATGAGACGAAGGGAGCGTTGCGCCTCGTCGGCGGGCGCGAGCAGGGCGTCTTCGCCGGCGATGGCAGCGAGGACGTTCTGCAGTTGGTGAATGAAGCAGCGCGGGACGGTCTCGAGCGGCCGCGTGGCGGCCTCGTCGACGGTGTCGGCGTGCAGCGGCACGAGCGCGGCGCGCAAGGCGGCGGGCGCGCCGGCGAGTTCGACGTTGAGGTGCGCGGCATCGTCGCCGCGCCAGAACACGACGCCGCGCTCGAACGCGAAACGGTATTCCTGCGTGGGCATGGCGTCGCGGCTGAGGTGCACGCGACCGCGCGCGCCGCTGGCGTAGTCGAGTTGCACGAAGGCGTTGGCCTCGAGGCCGCCCATCGCGTCGTCGGCGTAGCGCACGGCGGACGGTTCACCGAGCCACCAATCGAGCAGGTCGAAGACGTGGGGGCCGGTCTCGGCGAGGACTCCACCGGGTTCGATGGCGTGATCGAAGCCGGCATCGCCCGAGGGCCGGCCGAACGCGCCGCCCTCGTTGATCGTGTAACTCACGAGCGGACCGAGCAGCCAGTCGCGGCAGAGGCTGCGCAGGTAACGGCACGAGGGAAAAAATCGCTGGTAGAGATTCACCGCGACGAGCCGCTGGTGGCGCTGCGCGGTCGCGAGAACGTGGGCGGATTCGTCGGAGGAGGCGCCGAGCGGATTCTCGCTGAGCACATGCCAGCCCTTCTCAATCGCGACGAGCGCCTGCGCGGCGCGCAACGACGTGGGCGAGGTGAGGATCGCGAGCGAGTTGGCCGGTGCGGTCGTTTGCTCGAGGGCGGCGGACTGGCCGGCGCGCGGAAACGTCTGCGCGACCGCCTCGCGCGCCGAGACCGACGAGTCGACGATCGCGGAGACACGCACCAGGCCGGCGTCCTGCAACACGCGCAACGCCGGCACGTAGAGCTGGCGGGCAACCGCTCCGCAACCGACGAGGATGACGCGACGAGGTGAGGATGACGACATGAGCGAAAGGAAAACCGGGAGACTTGGTCACGCCGCGCGGCGCTGGGTGCCCGGAATCATCGCGTTCGCAAGCGACGCGTGAATGTGATCGGGATTGAACTCGGTGCGCGCGAGGTGGAGCGACAGCGCGGCGCGCACCTGCCAGACTTCGCGGCGGCGGAGTCCGGCGAACCAGTCCTGCAGGCCGGCGAGATTGGTGGGTTCGAAGAGATACGGGTAGCGCGTGCGCTGCGCCCAGCGCGCGATGGCGCTGTCGGGCGGGGCCACGATCGCGATGGGCAGGCCGAGGTGGCAGTATTCCACGAACTTGCTCGGAAAACTCGTCTCGCACCACGGCATGTCCGCGATCGTGTCCGCATACGAAACGATCAGGCCGGCGGCGTCGTCGACCAGATGGGCGAGGGCCTCGCGGTTCGTCGGGAACGGCGCATGCCAGCGCGCGGGCTCGGCTTCGCAGAAGGCGCGCAACGCGTCGGACTGGCGCGACATGACGACGAGTTCGGCGCCGGCATCGCGCGCGCAACGCGCCTCGCGGCCGAGCAACGGCAACTGCTGGGGCCAGACGTAACCGGCGTAATACACGCGTGGATACTTCACGCGCTCCTCCGTCCAGGCGGCGGGCGGATGCCAGCCTTCGGGAATCGGATAGAGCAGCCGGCGTTGCGCGGCGGTGGCCGGGTAGCAGTCGGCGAGTTCGGGGGAGACAAACCAGCAGGCGTCGGCGGCGGCGAGGATGCCCTCGTGAAAGCGGCGCAATTCCTTTTCGCGTCCGCGCGCGTAGGGAAACGACGCGGCATCGTCGTGCGCGAGCATGTGCAGCGGCGCGCCGGTGACCTGGGCGACATGCGTGGCGAGTTGCGCGGAGAAATCCGAGTGCGCGGCGAAGTAGCTGAAGATCGCGTCGGGCGCCGGATTCGCGGCCGCGGCTTCGTAGGCGAGCAGCCGCAACCGCAGCCAGCGCAGGCTCGCGGATTGCTGGCGGTAAGGCGGCCACCACCAGCGGCGGTGACAGAGTTGCGTCACGGCCCAGCCTGCCTCGCGGCACGTGCGGTAATCGCCGCCGTAGTCGCCGATCACGGAAATCGTCCATCCATCGGCGGCGAAGCGCTTCAGGTGACGCAGGACAATGATGGGACTGCCGGTGCCGGAACCGGGGTTCTCGCCGATGTAGAGGAGGGAGGGCATGAGGATGGAGCGTGGAAAAAGAGGACGAGGCGCGCGCTCAGCGCAGCACGGGTTCGACGGCGGAGGGCGCCTGCGCTTCGGCCCAGTCGAGAAACGCGCCGAGGTCGCGGCTCGCGAGATAGGGTTGCGCGGCTTGCAGGCGGGCATCGGGCCAGGACCACCAGGCGAGCGCGAGCAGGCGGGAGACGGTCGCGTCGTCGAAACGGGCGCGAATCAGTTTCGCCGGCGTGCCGCCGACGATGGTGTAAGGAGCGACGTCGTGCGTGACGACCGAGCCGGCGGCGACGATGGCGCCGTGGCCGATCGTGACACCGTCGCGCACGAAGACGCGCGCGCCGAGCCAGACATCGTGGCCGATCACGATGGGACGCCGTTCGGGGAAGACATCGGCTGCGGCGAAGGTGCCGCCGCACTGGCGCCGGGTGGAATACAGCGCCGGCGAGGTGCTGCCGAAATCGACGGGATGTTCGCCGAGTCCGGCGAGCGTGCCGGGGCCGATCGAGGAGAACGAGCCGACCGTGACGAGATTGAGATACGCGGTGCGACCGATGTAGCTGTAGCGGCCGATGTGTGCGTCGGTGACGCGGGCGTCGCGTTGCAGCGTGATGTGGTCGCCGAGCGTGGAATTGAACAACTCGACGCCGGGCTCGAGCGTGCAGTGGGCGCCGGTGGCGGAGCGGCCGATCACGCTGTGTCCTCCGATGACGACGCGATCGCCGAGCCGCGTGCCGCCGCGGACCTGGGCGCCGCGCAGAAACGCGCAGTGGCGTCCGGCGATCGTGCCGGCGGCGAGGCGGGCGCCGCGTTGCACGTAGGTGCCGGGGCCGAGCTGCGCGCGCGGGTGGCGCAGGCGGTTCCACTGCGAACGGAGCGCGGCCTTGGTGTCCGGCGAAAATCGGGCGAACAGCGACATGGCGTCAGATCGCGGCGAGGCGGCGACGGATGGGAAGCACGAGGCGGCTGTTGAGCCAGATGCGGGGGAACGAGCGGTCGACGCGGCCGGAGCGGTAGAATTCGTTGATGCGCCAGCGGAGCGCGACGTTCTCGCGGAGCGGGAGACGCCGCACGGGAATCGCGTCGACGACGGTGGTGTCGAAGCGATGGTTGGCGTGGCAGTGCACGCCGGTGCCGTCGTGGCCGACGTTGCGCACGAGCGATTGGGTGGGGAAAAGCGAGAGGCCGTCCTGCGCGAGCCAGGAGGCATACCAGCGCACGGCCCACGAACGGATGCGTCCGCGCTGGTTGTCGAGGAGCTGGCGGTGGAAGTCGGCGTGGCCCTCGATGTTGAACTTGCGGACGCGGTGCGGGGTATCGAGCCGAGCGAGGTGGGTGGCGACATCGTCGTCGTAGTGCCGCCAGGCGCGGGCCCACGTCGCCCAGCCCCAGCACGAGAGAATGCGCAGGAACGCCGTATCCGGAGTCTGGAGACCGAGGGGATACATGTAGCCGGAGACGTGCATCACGCGGGAATCGCGGGCGTAGAGCTCCAGGCTGCGGTTCATGAACTCGAGGAAGCCGGGCGAGGTGACGATGTCGTCCTCGAGCACGATGATGCGGTCGTGCATGGCGAGCACGCGGCCGACGCCGCCGAGGATCGACGCGGCGAGGCCGCGGTTGGTGTCGGACTCGATGAGTTCGACGCGGGCGGTCCACGGCCGGCTGCGCACGAGGGCGCGGGTGGCGGCGATGCGTTCGAGGTCGGCGGCGGGCGCGCCGGGTTTCGGGCCGTCGGCGAAGACGTAGAGCGTGGTGTCGGCGGCGAGGCGGTTGCGCGCGAGGGCTTCCAGCGTCTGACGCGTGTGGTCAGGCCGGTTGTAAACGAAGAGGGCGACGGGAGCGCGGTCGGACACGGCGGCGCGGGAGGATCAGGCGATGAGTTCGACGCCGTTGCGGACCTGCCACTCGAGCACGGGAGCGAAGTAGCCGGGGCGGCGCGTGACGAGGCAGGGCGAGTCGCTGAGGCCGCCGCGCACCTCATAGGCGAGGGTGGGGCCCTTGACGCCGGGTTCGCAGAACCACTTGCGGCGATAGAGACCGGCGAAGAGGCCGACGCGGTATTCGCCCTCGTTGACGAGACGCGCGGGAATGCGGGACGTGAGGCGGACGGGGCCGCGCTGGAGTTCGGTCCAGGTGGCCTCGGGCTGGTCGAGATTCGTGCTGACGTAGAGTGCGTCCATCTCGTCGGTGAAGAGGCCGTAGCCGAGTTGGAGGCTGGAGTCGGTTTTCAGCACCTCGCCCTCGATGACGACGTTGACCGGCTGGTCGTTGGAGACGGCGTGGGTGATGACCTCGCCGCTGGCATCGGTGAGATAGAAACGATCGACGCGGAAGTAGTCGTTCTTCCAGGCCTCGCCGGGATTTTCCCAAGCGGCGCCGGAGGCGGCCTGCGCGTGTTCGGCGATGTATTGGCGGACGATTTCGCGGACGTCGGCCCCCTCGCGGACGACCTGGCCCTGTTTCATGAGGACGCCGCGCGTGCAGATGTTTTCGACGGCGTTCATGTTGTGGCTGACGAACATGACGGTGCGATTCTGGCCGCGGGAAATTTCGCGGACCTTGCCGAGGCATTTGCGCTGGAAGGCGACGTCGCCGACGGCGAGCACCTCGTCGATGATGAGAATCTCGGGTTCGAGGTGGGCGGCGACGGCGAAGGCGAGGCGCACATACATGCCGCTCGAGTAGCGCTTCACGGGGGTGTCGATGAACTTCCCGATTTCGGAGAACTCGACGATCTCGTCGAATTTCTTGCGGATCTCGGCGCGGGACATGCCGAGGATGGCGCCGTTGAGATAGATGTTTTCGTAGCCGCTGAGTTCGGGGTGGAAGCCGGTGCCGACCTCGAGGAGGCTGGCGACGCGGCCGCGCAGGCGGATCTCGCCGAGGGTGGGCTCGGTGATGCGGCTGAGGATTTTCAGGAGGGTGCTTTTGCCGGCGCCGTTGCGGCCGATGAGGCCGACGACGTCGCCCTGCTGGACGTCGAAGCTGACGTCGCGCAGGGCCCAGAACTCGTTGCCGCCGTCGGGCGTCTGGGCCTTGGGCTGGACGCCGAGTGCGGTGTGGTCACCGCGGAGGCGCGCCCAGCGGCGCTGGAGTTCGTCGCGCAACGTCGTCATGCCGACGAGGCCGAGGCGATACTTCTTCGAGATGTGGCGAACGGAGATGGTGGGTTGAGACATGGAACGGCGGGAAAAAGGGATGGTGGCTCGAAGGAGGGATCAGACGGTGTCGATGAATGTGCGGGCGGTGCGCTGGTAGTTGAGGACGCCGAAGATGAAAAGGGCGGCGGCGACGCCGATCGAGAGGGCCTGGTAGGAGAGCGGGAGCGGCGCGGTGCCGAAGAACAGCGCGCGGAAGTTTTCGACGACCGCGGCCATGGGGTTGGCGGCGGCGATCCAGGAGTAGCCGGGGAATTTCTGCTGGATGTGACTGAACGGGAAGATGACCGGGGTGGCATACATCCACAGGTGGACCATGAAGCCGGTGAGGTGCTGGAAATCCCGATACTTCGCGGTGATCGACGCGAGCGTTAGGCCGACGCCGACGGAGAGGAGGGCGACATGCACGAGCAGCAGCGGGACGCCGAGGAGGGCGAGGCCGACTTGCGGCAGCGAGACATCGACGCGGCCGGTGGCGGCATAGAACCCGAGGACGGCGAGGAACGTGCAGAGCTGGATGCCGAAGGCGATGCAGCTCGAGATCGACATCGCGGTGGGGACGACGAGGCGGGGAAAATAGACCTTCCCGAAGAGTGCGGCGTTGTGGAGGAGGGCGTTGCTGGTGGTGCTCAGGAGATTGGAGAAATACGACCAGCCGAGCATGCCCGAGAGATAGAACAGCACGGGCGGGACGCCGGCGGTGCCGACGCCGAGGACGCGGCTGAACACCAGGGTGAACATGAGCGAAGTCAGGATCGGATTGATCATGAACCACGCGGGCCCGAGGATCGTCTGCTTGTAGCGCGCGATGAAATCGCGCCGCACCATCAGCAGGACGAGGTCCTTGTATTGCAGGACGCCGCGCCAGTCGATGCGGAGCCAGGAGGAATTGGGTCGGATGACCGTTTCGCTGGGAGGATTGAGGACGCTCATGAGTGGTTGAAGGAGTTGGACACGGAGGAAGCGGAGGAGTGCGACGGCACGGACCAGGCGAGGGCGGCGAGGCCCACGGCGTTGAGCTGCACCGCCGGGATCTGGAGGGGAAAATCGATGAGCGACTGCGCAAGGACGCTGCCGAGCGCGACGACGGCGCCGGCGCCGACGAAATCGTGCGAGGGGCGCGGGCCGAGGCGGGCGACACCGTGGAGCAGTGCGCCGGGCACGAGCAGTGCCCAACCGGCGGCGCCGACGAGGCCCCATTCCACGACGGTTTGCAGGGAGTCCTGATGCGTGAACTGAACCAGCAGGTAAAACGTGCGGATGAACGGGTCCTGCGAGTGGGCCGCGGCCGCGGCGGTCCAGCCGCCGGGGCCCCAGCCGAACCACGGGCGCTCGCCCATCGCGGCGAGCGCGGTGGCGTAGGCGGCGCCCCGATCGCCGAGCGGATAGCCGTGGTGATCGGACGGGATGAAAAGATCGTCGCGCATCAAGCGCGGCCAGGCTTCCACGGGCGGTGGAGCGGTGACGACGCGTTCGCGCTCGGGGCCGAATTGCGTGCGTTTGAAGTCGTCCCAGCGCGCCGCGATCGTGTCGAGCCGCGCGGCGCCGAAGTAGATGACGCCTGCGGCGGCGAGGGCGCAGACGGTGCCGGTGGCGATGCGCAGGCCGCGGACCTCACCGAGCACGCGCCAGAGGCCGGCCCACAACGCGAGCGTGCCGAAGGCGAGGGCGGCGAGGACCTGCGGGAGTTTCGACACGTGCGCGGTGTGCGCGGCGAGCGCGAGGGTGGCGCAAACGAGGGAGCCGAAGATGACGGTGCGCTGCGCGGAGGTGGCGGCGCCGAGGCGGATGAGCGTGAGGGCGAGCGCGATGCCGAGCGGCCAGACGGTGTTGAGGTAGGCGCCGGCGGACGTGTGGTGAAAGAACGTGCCGAAGAACGCGCCGGGCACCCGATGGCTGTCGTCCCAGTAGATCCCGCTGGCGCGCGTGGCGTTCTGCACCAGCCCGAGCAGGGCGACGGCCGCGCCGGCGAGCACGACCGTGCCGGCGATCGCGCGGCGCCAGCGCGGTTCGCGCGCCAGATCGTGCAGGGCGAACAAGGCGAGCACGAGCGCGCCGGACCAGGCGAGGACGACGTTGAAGGACCGGGGCATCACGCTGCCGGGCCAGCGGGCGGCGAGGCGGGCGACATGGTCGCGCGTGAACTCGGGCCACGCCGGTGGAACGAGAACGAAAAGCCAGGCGAGGGCGGAGACGGCAACGAGCGCGACGCCCCAGCGCATCGCGGCGGGTGGCAGGGCATAGCGGCCGGTGAGCGCGCGCGACAAGGCCCAGGCGGCGCCCCCGGCGGTGAGCAGGACGGTCGCAATCTCCAGCGGCAGCGCGCGCGTCGCTCCGTAGTAGAGCGGCGCGAGCGCGAGCGCGGCGAGAAGCAGGATGGCTGCGAGGAATCGCAGCGCGGCCGCGGAACCGGGCGCGCGATCTGGTTCGGCCTGGGTCACGGCGCGGAGGCGGCTCAGGAGTCGGCGTGCGACTTGGCGTAAGCCTGATAGTATTCCTGCCCGTAAGCGCCGTAACCGCTGTAGCCGCTGGTGCGGAAGCGCGACTCGGGCATCTGGTTGATCACGAGGCCGAGCACCTTGATGCCGGTTTCGTGGACCTTTTGCAGGGTCTTGCGCACGGCGTTGAGGCGAACAGAGCCGTATTTGCAGACGTAGATCAGCTCCTTGCAGTAGCGGGCGAGCAGCAACGCATCGGGGAATACGGCGACGGGCGGCGTATCGAGGATGACGAGATCGTAGCGCGTGAGCAGGCGCTTGAGCATGCCGGAGGTGACGAATTTCTCGAGGGTCTCGGTCGGGTTCTTGGCGACGCCGCCGGACGGCAGCAGGTCGAGGTTCTCGGTGAACGCGATCGCGGGCGGCTCGACGGGCGGATTCGCCGCGAGCGCGGCGGGCGTGAGGCACTGTATCCAGCCGTTGGTGACATCGACGCCGAAGTAGCGGTGGAGGACGGGGCGGCGGAGGTCGCAATCGACCAGCAGCGTGCGCCGGCCGTGCGAGGCGAAGACGGCGGCGAGGTTGCTCGCGGTGAGGCTCTTGCCGTCGCCGGGCATGCTGCTGGTGCTCACGATCGCCTTGGGGAAGCCCTCGGTGGAGTGGATGTCGATCGCGCTGTAGATGCCGCGGTAGCTCTCGGTGAGGCCGTCGTCCTTGTGGAGTCGATACACGTGGGCGCGCTCGATCTCGCCGAGGCCGTCGATGGTCTTCACCGCGCCGAGGAGGGTTTCGCCGAGGGAATCCTCGACGTGCGAGACGGTCTTGATGCGCGTGTCGAAGAACCCGAAGCCGAGCGGCACGAAGACGAGGAGGCCGATGCCGATGAATCCGGCCTTGAGGCCGAGGGCGAGGGCGTTGTCGCCGACGGCGGTGACGGGCACGTAGGCGGGGTCGAAGATCTTGATGTTGGTGTTTTCCATCTGGCTGGCGACGCTGGCCTCGTTGAGCCGGTCGACGATGCGGGCGTAGGTGGCGCGCTTGGTGGCCGCGTCCTGCTCGAGGAAGCGGTAGTCGACGGACGTCTTGTCGAGCTGGTGGGCCATGTTTTCGGCCTCGGCGAGTTCCTTGCGGAGGCGCGACTCGTGTTGCATGGCGATGCGGAGACGCGTCTCGAGATTGGCGATCGCCATGGTGATGGCTTCCTCGAGGAGGCGGGACGTCTCGTTGGTCTCGAGTTCGTTTTGCACCATCTTCGGATGGAGCCGCAGATATTTTTCGGAGAGCAGGAGACGCTGCGCCTTCAGCTCCGCGAGCCGGCTGCGGAAACCGCTGACCTGGCCGAAGGAGGCGATCTGCGGAATCTCGAGCAGGTCGCGGTTGCCGGCGCGGTATTCCTCGATCTTGTCGAGGACGGAGTTCATCTCGACCTGTTCCATCTGGGCGCGGACGAGGGCGGTGCCGACGGTGCCGACCTTCTGGAGGACGACGCTCTGGTTCTCGCCGAGGGAGGCGATGTTGTATTTCGCGCGGTAGTCCTGGAGCGAGGCTTCGACGGCCTCGACCTGCGAGCGCATTTCCTCGGCCTGGTTGCGGAGGAAGATGATCGCGGAGTTGGTGCCGCTGTTGGCGCGGTCGAGGTTGTAATCGATGTAGCGGCGCGCGTAGCGATTGGCGATCAGGGCGGCGATCTCGGGGTTGCGGTTGGAGACGCCGATGGCGATGATCGTGGTGTTGCGCCGCGGCATGATCTGCACGTTCGGGCGGATGATCTCCGCGATGCTCGGGACGGGTTTCTCGGGTTGGAGCGGATCGCGGTAGGCGCGCTGGATGCGCTCGGTTTCCTCCTGGTTGAAGGAGGTGAGCATGTATTCGAAGAAGGTCTGGCTGCGGAGCTGTTCGGCGTGGATGTTGAGCTCGTTGGTGCTGCGCACGCCGGTCTCGACGACCTCCTGGATGTTCAGCACGCGATCCTTGCGGGACTCGAAGAGGAGGCTGACTTCGCTGTAGTAAACGGGCTCCTTGTTCGGCTGGAGGAAGACGAACGCCGTGGCGGCGGCGGCGCCCACGAGCAGACCGATGAGCCAGCGCTCCTGGAACATTTGCAGGAGATCGCGAGGCGAGATCCGGAGGGCGGGCGGCGGAGCGCCGGTGGCAGGCTTGGCAGTAGGCATGTGGCTGGGAGGGAAGCGTTGAAGTGGATTAGAAAAGGCGTTCGGGCACCCAGATGCGGTCACCCGGATAGACGGCGAACTCGCGGCGGGCGGAGTCGCCGCGGCGGCGGCCGGAGATCATGCGTTCGACGTCGACGGTCGTGACCTCCTCGGAGCCATCGGGCTTGCGGCGGATGACGCTGACGGCGTCGGATTTGGCGGTGGGCGAGAAGCCGCCGAGGCGTGTGATCAGATCGGCGATGTCGAGGCTGACGGTTTCCTTCGGGAACTGGAAATTGCCCGGGGAACGGACGGCGCCGAGCACAGACACCTCGCGGAGCGCGTAGTTGCTGACGGCGAGCGTGACGAGCGGGGATTTCAGCAGCTCGCGCTCCTGGTAGAGCTGTTCGAGGGTGTTCTCGGCCTCGCGGACGGACATGCCGCCGAGCTTGATCTCGCCGATCATGGGGAGGCGCAGGACGCCCGAGTTGTCGAGGCGTTGCGACGCGGACATGTCGGGCTCGGCGTAAACGTTGACGGAGACCGAGTCGCCGGGCGCGAGCCGGTAGGAGGGATCGGTGTCGTTGGCCGCGGGCAGAGCGGAGGACGGCGTGTTGGCCGGGGGGGGCGTTTGCGCCAGCGCGACCGCGGCGAGCAACGGGAGGACGACGATACGAAGGGACAGCATGGAAGGCGTCGGTTAGAAAATATAGTTCAGCGAGAGCGTCACCAGGTGCCGGGAATATTCGGCGGCGAAGGTGCTGGAGTCGGAGACGCGGACGCGATACGCGCCGTAGGCGGACCAGTATTTCGTGATGCGGTAATGCAGACTGCCGCCGCCGGTGAGGGCATCGTCGCCGCGGCCGACGGTGCGGTAGGTGCGCTCCTCGTATCCCCCGAACAACGTCGCGGAGGTGAAGTCGCCGATCGACTGGGAGACGCGCGCCTCGAAGGCGGTCGTCTCGACGGTGAGATCGTTGATCGACAGATCGAGCGAGCGGCGGGCCTCGAAGCTGAGCCGGGTGCGCTCGCGCGCCTGCCAGCTGATGTTCATGTTGCCGACGAAGCGGCTGCCGCCGGTGTCGTTCACGCCGGGGGTTTCCGCTTTCTGGTAACCGAGCACCAGGGAGGTTTCGACCTTCGGGAACATCGATTGCGGCAGAAACGGGCCGTCGAGTCGGACGGAAACGATGGAGCCGGCGTCGCGGCGCTCGCCGCCGGCGACCTCGGAGCGGGAGCGGTTGAGGACGCGATAGCCGTAGCTCAGGGAGCCGCGGATATCGTGATAGATCGGTCGCGTGAACGTGGCGGAGTAAATGTCGCTCTGCTGGTTGAGCGGGACGCTCCAGGCGTTGCCGCCGGTCGTCTCGACCTCGAGCCGGCGGTAGCGGATATCGAAGGTGGAGCCGCCGAGAAAGTTGCCGTAGCGAAAACCGACGTTGCCCGACCACAGTTCGCGATCGCTGAAGCGATTGCGTTCCTCATGGCGATACGACCCGCCGGCGAGGATGCTCGTCTTCAGGCCGGTGGGCATGCTGGCGTCGAGGGAGGTGAGGAAGTTTTTCTCCCGGACGCGCTGGTTGACGTCGTAATTGACGTCGGTGTTTTCGTTATAGCTGATTTCGAAGGAACCGCGCGGGATGGGGGAGCTCTGCGGCGGGAGATGGAGCCGGACGGAGGCGAGCAAGTCCTCCGAATTCATTTCCTCGAACTCGACGTAGCGGTTGAAGCGCACGCCGATGTTGCTATCGAGTTTCAGCATCCCCGCTTCGCGGCGGTAGATCAACCGCGGGTCGAGCGTGAAGATGTAATCATCGGCGGCGTTCGCGCCGCCGAACACGCGGGAGTCGTAACGCGCGGTGGCCGTGGTCGAGAGCAGTGCTTCGCCGCGGGCGAACTGGGCGAAGCCGTGGGCCAGGGAGGAGCCGAGCGTGGCCGTGGTCGCGATCAGGAGGAGGTGGGATGCTTTCATTGAGTGTGGTGTTGGGATGGCGATGCGAGCTGGACGCCCCCTGGTCGCCGTTGGCCGCCAAGCGACCGCGTGGCGAAGTCCCGCTACGAGACGCGCCGCACGACCGAATCTCCCCTTGGCTGGGAGTTTCACGGCCCCATGGACCGATTATCGGGCGAGTGGTGCCGAACGGTTTTAGGTGTGCGCCAGCCCGCGGGAAACGAGCTCGCGGCGCGTGGCAAGGCGTCGCGCCCCGGCCGCGCCGGCGCGGTGAGCTGGATTCGTGCGGCGTCTCCAAAATTCAAGCACGCTGGCGGGAAGGCTCGGGCTCGCGCGCGATCAGGGATTTCCCGATGACGCAGACCGGACGGCGGCGGAGGGGCAAAGCGGGTGTGATCTGACGTTCGCGCCTCGAACTGCAACCCCCGGAGGAGTGTCGTAAGGGCCAGTCCAGAACCCCTCGGAAAGAACCTATGCTTAAAGATCGCCAAGAAGGACTTCGCTGCCTGCATGGCTGCGCTCTCGTGCTCACCGCCGCCGCGGTTTATGTCGCCTGGGCATTCGCGATCGAGTGGATCGGCTGGGTGAAGCTCGCGGAATCGCTGAGCCTCTCGCTGTATCTTCTCGGTGTTTTCGCGAGCGCGTTGTGGATGACGCATCATCTGCGCGCTTATCAGGGACGGCTCGGCAATCTCGGCTGGCTGGCGTCGGCGCGGGTCTCGCGCCAGCAACTGGTGCGGCTCATCGCGGTGCTGTTCACGATTGCGTTCGTGACGAAGGACACGGGCGTGTCGCGTATTTTTCTCTCCAGCTATCTCGGGCTGATGGCCATCGTGCTGGTGTGCGCGAATCATTTTTATCCGCGCTGGATCGTGCGGGTGTTTTTCCAACGCGATGCGATGCGCACGATCCTGGTGGCGCCGCCCGGCGACCTCGAGGATCTCAGCCAGTGGATCCGCTCGCGCGAGCATCTCGGCATTCAGCTGGTCGGCTGGGTGGGCGACGGTGTCGCGCCGGCCGGCGTGAAGCTGCCGCATCTCGGGACGCTGGACGAGCTGCGCCGCGTGGCGATGGAACACGACGTGATGCAGGTGGTGGTTTCCCAATTTGCGTTCACGCCGCAGCAGGCGCGCGACATCGCGCGCTGCGTGGAATCAGCGGGATGCCGCGTGCGTTTTTATGCGAACAGCCGTCGTTACTTCGGCTGGGCGCCGGTCACGATCGAGCAGGAAGGCGATTACACCTTCACGATGCTGACCTCGGAGCCGTTGGAGAATCCGGCCAACCGCGCGGTGAAGCGCGCGCTGGACATTGCGGTGTCGCTGCCCGTCGTGCTGTTCGTGCTCCCGCCCCTCGTGGCGCTGGTGGCGATCATGCAGCGCGTGCAGTCGCCGGGCCCGGTGTTTCACCGCCAGTTCCGTTCGGGGCTGAACCGCCGGCGGTTCCTCATCTACAAGTTCCGCACGATGCACGTGGCGGACAGCGAACGCACGGTCGCCCGGCAGGCGCAGCGGAACGACTCGCGCATTTATCCCTTCGGGCGGTTCCTCCGGCGCAGCAGTCTCGACGAAGTGCCGCAGTTCCTGAACGTGTTGCTGGGCGACATGAGCGTGAGCGGGCCGCGGCCGCACCTGCTGGAGCACGACGAGCAATTCGCGAAGATCGTGAATTCGTATTACACGCGACATTTCGTGAAGCCGGGCATCACGGGCCTGGCGCAGAGCAAGGGCTTTCGCGGGGAGATCTCGGAGCCCTCGCTGCTGCACAAGCGCATCGGTTACGACATGCTCTATATCCGTCGCTGGACCCTTTTCCTGGACCTGCAGATTCTGTTGAACACGGCCCGTCAGGTGATCCGTCCTCCGCGCTCGGCGTATTGATTCGCCGCCCGGCAGCCCGGGTAGGCACGACCCGGCGGTCGATTCCGCCGCGTCCGGTTCGCCGGCGATTTCAGGCGATTCACCACTATTTCACGAACCAGCTGGGCGCGAATCGGTCCATGCGCGGGCCCAGCGTTTTTTGTCCCTTCAATCACGTGAAACCAGCACCCAACTCCAGCGCGAAAAGCGCCAAGCCCAATTCGGTCGTTCGAGTTTACTCGAATGGGCCTGTCGAACAGCCCCCCGCCGCACTGAAATCGAGAATCTACGTCGTCGACGACCATCCCCTGATGCGCATGGGCCTGCGGGCGATGATCAATGCGGAGGCGGACATGGAGGTGTGTGGGGAAGCCGCCGATGCGGCGACGGCGACGGCGGAGGTGATGAAGCTGCGGCCCGACGTCGTCATCGCGGACATCTCGTTGAAGGGAAACTCGGGCATCGAACTGATCAAAAACATCAAGGCGTTCGACCCGGGCATCGATGTGGTGGTCGTTTCGATGTATGACGAATCGGTTTACGCGCTGCGCGTGTTGAAGGCCGGCGCGCGGGCCTACGTGATGAAGCAGGATGTGACGAGCCGGGTGCTCGACGCGATCCGCCGGGCGCGCAACGGCCAGCTCTTCGTTTCGGAGCGCGTGGCGACGCAGATGTTGAACCGCTTCGTCGACGGCACCGAGGACGGTGCGACCGACTCGCCGGTCAGCAGCCTCAGCGATCGCGAACTCGAGATCGTGAACCTGATCGGCGACGGCCTGCCGACGCGCGAGATCGCCTCGAAACTTTTTCTCAGCATCAAGACGGTCGAGACGCATCGGGTGCACATCAAACGGAAGCTGAACCTCTCGAACGCGACGCAGCTCGTGCAGTTCTGCGTGCGCTGGGTGGAGGAGAACAAGGCGGCCGGGGCGGCCGATCCGGGTCCGCTGAAACAGGCCGGTTGAGCCGGCTTCGACCGGCGTGGCGGCCGCCGCCCGCAGAGGGTGGTCGCGCACTCAGGCGAAAATCGTCCGCTGGGGCGGGAAAAACACGGGGCGTCCGGTGACCTTCGCGGGATCGCCGTGTCTAGCGGCACCCGCGCAGCGCGCGTTCACCCCCTTTCGATGAAGCTCGAGCACTATGGATTCATGGGCGACCTACAGACCGGAGCCCTGGTCGGGGCCGACGGATCGATCGATTGGCTCTGCCTGCCGCGCTTCGACGCGGACGCGTGCTTCGCGTCGCTCCTTGGCACTCCGGACAACGGTCGCTGGCGCATCGCACCGGTGGGGGCGGCCGGCGGCGTGCAACGCTATCGTCCGAACACGCTCGTGCTCGAGACGGAGTTCGAGACGCCCGACGGCGCTGTGCGGATCGTCGATTTCATGCCGCCCGCGGATGGCCGGCACGACGTGGTTCGCCTCGTCGAAGGCGTGCGCGGGCGGGTGGCGATGGAGATGACGCTCGCGATTCGTTTCGACTACGGCCTGACGGTGCCGTGGGTGAGCCGGATCGACGGTGGACTGAAGGCAGTGGCGGGGCCGAACGCGCTCGTGTTGCGCACGGAGGTGGCGACGCGCGGCGCGGAGCTCTCGACCTGCGCGGCGTTCACGATCGGGGCGGGCGAGGCGCGCAGCTTCGTGCTCACCTGGCACCGGTCGCACGAACCCGCGCCTGGAGCGATCGACGCGCGGGGGGCGCTCGAGCGCACCGAGCGCTACTGGCGCGACTGGGCGGGACGGTGCACGTATCGCGGCGAGTGGCGCGAACAGGTGGTGCGGTCGCTGATCACGCTCAAGGCGCTGACCTTCGCGCCGACGGGCGGCATCGTTGCGGCGGCGACGACCTCGCTCCCCGAGCGTCTCGGCGGGGTGCGCAACTGGGATTATCGTTTCTGCTGGTTGCGCGATGCCGCGCTCACGCTGCTGGCGTTCATGGATGCCGGTTATCGCGACGAGGCGGCGGCGTGGAGCGACTGGCTGGTGCGGGCCGTGGCGGGCGATCCGGGCCAGCTGCAGATGCTCTATGGTGTCGCCGGGGAACGGCGGCTGCCGGAGGTCGAGTTGTCACATCTTCGTGGATACGAGGATTCGCGGCCCGTGCGCATCGGCAACGCCGCGACGACGCAATTCCAGCTCGATGTTTACGGGGAGGTGCTCGATGCGGCGCATCTGAAGCGGGAGATCGGGCTGCCGACGTCGGCCGAGGCCTGGCACGTGCAGCGGCACCTGGTGGATTTTGTGGCGGCGCACTGGCACGAACCAGACGAAGGCATCTGGGAGCCGCGCGGGCCGCGCCGCCATTTCACCCATTCGAAGGTGATGGCGTGGGTGGCGCTCGATCGCGGGGTAAAATCCGTCGAGCAATACGGCGTCGCCGGCGATGCGGAGCGCTGGCGCGCCGTGCGGGACGAGATCCACGCGGATGTTTGCGAGCGCGGCTACGATCGCGAGCGCGGCGTGTTCACGCAGTCCTACGGCGTGAAAGCCCTCGATGCGAGTTTGCTGATGCTGCCGTTGCTGGGGTTCCTGCCGGCGCGCGATCCGCGGATGAAGCGCACGATTCATGCGATTCGCGACGAGCTCACGATCGGCGGGCTCGTTTACCGCTACGATCCGGAGCACTCGGAAGCGTTCGACGGATTACCCCCGGGCGAGGGCGCGTTCCTGCCGTGCTCGTTCTGGATGGTCGACTGCCTTTACCTGCTGGGAGAAGTCGACGAGGCGCGGGCGCTGTTCGAGCGGCTGCTCGGCCTGTGCTCTCCGCTCGGCTTGCTGGCGGAGGAATACGACACCGACGCGCGGCGGCTCGTGGGAAATTTTCCGCAGGCGTTCTCGCACGTCGGCCTGGTGCACAGCGCTCAGAATCTCTCGCGCGCAATCCATCCGGCGGAAGCGCACGAAAGCGGCGGCGGCGGCGGTGCCGGCCGCCAGGCGGCGCGCGCCTGATCCCCTTTCATCACCCCGATCCCAACTGCCATGGAACGACGCACCTTTCTCACGCTCGCGGCCAAACTCGGTGGCGCCACCGCGCTCGGACTCGTGGGCGGACCGGCCCTGCTCACCACGCTGACACCGCTCTTCGAAGGGCGTGAGCCGGTCTGGGTGCCGCTGGGAGAGGTGGAGACGTTCGCGCTCGGTCAGGTGAGCCATGCGGTTTTCGAAGTGCCGCGCGACGACCGCGCGCAATCGCTGCGACGCCGCGGGGTGTTTGTCCTGCGCGCGTCGCCGGAGGAGGTGACGGTGTTTTCGCGCGCCTGCACGGATCTCGGCTGCCCGGTGACGTGGGATGCGGGCAGCGGCTGGTTTTACTGCCCGTGTCACGGCGGGATTTTCGATCAGGAGGGAACGCCGCGGGCGGGTCCGCCGAAACGTCCGCTCTACCGCTACGCCACGCGCGTCGAGGGCGGCATGCTCTCGATCGACGTCAACTCGGTTCCGCCGATGGCCTGAGGACGAAGCATGCCCGGCAAAATTCGCCAATGGGCCGCCGATCGCTTCGGCTGGTATCCAATAAAGAAACACGTCCTCGACCGCCGCGTCGCGAAGACGCCGTGGTATTACGGCGACGGCGCGACGCTGATGCTGCTGCTCGTGGTGCTCGTGATCACGGGCATCGCGATGTCGTTCACCTACGTCCCGAGCGTCGACGGCGCCTATGAGAGCGTGCGCTATATCACCGAGCGACAGGTGCTCGGCTGGTTCGTGCGCGGGCTGCATTACTGGGCCGCGGGCATGATGATGGTGATGCTGCTGTGGCATGTGCTGCGGCAGATCCTCGTCGCGGGCTACAAGTTTCCGCGCGAAGGCACGTGGCTCGTGGGCG
Source organism: Verrucomicrobiota bacterium (assembly GCA_023430825.1). Taxonomy (GTDB): domain Bacteria; phylum Verrucomicrobiota; class Verrucomicrobiia; order Opitutales; family Opitutaceae; genus Opitutus. Next base: position 3,181 of record JAEYYL010000377.1, on the reverse strand, counting down.
TCGTGCTGTTCGTGCTCGTCACCGTGATGGCGTTCATCGGCTACGTGCTGCGGTGGGACGAGCGCGCGATCCACGCGACGCGCGTGGCGCTGCACATTTTCGGGCGGATTCCGCTGATCGGTGACGAACTCGTGCTGTTGATCCAGGGTGGGACCGAACCGGGGCCGCGTTTCCTCGCGCGGCTGTTCGCGCTGCACGCAATCGTGCTGCCGGTGCTGCTGGGACTGTTCGTCGCGTGGCACGTATATCTGGTGATCCTGCACGGCGTGACGTCGAAAGGGGAGCGTCAGCGGCTCACGCACACGGCGGAGCAGCAGAAGCGGCATTACAAGGCGCAGGCGCATCACGAGGAGAAGGGCGAGACGTTTTACCCGGACACGGTGATCCAGTCGGGCGCGATGGGGATGATCGTGCTGGCGGTCGCGATCGTGCTCGTGATCGTCACGGGTCCCGGCGCGCTGATGCCGGAGGCGAATTTCGTGGAGCGCTCGTTTCCGGGCGAGGAATGGTGGTGGTGGTGGTTCAGCGCGCTCGTGGCGCTGCTGCCGGCGTCGGTCGCATCGTGGTTCGTCGTCGTGTTTCCCCTGTTGATCCTGGTCGGCATGATCGCGCTGCCGCTGATCGATCGCGGGCCGGAGCGGGGGATGAAAAAGCGGCCGGTGGTCGTCGCGCTGGTGGTGTTCGTGGTGGTGGCGATCGTCGGATTGAGCGGATTGCGCCTGCGTTCGCCGTGGACGGGTTGGCCGGTGCCCGAGCCGCCGGCGGTGCCGACGGGTTTTACGTTGAATGCGGAGGCGGAGCGCGGCCGGCAGTTGTTTGCGCGACACGGTTGCACGAGCTGCCACTCGGTCGCGGGGAGCGGCGGCCGGCAGGCGGCCCTCGATCTCGCGCGGCTGACGGCGCCGCGGTCGCGCGACGAGCTGGAGGCGTTCATCCGCAATCCGCCGGCGGACGTGGCGATGCCGGCCTACGACGGTTGGGCGAGCGACGAGGAGATTCAACGGCTCGCGGACTACGTGCTCGCGGCGCAGACGTTTCCGCTGCGCCAATGAGGGCGGCGGTGAAGATCCTGCCGGCGCTGGGCGCCGCGATGCTCGGTGGGCTGCTGGCCGGCTGCCACCCGCGCCATGATCAATCGGCGGTGCATCCGGCGAGCGCGGAGGCGGGAAGCATCGCGACGCTGTGGTGGGTGATGTTCGCGGTGCTCGGCGCGGCCTTCGTGATCGTGATGGCGCTGACGTGGTGGTCGGTGTCGCGCGGGACGAAAACGGACTCGGCGCCGGGCGGGGAAACGCGGTTCGTCGTGATCAGCGGGATCGTCGTGCCGGGCGTGATCCTCGTCGGGCTGCTGGTTTATTCGTTGCAGACGACGCTGTCGCTGCGCCGGCCGGTCGAAGGGCGCGTGATCCAGATCACCGGCTATCAATGGTGGTGGGAAGTGCGTTACCCGGATCTCGGGATCGTGTCGGCGAACGAACTTTATCTTCCTGCCGGCGAACCCGTCTGGCTCGAGCTGCGCGCGAAAGACGTGGTGCACAGCTTTTGGGTGCCGAATTTGCACGGGAAGGTCGACATGGTGCCGGAGACCGTCAACCGGCTCTGGATCCGCGCGGACGAGCCGGGTGCGTGGCGCGGGCAGTGCGCGGAGTTTTGCGGAAAACAGCATGCGACGATGGCGCTGCGCGTGGTCGCGCTCGCGCCGGACGATTACGCGCGCTGGGTGGAGGAACGGCGCCGGCCGCATCCGACGCAGCAGAATGCGTCGCTGCGCCAGGGAGAGGACGTGTTTTTTCGCGCGTCGTGTCATGTCTGCCATGCGATCGACGGCACCGCAGCGGACGGCCGGCTCGGACCGGATCTGACGCATCTCGGCTCGCGGCTGACGCTCGGGGCCGGCGCGGTGGAGCACACGCGCGAGACGCTCGCGCGCTGGATCGACGATCCGCAGGCGGTGAAGCCGGGCAATCTCATGCCGCATACGCCGCTCGCGCCGGCGGACCGCGACGCGCTGCTGGATTTTCTGGAGAGCCTGCGTTGAACCCGACCGAACCGATGACGAAGCCCGATTCCAGCGCACAATTCGAACAGATCTGGCAGCCGTTGCCGGGCTGGCGTGGCGCGGTGGCGGAGGTGAACAGCCAGCGGCTCGGCGTGCGCTTCATGGCGACGGCGCTGGGATTTTTCGCGGCGGGCGGTGTATTGGCTTTGTTGATGCGGCTGCAGCTGGCGGTGCCGGACAACACGCTGATCGGTCCGCAGCGTTTCAACGAGCTGTTCACGATGCACGGCTCGACGATGATGTATCTGTTCGCGGTGCCGTTCATCGAAGGGCTCGCGCTGTATCTGGTGCCCTACCTGATCGGCTCGCGCGACGTGGCGTTTCCGCGGATGACGGCCTTCTGCTACTGGACCTACCTGTTCGGCGGGCTCGTGTTTTATTCCAGTTTTCTCACCGGCAGCGTGCCGGACGCGGGGTGGTTCGCCTACACGCCGCTGGCGGGGCCGGCGTATGCGGGGGCGGGCATGGATTACTGGGTGATGGGGCTCGCGCTGGTGGAAGTGGCGGGGCTGGGCGCGGCGGTGGAGATCGTGGTGACGATTTTGAAACTGCGCGCGCCGGGCATGTCGTTGCGGCGGATGCCGGTGCTGGCGTGGACGCTTCTCGTGTCGGGCGTGATGATGATTTTTGCGTTCACGGTGCTGCTGGTGGCGACGCTGCTGCTCGAACTGGACCGGATCGCGGGCGCGCGATTCTTCGACGTGGCGCACGGCGGGAGCAGTTTGCTGTGGCAGCACCTGTTCTGGTTTTTCGGTCACCCGGAGGTTTACATCATGTTCCTGCCGGCGACGGGCGTGGTGTCGATGATCGTGGCGACGGCGGCGCGGCGGACGCTGGCGGCGTATTCGCTGGTGGTGATGGCGATCATGCTGACCGGCTTCGTGAGTTTCGGGCTGTGGATGCACCACATGTATGTGACGGGGCTGCCGGAGATCGGGATGAGTTTCTTCGCGGCGGCGAGCCTGATGATCGGCATTGCGAGCGGGATTCAAATTTTCGCGTGGCTGGCGACGCTGTGGGGGCGGCGGCCGGAGATGAACACGCATTTTCTCTACGTGCTCGGCTTCTTTTTCATCTTCGTGCTGGGCGGATTCACGGGCGTGATGATCTGTGTCTTATAAA
>JAEYYL010000160.1 GCA_023430825.1 Verrucomicrobiota bacterium | reverse complement strand
CGCAGCCTCCGCCCCGCATCCGTCCCGCGCCCGCCTCCGCCGCGACGCTGTAGGCCCGACTTTCCGGATGCTTGCACGACTGATCAATGACTTGCCCACTTCAAACCTCCCAGTTGGCGAAGTCGGGTTAAGCACGCCGATTGCCCGAAAGAAGTGGAAGAACTCCTCCATCCGTCGCTGTTTGCCGGGTGTGGTGAAAAAGTCGAAGAGCTGGCTGAACCTCCCTCGGAACAGAGTCCGTATGTTAGCTAACTTAACATCGAGCCATTCGCTCCAGGACAGCTCCGAGTAAGCCGTTCTCAGGACTTCGAACAACGGACGGGAATCGACGGGTATCGTCCCAGCGAGATGCCATTTGAGGAGGCGATCGCCAGGGGGATCGTAGAATTTTTGATACCAGAGCCATGGCCCAGCGATGAGGAGGAAAAGCAGGGCGGTGACCGGAATCTTGCGCCAGTATGGGCAGCCCCGAATTACCCAGATCGGAACGAGTGCGATCAATGAAAAGGCCACGCCCCCGTGAGCGAGCCATCCCAAGGCGGCGGCTAAGCCGGCTAGCAACGCGAATCTCGGACGATGGGGATTGGCATCGATCAGGAGCAAACCCGCGAAAAGGACGTAGCTCCCGGCCAGAAGCTTTGGCCAGACATACACGCTGTTCAGCAGGAAAAACCCCGTGATCGCGAGAATGAGAACACCCGCGGCAGCTACACGTCGTTCGCGGCAGAGCGCACACATCATTAGCCATGTGGCTGGAACCCAGAACAACTGACAGAAGGTGCCGACGCACTGATAGCCCAAGCCCTCTGGCAGGCTGAGTAGCTTCAGCCAAGGCAATACAAAGAGATATAGGCCTGTCTGAAGCGGGGGGCGATCGCTGCTCAGCCAGTCTAGCATGAAAGGCCGCACGGGCTCGCCGGCGAACAACCGATCGCCTAAAACTGCGGGAATTACCGGATCGAAAGGCAAGCCCGGGATGAATCGCAAAGAGGACTGATCGAAATACGGTTGGTGGAAAGCCGGAAGGTAAAGAATCCCCAGGTAAAAGAGGCCCAGGCTGAAGGCCAGTGCCGGCAGATACTTTAGACCCCCTGCGTGGAAATGAAGCCAGCTCCGCCGGGTGACGAAAAACACGTAGGTGGCGGTCGATATTATCGAGACATAAGAAAAGAGGCGGCCGAAACTCGGCGAGAATACGAAAGAGAAGAAGGCGACGTAGCCGAGCAATCCGAGCCCTACGAGCGGCGCGATAATCAGGCACCTTTCATTCGGTTCGTTCCGTCGCCGGAGCCAAAGGAAGATGGCTGCAACCGGCATGGCGAAGATGAAAGAAACAGCCAGCCAAGTCGTGTTGAGCAGCAAAGCTGAAGGATTCACGATCGAATAAAAAATTGCCCGGTGGTGCCGTGCGGAACGGTCAGGCGGCGCGCTCCGATCCCGGTGGAGTCTGATCCATCTTCAACTCGCGTGTCTGGGAAATCTGCCAGGTTATCACAGCGAGGCTGGCGGCAGCGACCAGCAGCCAAAACACGTCGTTCAAAAGCCAGTCGTCGGACAACCAAGGGGAGGCGGTTGCCATGGCGGGAACGAACATCATAGCGAGGACCTCGATGGCTCGCACCAGACTGAACGCGCGGCCGAGGACCCAGGCGGGAACCTTGTCTCCGGCGGCCCAGACGAGAAAGGCCCAGCCGGTGAGGAAAAGCACGTGGCCGCCGTCGCGCATGATACCGGTCGAGACGATGCCCATGTAAGCGATGAAAAGGAGGGTGGGCGCGATGAGAGTCAGCGCGGCGACGCGGGGATGGCGCGCAATACCCCTGAAGAAGGCCATCAAGAGCACGGCCCACGTCGCGATCCCGACGGCGAACGGGGCGGCGGTCCAGTATTGGAAAAAGAAATGGACGACATCGCTGGATAAAGAGTTGATGGCGTTGAAAGCGGGATTTCCGGCGCAGCACCACAGAACGTGGAACGGCACGCAGGTATTCAAAAAACTGGTCCACCGGTTCGCCCACCAGACGCTGGCAGGCGCATAAACGCCATCGGCGGCGCGAAAGTAGTCGAGGAAACCGCTCTGGCTCGAGTTCTGGCCGTTGATCAACAGCCAGGCCCCCATGACTCCTACGACCACCAGGCCGAAGAGGCAGGAACGGAAGAAGCGTCGATAGAGCGGGGGGCGCGATTCGCCCAAGATCCAGCAATTGAAGACGGGTGTGCTGAGCAACGCCAGGGGATGCCAGAGGTAAGCGCCGCCCAAGAAAAGGGCGGAACGAATCGCATGTCCATCGAGCAACAGTTGAAATGCGCCGAGCACCCAAGTGGCAGTGATCAACTTCGGCCAGGTGAAGTAAACCTCGTGCCAAAAGAAGGGACTGAGCGCCAGCAAAGCCGCGGCGAGCCAGGCCCGCTGCTCACCGGCGACCCGCTTGACGAGGGCGGTCAACGCAATGAGCGACAATGATGCCAGAGTCATCAACACGATCCGGTAAGCGGCGAATCCCTGCGGATCGAAAGGCACCCACGGCTGTTCCGGCTGCGCGAGCGGGGGATGGTTGCCCAAGGCGAGGACGAGGGGGACGGCAGCGAGACCGGCGAGGGGGCCGCGCGCGGAGAAGTGCCAAGGCGCGAAGTATTTTGCCCCCTCCGGTTCGTTCGGCGAGAGATGATTCGCGACGAGCTGGACGGTGTGGAACGAAATTCGGCTGTCGCCCCGGTCGCCGATTTCGAGCGTGCGCGAAATTCGACCATGATAGAGTTCGCCGGGCGGTCCTCCCGAAAACGCCGCCTTCGATGCGGCGCCTAGCACGCAGATCGGCAGGAGGACAATGACGCGAAGCTCGGTGGTTGACCATGATTGCCAAATCGGCCGGCAGAGGGAGAACCAGACCAAGCCGAGCAGCGTTCCGATAACCCACGCCAAGGCGATCCACGTCGGCGCAATAGAGCCTCCGAGTGCCCAGCATACCGTCCCTCCCAGGGCCAGCCAGAGGGGACCGACCCAGAGGAGGCTCAGCAAGCTCGTGCGCCGCCACGCCCGCCACAGGATGCCGGGTCCGAGAACCAGCACCAAGGCGAGCGCCACCGTGCCGAGGGTTTGCCCCACCATCCAAAAATCGATCGTGTTGGCGATCGAGGGAGCGAACGGTTCGGTAAAGCAGAGCCAGCCGCCCCAGGAGGTTGTCCCATCGGAGCCTCGGATACGGAACGCTTCTGCATTCGCTGGCAGCGATACGACCCAGCGGGTCCAGCTTTCGCGAGGATTCTCGCCTTGGAAGGGGATGAGCAGGTTATCCTCACCGGTTCGCCGCACTTCGATCTCGAGCTGATTCGGCGGAAACATCGGAAAGCCGGCAACCATCACCGCCACACGTGGCCTGGCGGCATACCAGCCTGATGTCTGTGCGCCGACGAAGGCGTCCCCGCTCACGAAGGAGCCGCGATAGTGGAGGCTGTGATATCTGGGAGGTAACTCGCCGGCAGCGTAGATGCCGTGAGGCTGCCAGTCGCTTTTTTCGAACCGATAGCTAGTGGGTGAAGAGAGCGGGAGCGCCTCGACGCGAGCAACGGAATGCGGAATCCAGCCGAGCGGCATGCTGGCGAGCCCGATGATGATGAGGGCAATTGCGAGCTGGCCGGCGGCGGGCAAGCCGCGAACTTTTCGGACAGCACTCGAAAAGCGCGGCGTCGAAGACGGGTTGCTAGACGCGAGGAATCGTTTGAGAGACGCCATACCCGAGCTTGTTCAGTTCACTCCACGACTGGCGCGTCGGACGGTGGATTCGCGGACCAATACGCCGGCCCGATCGTGCAACCGCTCGCTCCGCCGCCGGGACTTACGAAGCTCAGGCGGTTAAACCCGCGTGCGACGCGCACCGAGACCACGGACGGGAACCGTTCGAATCGGAGCTGGCTGACTGGACCGCGCCCGTGAACTTCGAGGTCGAGGGGAGCGGACGTGGTTTGCGGCCCCGTAATAGGCAGGTTCACAAAGCCGGCTCGTCGGGAGATGAAGGTCAATCCAACTGTGGCGGTGAGTGCCTGTGCTGTGTTGGGCTGCGAAACCTGGTCATTCCAGATAGCCCGAGCCCGCGGCATCCAGGGGAGAAAATCCTCCTCGCCTGGCGAGCCGGCGAAAAACGAGAGGTGGTGCTTGCGCAGAAACGCGAGCTTCTCGTCCATCCGGGTGGCTGCGGGCGCGGGATAAATATACGGGCCGGTCGCCGCCTGGGCTTGTTCGGAGCTGCCGGCTTTCAGGTAGGTGTCCACCCACGCCATCTTGCCGTAGGCAAAATGAGAAAAAAATGTGTATTGATCCTGAGTGGCTCCGAAGGTGCCCGGCCAAAGACTCAGCGGACGCAAACGGAGGTCGCGATAGGGAAACAGTGCCACGCACCACATCGCGACGACCGTGGCGATGGTCCAAGATCGATGGCGTGACGTTGCGGAGAGAAGGGAAACGCCGAGCCAGAGCGGAAACATCAGGGTGATATAGCGCGATGCCATGCCCGCCCCGACGCCGGTCGGAACACGGCCCACGGCGGCGTTGCACACGAACAAAACGCCGGAACCCAGCAGTAATATGATCACATCGCGATGCGGTTGAACGCTCGCGCTCTTCAGCCAAGGCAAAAGAACGCAAAGGCCGCTGACGGCGATCAGTGATGCGAGGGTGCCGCCGACGATATAGGTTCCGGAGCTCACGCCGGATAGACCGGCCGGGTAAGCGAGCATCAGGGAAATAAAGCGCAGGTAGTCGGTCGCGGGGGTCCAGGGAAAACGAAAACCCTCGATCGCCGGCGCGAATACGTAGTCCGAGCAAAACAGAGCCCATCCGAACGCGGCGATCGATAGCCCGATACCCACGGAAATCACTTCCTGTCGTCGCCGCGCGATGCCGTGTCGGATAGCCTCGGCTACGAGCAGGCAGGACAGCACGGCGCCGGCAAACATGCCGAAGCCCGTAAAGATGAGGCAAAACGCGCCGGCGCCGGCACTGACATAGCGAATCGAAGAGCGCGGAACGAGCCAGAGGTTCGCCGACGTCAGGATCAGGAACAGGGGAAAAGCGCTGTGAGAAGCGTTGGGCGTGACAAGCAACGATTCGAACTGCCCGAGGCTCAGGCCCAAGATTGGAATCCATGCGTCGTGCAGGCGAAGGGTGCTGGTGAGCCGCCACTTCAGACGCAGGGCGAGCAGGCAGGACACGGACAGCAGGCTCACGATCCACAGGCTCTCGACCCGCGTATCCCAGTCGCTGGCGTGGGCGATCCATGAGGACAACACGAAGGCGAGACCCTGGCGATGGGGGCCGTGCTGGTATCTAAAGAGCTCCCAGCCGTTGCTGCCGTTGAAAAGCGGAGCGAAGAAATCCCATTGATCCCAAGTGAGGACATTCGGCTGAAACAAGAGGACGGTCAGGCACAGGTTCAGCGAAAGAAGTCCCCAGACGGTGCCGAGAACGAGGAGCACACGCCGGGGAACCCTGGCGGCAGAGCCTGGTGCTATCATACAGTGTCCCTTCGAGGGATGAGCGGCTGCCGCCGGATTCGGGCGCATTTCATGACGCTGAAGGGATCACGGGTGCGACTCAGGTTTCGCGGCGACGACGAGAAACTGTTTGCCGAAAAACTGCCAGAGGATTGGCAGCGCGAGGTAGAGGCGAAGAAAGACGAGCGGATACTGCGGCGCGTTCACCATCGAATACGGCAGGAAGCGCGGGTGCGACAGCGTCGTGCGATAGCCGTTGTTCTCGAGGGCCTCGGCGAGGGAGAGTTCGGTGAGGCAGAGGAAGTGGTCCCAGAAATCCCAATACGCGCCCTGCACGTATTTGATGTTGGGACCGAGAGCGATCAGCTTGCCGCCGGGTTTGAGGCAGCGGTGCGCTTCACGCAGGGTGTCGCGGAGGGATTTCTTGTCGGGGAGGTGTTCGAAGAAGTTGCTCGTGAAAACCACGTCGAGGGAGTTGTCCGGCAGCGCCCAGCGCGTGGAGCAGTCCTGGGCGAGAAACGTCGTGTCGGCGGAGAGGAATTCCGGCGAGCGCGGGTTCAAATCCATGCCGTATTTTTTGGCGCAGCGAATGTGATTGATGAACTCGCCGTAACCGCAGCCGAGATCGAGCACCGCGTCCGTGGGCTGGATGAACCGCTGGAAGAAACTCGCGGTGAGCACCTGCCACACGCGGGTGCGGTAGGTGAGCATGGCGGTGAAGCGGTGTTCGTAGATGCGTTGAAGTTCGCCAGGGTCCTTGATGCTTTCGCTCATGCGGATGGGAGGTCGATGAAGACGGAGGGCCGTTCAGGGTGCGGTCGTGGCGCAGACGGCGAAGAGGTGATTGTGCAGGGGCAGTCCCTCGGGCGTGCGCAGCGGGAGCGGCGCATACGAGAGCACTTCGACGTGCGCGAAGTGCTGCTGGAGCAGGGCACGCAGGCTGGCGCGCGTGAAGAAATTCTTGTGATCGCCCTCCAGGAGATGCCAGGGGACCGCGGCGTGGCGGTGAAGATAGGGAATCAGTTCGAGATTCGGGACCGAGAGGAGAAACTGGCGTCGGGTCACGCGGCGGATCTCGGCGAGAAACGCGGTCGGTTCGGCGATATGCTCGAGGACTTCGATGCACATTGTCGTGTCGAAGGATTGGTCGTCGAAAGGGAGCGATCGTCCGTCGACGTGACGGTGAGGCAGGCCGAGGCGGGCGAGTTCTGCGCAGTCGGAGGCCTTCACTTCGACGCCGAGCCAGTCGTAGCCGAGGTCGCGGAGCGGCCGGCCGTAGCTGCCGAAGCCGCAGCCCACATCGAGCACGGTGCGGGGTGGTTCGCCGAGGTAGCGGCGAATCAACGCAAGGCAGTCGGGATTGGCTTCGGACACGGACGGCCCGGAGGTGTAGATATCGCTGCGATGGAACAGCCGGGTTTCGTCGGGGCGGGCGAGCACGCCGTAGTGATTCTCGCGATGATCGTGCGCGATGAGGGTGATTTCGCGCGAGCAGCCGGGCGCCAGACTTCCGTCGCGGAAACGAGCATGGCATTCGAGCTGGGCCGTAGGGCGACCGAAAAGCTGCGGCGCGCTCGCCAGCACACTGAAACCCGTGTCGGTTGTCGGAGACAGGCGGAGGCTGGTGGCGACGTCGGCGCGGTGAAACAGGCGGCGGGTTTCGGCAATTGGCTGGCCGTCGACGCGGAACTCGATCGCGACGAGATCGCCGTGACGGTCTCCCGCGTGGAGCCAGCCTTCGATCCGGAGCGCGAGCGGATCGTTGAGCGAACCGGCGGGCGGGTGATCGATGGAGGCGTGGACGGACATGCGAAGGGTGACGTTGAGCAAATGAAAAGCGGTTGCCGAGCCGTCTTCACGGAAATTTTCTCACGGCGATGCGGTCGCGGTGAACGGCAGCTCGGCGAGCGCGGAGAGTTCCAAGCGGATGTGGACGTCGAAGTATTTCGCCGCGTCCGGCGGGGTTTCGAGGCGGAAACTTTGCGGCGCGCGCGCGCGATGGTGGGCGACGAGTTGTTCCAGGTCGGCGGTGTCGAACAAGGTGGGGCTGAGGAGAAAACCGTCGCGGCCGGCGGGCACGACGAAGCGGTGACGTGTTTCCGTGCCGGTGGCGTAGCGCAGGACGAGCGTGACTTCCGGCGGCTTGTAGAGCAGCCGGCGAACGTGTCCGAGCCATGAATACGAGATGTCGATCGTGGCCCAGAGGGCGGCTTGGTGGGCTGGCAGGGTGTGCTCACGACCGAAACGGAGTTCACCGGCGTCGATCGGCTGGCGGGTCAGAGCGCCGGCGGGGGGATTTCGGCGAAGCAGGAGGTAACCGTTTTCGGCGAGGACGAAGGAGTGGTCCGAGATCAGGCGCGGCAGCAGGCGGGCGTCGTCGAGCGGCGGATACCGGCCGTCGATCGTTTCGAGGCGCGCGAGGGTGAAAGCGGGTGCGGCGGTCGAAAGATAGGCGGATTCGTTCAGCGCGGCGAGGCGGCCGGAGTAGGCGAGAAAACCCTGGAAGACAGGACGCGGGCGATAGGCGAGCCCGTTGAGCAGGAGCGTGAGTTGGTCGTGACCGAACTGGTCGACGGTGGCGGAGCCGACCGCCGTGCGAATGGCGGGAAGATCGTTCTCGGTGCGCAAGGTGGCGACGGCGCGATCGACGTAGCGGTAGAGCGGGTCCGTGCGGAGGAGCGCGCGGGTTTTGTCGGCGAGGTGAACGCGGAGCGCGCGTCCGATGTTGGCGGGAAGATCGGGAGCGGCGGCGAGCGAACCGGCGAGGGCGACGACCACCAGCGACCAGGAAACGATGGTGCGACGACGCTGTGGGGCGTCGTTGAGCCACGGCGCTACGAGACCGGCGAAGAGGGCGAAGAAGAAGAACCCCAGGGTGTGGCCGTCGGCGCGCACGAAACCTAGTTTCCAAGCGACGAAGCCGAAGCCGGTGAGGGCGAACGCGAGCGGGAGATTGCGCCAGCGGGGCGAATCCCAGACGAGCAGGAGAAACAGGATGGCGGAGGCGACGCCGCAGGCGAAGACGGGCGTGGATTCGTCGAGAAACATCGCGTCGCCGTAGTCGGAGGAGATCCACGCGGCGTGTTGAAGGAAGGCGGGGAGCGCGGCGAGGGGTTGTCCGGCGGCGAGCCAGCCGCCGAGAAAAGCGCCGAACGCACTCGCAAAAAGCCAGGCGGCGGCGCTCCAGCGACGCTCGATCGCATGGTGGGCGATCACGCAGGCGAGGCCGCCGGCGACCATGACGAGGAACGTGAATTTCTGGAGGGCGAGAAAGCCGAGGAATGCGCCGGCGATGATGAGCAGCGCGCGCGGGGTGGTGGGGCGGGCGGCCCGGAGGGTCAGGCCGGCGATGAGCAGCATCGGCCACGTGTCCTGAAAAAAAGGCGGGAGAAGGAGCGCTGCGGCGAGCAGTGCGATGCGACGCGGCCATGCGAGCCGGGTGGCGGCGATGACGATGAGGATGGCGCCGACGGCTTTGAAGAGGAGTTCCCAGGCGAAGCGAATGGCGAGGGTGTCGGCGAAGTAGTATTGCGTCGTGAGCCAGCCCCACGGGCCGTAGGTGTAAACGAGGTCGCGGCCGAAGACCCAGTCGGTGTGCGCGGCGTGATTCAGCACAAGTTGCCACGACGGATCGAGTCCGACGGTGGGGATGGTCGGAAAGAAAAGATTGCCGAGCCAGATGAGGACGGCGGCGAGGATCGCGGCCGTCCAGCCGGCGTAGCGGCGCGCCGGAGTGCGCGTGGGGGAGGATATCTCAGCCGGCATGTGGGATGGAGCTGCGGCGCCCTCGCCGGGATTCGGGAGCGACGCGTGGCGGGGGCGCCGCGGCTCCAGGTTTCAGACTGGGGGGCTCCTTCATCGCGCGGATAGACTCAACGGTGTGTGCTCCCGAGTCCCTGCGCTCGCGCGCAGAGCCACAAAAATCGGTCGGGGTTCAGGGCGAGGCGGGCGCGGCGCTGCGCGGCGGAAACGAGAGCGAAAAATCCTCATGCTGCAGGCTGAGGTTCGGGTTGTAGGCCGGGTCGCGGTCGAGCAGCGGCGCCCAGGTGCGGCGCATGTAGGCGATCTCGCCCTGGAAGCGCGCGATTTTTTCGGGTGTGTCCTCGAGGCCGCGGCTGGCGGACTCGTGATGATAGAATTCCGCGAAGGGCGTCCAGAGATTGCGGTGGCCGGCGGCGCGCACGCGGAGGCAGAAATCGATGTCGTTGAACGCCACGGCGAGGTCGCGTTCGTTGTAGCCGCCGACCGTATCGAAAATCTCGCGACGGATGACGAGGCAGGCGGCGGTGACGGCGGAGTAATTTTGGATGAGCCGGAGGCGGTTGCGCTGGCCTTCGGCGCCGCGCGGGAAGCATTTGAAGGCGTGGCCCGCGACGCCGTCCTTGCCGGCGGGGCCGGTGAGGCCGAGCACGGCACCGGCGTGCTGGATGGTGTCGTTGGGGTAGTAGAGCATGGCGCCGACGCAGCCGATATCGGCGCGCACGGCATGCGACACCATTTCGTCGAGCCAGTCGGGGGAGAGGACCTCGAGGTCGTTGTTGAGGAAGGCGAGGATCGATCCTTCGGCGGAGCGGACGGCGAAATTGTTGATCGCGGAGAAATTGAACGGCGCGTCGTAGGGTAGCACGCGGACCTTGATGCGGCGCAGTTCGTCGAAGTAGGCGAGCGCGGCGGGATCGTCGGAGCGGTTGTCGACGACGATGACTTCAAAGTTTGAATACGTCGTCTTCGCGAGGATCGAACCGATGGCGCGGCGGAGGAGCGTTTCCCCGTTTTTGGTTGGGATGATGATCGAGACCTTGGGCGCGGGCGACGGGAGGGCGCGTTTGACGCGCCAGTGGCAGCCGGCGACGGCGACGAGTTCGGCGGAGACGCCGGTGCGCGCGAGGTGATCGGTCAGCGCTTTTTTCGCGGCGATGAACGGGTAATTGTTTTTCTGGTCGATCACGAGCGCGGTGGAGCCGGCGATCGCGCGCCAGTGGTAGAGGATGCGCGGGATGTGATGGATGAGCGCGGGGTCGAGTTGTTCGACGAAGCGCAGGGTGAGATCCCAATCCTGGCTGCCCTCGTAGCCGGCGCGGAAACCGCCGATGGCGCGGAGGCGCGCGGTCCGGAAAACGGAGAGGTGGCAGGTGTAGTTCTGGCCGAGGAGGAGATCGGGGTTCCAGTCGGGCTTGAAGTAGGGATCGAAGCGGCGGCCCTGTTCGTCGATCTTGTCCTCGTCGGTGTAGAGGAAATCGAGCGCGGGTTGGGCGGCGAGGGCGAAGGCGATTTCGGCGAGGGCGGCGGGGGCGAGTTCGTCGTCGTGGTCGAGGAGCGCGGTGAACTCGCCGGTGGCGAGGGCGAGCGCGGAATTCGAGGCGTGGGAGATGTGTCCGTTTTGCTCGCGATGGACGACTTTGATGCGGGCATCGCGTTTGGCGTAGTCGTCGAGGATGCCGCGCACGTGAGAGGCGGTCGAGGCGTCGTCCGCGATACAGAGTTCCCAGTGCGGATAGAGTTGGGCGCGGACCGACTCGATCGCTTTCACGAGCCACGGCTCGGGCGTGTTGTAGGTCGGCATCAACACGGAGATGAGCGGGCGTTGCAGCGGCGCGAGGGCATCGATGCGGGCGCGCAGGGAAACGATGGCGGTGGGATCGGGCGTGTCGAAACGCTCAACCCAAGTCGTGTAATCGCGACGCAGGTGTTCGGGCACGAGAGGAGCGATGCGCGCGAGGGGGGCGGCGAAGCAACGCCAGACGCCGTCGTCGGTGCGCGCTTCGAACACGAGCCGTTCGGTGGATTCGGGGGGCAGCGCGTAGTCGGCGGAGAAGCCACTGCGGAGCGCGTGGGGAAGGTCGGGATGGCCGGCGGCGACGTCGGGGCGGGCGAGACCGGAAGTCGCGTCGATGATGTGGCCGCCGGCGCGGATGCGGATCGCGGTGATGGCGGCGCCGCGGCGCGAGAGGACCCAACCGCGCAACAGGCCGCGGGCGGGAATTTGGTTCAAGTCGGAGGGTTCGTCGACGACGTGAGCGAGAGAGGTGTCGATCGACGGTGGACGTGCGGCGGCGGCGCGGGCGCGCTTTTTCGCGAGCGGATCGAGGAGGGTGCGGCGGAGTGCGCGGAGGGGGCTCGTCGCCTGCCAGGAGAAGGTGTGGGTCATCCGCGCGATCTTTTGGTCGCGTTGTTCGATCTCGGCGGCGGCTTGGTCGGCGCGGACTTTGGCGGCGTCGAGGTCGCGGTTGAGACGGGCGAGGACGCCAACGGTGTCGGTGACGTGGGTGCGGAGGACTTCGACCTGATTGCG
>JAEYYL010000369.1 GCA_023430825.1 Verrucomicrobiota bacterium | reverse complement strand
TTAAAATGGATCGGGTCCGTCGTTCGCACACCGAAATCGCCTGCAAGCAGGCTCCTACCTCCGATCCAGAAACGGGTATGGTTTTCGTGGAAAGGCTCTAAAACGGCTTGGCGTTCGTTGATCGGGGGTGATTCGTTCCTCTCGCCGCGTGAATAAACGGACGAGACGTCCGTTCTCCGGGAAGGCTCGAACGAGCGAAACACGGTGCGCGATCCCGCTGCTCACGCAGCGAGCCACATGGGAACGGCGGTCCGCCTGGATGGCCAATGGTCCGTGGACGGTAGTCGGCGGTCGGTGTCGGCGGCTGCGCTTCCTCCTCCGCGCTCTCTGCGACCTCTGTGTTAAAATGGATCGGGTCCGTCGATCGGGCGATCGATCGATCATGCCTCCCGTTAAAATCATTTTTTCTACACGAAGCTCACGCGCAGGTCAGGCAGCGGAGGAAGGTGGGCTGTAGTCAGTAGTCAGTAGTCAGTAGTCAGTAGTCAGTAGTCAGTAGTCAGTAGTCAGTGGTCAGTAGTCAGTATGTCAGTAGGTCGGTGGTCGGCGTGCGCGATTCCCAAGGGTTCCCCTCATTTCCCCTTCAGGGTTCTGCGCAGTCTGCGGCGAGGCCTTTTCGACCACCCGCGGGTTTGACCGGAGCGCGGTTGGTCCGAGCCTCGTCCCAGGTCCGGCTCCGTCCACCAACCCCGATATCATCACCATGAAACGCCTGTTCGCTTCGTTCGTGCCGTTCGCCGTCCTCGGCTGCACCGCCTTGCTCCCCTCCGCCCACGCCCAGCTCGCGCTTTCGGGCTCCACCCGCGGCGAGTTCACCTGGGCCAACTCGATCTTCACCCTGATCGACAATGGCCCGGTCGTCTCGCACCTCCATACCGGCCTCTCGCTCGCCCCCACGAAGATCACCTTCACCGGCGACACCTTCACCGGCATCGACGCCGGCGACGTCTTCGATCTCGGCACCGTCAAGATCAAGAACGGTATCAATATTCGCAATACGACGGCCACCTTCGCCGAGATGGACCTCTATCTCGACCTGCCGGCGAACGGCGTGGCGGATTTCCGGCTCACCACCCTGCAGTTCGCGATCGAAAACACGCCGAACGGCGGCTTCGCCCCCGACATCTTCTATATCGGCTATACCGGTCCCGAGGTGCTGTGGATCGACGGCCAACCGCTCACCTTCGCACTCAGTTTCACCGACCCGGATTTCAATCTGCCCCCCGGCGAGGAGATCAAGGAGCTGAAGAGCGAAAGCGTCGGCCTGCAGGCGACCTTCTCGTTCACGCCCGTGCCTGAACCTTCGACCTACGCCGCCTTCGCCGCGCTCGGCCTGCTCGTCCTCGGCGCCCGCCGCCATCTGCGCCAGCGCCTCGCCTGATACCGGACTCCGGTAGCCGAAGCGGTTTGCCCGTCGGGGACGTTGCGCCCCCAAAGGTGGAACCCGCGTTCCTCGTCGGGTTGATGATCTTTCGCTCTCAAAACCGCCGACGAGGACGGCGGGCTCCACCGCCTGCTGCATGAGGCCGCCTCAGCGCGGGCGGCGCTCCCGATCCGTTACCGAACGCAAGGGCGCGTGTCCGCACGCGCCCTGATTTTACCCGCCACTGCGGCGCGCGCAGCGGCGCCGCCGGCCGAGCGCCCGCGCCGCGAGTGCCGCCGCGAGCGTCAGCGCCATCCCTCCGTAAAGCCACCCAACCCCGCCTCCGCACTCCGCTTCGCCGCACCACTCCCGGCCGATCCCCGCCACTCCGGCGCCCACCGCCAGATACGTCGCGACGCACGCGATGCATTTCGGCAGGATCGCCAGAAGTGCTCCCACCGCCAGCGACCACCACCCGTTTCGCCCATCAGGTTTCGTTTTCATCGCGGGTTTTCCTTCGATTCCTCACGCCACCCGCCGCCACAGCCGTTCGCGAGAACGCCCTTCATCAAGCTGGATCGTCACGCCCTTGTTCCTCGGGCTCGCGATGACCAGGCAGCGAGGGATGAATGCCGGTGCATTTTCTTTGGAGCAGGGTGCTTGGAATTTGACGCTTCGCGGCATCCGCGCCGCGCTCATCCATACGTCGGCCGCTGCGGCCAGCCCTCGGGTGAATCCTCCCAGTCCTCCTGGCGCCCATACGGCGTCAGATCCAGGAAACCAAAGGGCGTGAACAAGTGATCCAGCCCGCGCGCGGCCGCCGAATAAGTATGATACACCGCCTCGCCATCGCGCAGGAAAACGCTGTTCACCGTCCAGTCCCCCCGCAATTCCTCCGGCTTGAAGCCCGCCGCGATCAGCTCGGCCTTGGTGCGATAATTGTATTCGATCGGCACCCGCGACTCGTCGAGCGTGACATGAAAGTCGTAGTTGAAATCGCTGCCTTCCGACGAATACCACGGAAACGTCCAGCCTTTCGCCGCCTTCGCTTCCTCGATCTTCGCCCGGGGCGCACGGGAGATCGCGACGAACCGCACGTCGCGCTCCTCCAGCGCCGCGCGGAGTTTCGGATTGTCGAACACCGCCTCCGCCGCCGCCGTGCAGCCCGGGCAATGCCCCCGCTCGTCGTTCCACATGAAATGGTGAACATACAGCATCCGGCGCCCGGCGAATAATTCCGCCAGCGTCACCCGCCCTTCCGGTCCCGCGAACTCGTAGGGCTTCTCGATCCGCACCATCGGCAGCCGACGACGCCTCGCAGCGAGCGCATCGCGGGCCCGCGTGAGCGCCTTTTCCTCGGCGAGCAGTTGTTTGCGCGCCACGAGCCACTCGGCGCGCGACACGACTTTCGGCAGGGCAACAGCGGGAATCGGGGAGGTCATCGGAATTGTCGTCTTCACCTCTCCGACGAACCATCCCGGCGCGCGCGGACACCTCCCTTCATGAAACCGTGTGATCGATGCGGGTAGCCCTGCTCCCTTTCGTCGTGTAATGTCCGCCCGCTTCGCGTTCGCTCCGCATCTCCCGCCGACATGCCCAAACTCCGGACCCACTACGACACGCTCAAAGTCTCCCGCGACGCGCCCATCGAGGTCATCCAGGCGGCCTACCGTTCGCTCGCGCGGAAGCACCACCCCGACCGCACCGGCGGCACCGCGGAGGCCGAGACGCTGATGAAAAACATCAACGCCGCCTACGAGGTGTTGAGCGACCCTGCGCGCCGCGCCGAGCACGACCGCTGGATCGCCGACCGGCTCGACGCCCGACGCCCCCAGCCCTCCCGGAGCGAATCGTGGGAACATGACCCCGCGACCGATCGCCCGCCACGCCAGCGCGAGCCCGGGCAGCTTCACCGCTCCCTTTCCGCGGCCCTTCTCGCGATCTGCTACTTTGCCGCCGCCCTCGCGATGCTCCGCAGTCCCGGCCTGCGCTTCGTCGGCATCGGCATGCTCATCGCCGGCTGGTTCTACTTTCAATCCCGCCGCCGATAACCACAGCCCTTCCGCTCCCGGGCGCGAACCGGCCCACCCGCTCCGTTCAGAAAGTAACGCATTGGGTTACTTCGGCCCTCGCACTCGGAACCGCGCGTCACCCCGCCAGCAGACGCCGCGTGGGCGCTCCGGCCTTGTGCTCGCCGGGGCCCAACGCAATCTTCGCGCTATGCCCCGCTCCGTCGAGCTGCCCGCCGCCCCCGATCGATCGACCGTTCGCCCTCCTCGCAATCGGCCTGCCGGGCGCCTCCTCGCCGGTTTGGCTCTGAGCGCCGCTCTCGCCGCATCGTTATCCGCCGCCCCCGTCTCCCGCGAAACTGCCGCGCGCGCCGCCGCGGGCTGGCTCGCCCGCAACACCGCTCCGATGGGACACGCCGCCGGCGCTCCCGGCGAGGTCGTCACCCGTTCCACCGATTCCGGCCAACCGCTCTTCCATGCCGTGAATCTCGCACCCGCCGGTTTCGTCGTCATCGCCGCCGACGACGAGATCGAGCCCATCCTCGCGTTCTCCAGCGAGGCCGACTTCCTCGCGCAGCCGGGCACGCCGCTCTTCGACCTTCTGCAACGCGACACCCGCACGCGCCTCGCCGCCCTACGCCATCGCGGCCAAACTGCCGCGGTCTCGCCCTCCCGTTCCACCGCAATCCAGACGCGCTGGGGCCAGCTGCTCGCCGACGGCCAGCGCCCTTCCGGTCCTGACGGTCGCGCTCTCGGGATCGCCGACGTGAGCGACGTGCGCGTGGCCCCCATGGTCAACAGCCGCTGGGATCAGGTGAGCACGAAGGTGCCCGGATCGCCGCCCCAGGAACTTTTCATCTATAATTTCTTCACTCCGCCCGGCTGGCCCGGATACGCCTACAACTATCCCGCCGGCTGCGCACCCGTCGCCTGGGCGCAGATCATGCGCTTTCACGAATGGCCCAAAGCCATCGGCGTCGCCGGCTACCCCATCGGCATCGACGGCTACGGCTATTGGGAACCCATGATGGGCGGCAACGGTGCCGGCGGCCCCTACGACTGGGCGAACATGCCGCTCGAGCCCGACGCCTCCATCACCCCCGAACAGGTCATCGCGATCGGCGCACTGATGCACGATGCGGGCGTCGGCACCAGCGTGCATTACACCTACAGAGGCACCTTCGGCTCCACCACCCCCGACGAGATCAAAAACGTTTTCCATTACGCCGAAGCCAAAAACATCGTCCCGCAGAACGGCCTGCACGAGGTGATGAAAGCGATCCAAACCAGCCTCGACGCCCGCCTGCCCGCCAATGTCGACATCTTCTCCGACGGCGGGATCGGCCACTCCATCGTGATCGACGGCTACGGCTACCACGCCGGCACGCTCTATCATCACCTCAACCTCGGCTGGGGCGGACACTCCACCGCGTGGTATAACTTCCCGCCGGTCGACGTCATCCTCGGCGACGGCAGTCCGGAATTCTTCACGATCGTCACCGACGTCAAATACAACATCGATCCGCTCGTCGCCGGCGAGATGATCACCGGCCGCATCACGACCGAGGACGGCGCACCCATCGTCGGCGCCACGATCGCGGTCGACACCACGCCCGCGCACACGGTGACGAGCGACGCCCAGGGGATCTACGCGATCAAGGGCCTCGCCGCCAACACCGCTCACACCCTCTCCGTCGCCGCGAGCGGCTACGTCATGGAAACACCGCAAACGACCGTGACGACCGGCAACGCTGCGGTGGAACTTCACACCACGCCCAATCGCATCGTCGATTTCCGCGCCCGCGCCGTGGCGGCCGTCGTCTCGGCGCCCCAAGGTCTCGCCCCAGGTTCGACGGTCGCCCTCTCCGTTCCGACCAGCACCGCGCAACCGAACGGCTGGCAGCGCAACGGCGCGCCGCTCCCCGACACCGCGGCACTGACCTTGACCATCGACGACCTCCAGCCCGTCGACGCCGGCCTGTATGCGCTCGCGCTGACGCGCGACGGCCAGACGGTCGAATCCGGCCTGGCGATCCTCGGCGTGGAAACATCCGCGAAAATCGTCGGAGCCGGAAACGAAGTGCTGTCCAACGCCTTTGTCGCCGCCAACGGCCACACCTTCGACCAAATCCTGCTCGAGGGCACCGCGGTCAGCATCACCGCCGATCACGCGGAGAACCAAATCACGCGACTCTCCTTCATCGATCTCGATGACGATATCGTGCAGGTCGAGTTCAGCGGCCCCGGCACCCTCACCTTGTCGCTCGACGACGCCACCGGCCCGGCCCTGCCGGCGAACTATGTGCAGAACGTCGCCTACCTGAAAGGCCACGCCAGCATCGTCGTCGCGGGCGCGACGCAGGACACGCATGTCTCGATCTTCAGCGTCGGAAAAGCGACCGCCGGAAATCAATCGCTCTTCAAGCCCGACGCCGACTACGACGGCATCGCCGATGTCGCCTTGCTCGCGATCGCCAGCCGCGACGGAAAATTCGGCGGCATTCGCGCCGCCAACGCCCATTTCTTCGCCCACCGCGGCGTCACCGGCATCCACGCGCCCGGCGTGGCGATCGCCGGTCCGCTCTACGTGGGCGACATCACCGCCTTCGACACCGCCACCCCGGCGCTTCGCGTCGGCGCCGCCGCGGACGTGCTCATCGCCGGCGGCGATCTGTATCAGGATAACGGTTACGCTGTCGAGGTGAGCGGCCTCGCGCGCGTCGCGTTCCGCGACGGCACCGATTCACACGGCAACCTCCTCCTCGCGAAAGCCAATCGCGGCACGCTTCGCGAAAACGGCGCGGACATCACCGCCGCGCTGGTCGAGGCCGCTGCGCTCCCCGCTGCCGGCCGCGCGCCCTCGCTTTAGGGCAATTCGCCGGAAGCGACGCAGCGTGAAGGTGGGGCCGGCGACACCGTCCGGTTGGCACCGCTGGAGCCGCGACGCCCGCGACGCCCGCGTCGCGTTCGTCGGCGGGAACGCGGCGGGGGCGCCGCGGCTCCATAATTTTCCGCACGGCGGTGGAACCCGACGCCCCGTCGCGTTGATGGTTTTTCCTTCGCGCAACAGCCCGACGGGGACGTCGGGCTCCACCGACTGCTACATGCGTCCGCATCAGCGTTACGCCTACGCGCGTCCTCCACGAACAGCGATGACGCATAAGGCAACCGGTCTGCCTTCGACCCTGGGCCTCTTCGCCGTCACCGGTCTCCTCGCCTGCATCGCTCTGCGCCGACGCGCGCAGGCGCGGCGCCGCATCGTCACGGGAAGCTGAGCAACCCATTCTGTTTCAGCCGCCGGAGCGTTTCGTCGCCGACGACGCTGCGCAGTCCGGCCTCTGCCTGGCTGCGCGTTTGCTCGATCGCCGCGTTGATCTCCCGCCAATTCACCGGCTGCCCCGCCGCTTCACGCATCGCGCCAGCCGCGCGGCTGAGTTCCGTCTGGTCGCGCAGACCGCTTAGCGCCGAATAAACGGTTTCCAGCTGCGGCGCGGACAACGCCCAGGCGTCGGCGTAATTTTGCAGCGTCTGGTAAGTGGGATCGTTCTGTCGCTTGATCCGCTCGTAAGCCTCCGCGCCAAATGTCCCACGCAGTTGCTCATCCCGCGCGTCGTTGAGCGCTTTCAACTCAGTCGCGACCTCCACGGCCGCGCCGGCGGTCGGGTTTTCGTTTATCCTTCGGGCCAGCGCCGCTTCGCGCGCGAGATAATCGTCTTCGATCGTAATCACCGCACTCGTCTGTTCCGGCGTGGGATTCAGCTCGCCGTAGCGCCACCTCACTTCGGCGCTCGGATCGCTCAATCCGCGCATCTCGTCGAGCCGCTGCTGGCCGAACAGATTTCCCAAGTCGCGGTTCAACGCTTCCTGCGCGCGCGCCTGCAACGCGCTGCCGTCGGCCGGATCGGCGATGCCGTCCTCCATCGCCATCTCCAGCTCCTTGTGCGTCTCCTCGAACTCCTTCTGCAGCCGATACGCCTGCTCCGCCTCCTCGTCCGTCATCGCCGCGCCCGTGCCGTTCAGCTGCCGGAGCGTTCGCTCCTTGTCCCAGGCGCGATAGCCCTCCTCGCCGAGCGCCTCCTTCAACTCGCGAACCCGTTCAGCGTCCCGCAGCCGCCCGAACTCGATATAGTCGCGCTGCGACAACCGCCGCGGCGCGTGCCGTTTCTCCAGCTCGATCAGCCGCCGGTCCCAGCGCTGGTTGAACTGTTCGAGCAGCGCGCTGCCCACGACGTCGCGCGAAAGGCCCGCGCGCTCGAGTTGCATCACGGCCGCGCGCGAAAGCGCACCGTCCGTCATGGTTTCGACGTTCCGCTCGAGCGGCTCGGAACGCGCGCCCGACTCCGCCGCGACCGCGGGCGCGGCGAACGACGCCGCCGGTGACGCCGATGGCCGTCCTGCCGGCCGCTCGCGCCAGAGCAGAACGACGACCGCGGTCGCCAACAGGAGATTTACGCCGATCGAGATGCGAAGCGCAGGAGACATGATCAGGACGCTTGTGGTTGTATTCAGATTTTAAGCACGAAAGCGATCGTCGAAGCGGCCGCCCGACGCGGACGTCGCGCCCCTAACCCGCATTCATCACACTCCCGATTGTCATCGCGAGCCCGAGGAACGAGGGCGTGGCGATCCAGCTAGATAGATTGCTTCGTCGCTTCGCTCTCGCAATGACAGGATAGTTTGAGGGCAAGCCACAGGGTGTAGTGGGTTCACCAGGAAGTGTGATCTATGCGGGCTAAAGGTGGCACCCGACGTCCTCGTCGGGTCGATGGTCTTTCGCTCTCCAAACCGCCCGACGGGGACGTCGGGTTCCACCGCCTGCCGGATGAGTCCGACTGAGACCGGGTCATCGGCTGCGGCACACACGCAATCCCTGGTCGTTGCCCGCATTGTTCGGTTCATACGCGGCCCGGAAACCCGGCTCGCCGCAGAAGTCGGCTCCCATCCATCCGCCGCCTTTCCACACACGAGCCGCGCCGCGCTCCGCTCCCCTCGGATCCGCGCCGCCGACCTGTTCCTCGGCATACCAATCCCAGCACCACTCGCGCACATTGCCCGACAGGTCGTAAAGCCCAAGCTCGTTCGGCGCCTTGCCGCCCACGGCCTTCGTTTGGTTCTTGTTCCGTTCGATCGCCGGCCAGTTCCATGCGCCGGCGAGGCGATTCTCCCCGGAATTCTCCCAATACCATGCGACTTTGTCGGCGTCGTTTCCACCGCTGTAAACATAGCCCTTGCTCTGCCGCCCTCCGCTCGCCGCGTATTCCCACTCCGCTTCCGTCGGCAGACGATAGCCATTCGCTCCCGCGTTGATCGTCACCGTCCACTTCAGGTCGTCCCCCTCGTTTTCGTTCATCGGGTCCGCGCTGGTTCGATCGATCGTGTAATAAGGCGTGAGCCCTTCCTGCAGGCTCCGCCGGTTGCAATACTCGACGCACTCATACCAGGTGACCGTTTCCACCGGGCGGTCGTCACCGCGAAATGTCGACGGATTGCTCCCCATCACTTCGACCCACTCTTTCTGGGTGACCTCGTAACGCCCGATGTAAAAGCCCGAGAGCGTCACGTTCTTCCCGTGAAACCCGGATCGGACGCGCTCGAGGACACCGCCTTCGACCCACACCAGGCCGGCGGACGTTTCCTGCGATCGAACGCTGACCGCCATCGCGAGCGCGGCGAAACAAAGGAGGAGTGGTTTTCTCATTCTCATGCGGATCTTCAAGGTGTCGGGGGAGGAAAAGACGATCGTGCGAACGCGCGCGGCGGCCGGAGCGAAGCGCCAGCGCCGGGCCGGCATCGGCTTGGGCGCTGGCCTCAAGCGCCGCCGTGACCCACGCGAGTCCCGGCGGCGCAACAGCGGCTTACCTTACTGCTGCCACACGGTCAGGTTCGAGCTTCCGCTGCTCTGGAAGCCTTCCGTCGCCATGATCTGGTAGTTGTGACCACCCATGCCCCAGCCGCGACCATTCCATGCGTTCACGTGATTCTGGAACGTGATGGTCTGATTGCTGCCGGTCCCGCGCTTGGAATTCCGCACGCTCCAGTTCTGCCAGAACGTCGCGTTGCCGATGATCGAGGGCTTGTTGACGCGTTGCGTGCGATGCAGGCTGTAAGATCCGCCATCCGAGGTCACCGAGCCCGAGGACGAGTTGCCCGGCGGGCGCCAGCTGCCCCAGCTGTCCACGACGTAATATTCGATCAACGGATTCGTCGTCCAACCGTAGAGGCACAGGTAGGCGTTGCCGTTCGGCGACCACACGCCGGCGTTGTAACCGATCCGGCGGGACGACGAACCGGTGCTCCAGCCCTTGCCGCCGACGAAATTACCGGACCCGAGGTTCCAGTTCACACTGTAGTTGCCGCCGGACCCCAGGTTCATCGAGGCCGAACCGGTGTCTTTCCAATAGGAGTAGTAGTAGCCTCCGTGGTTGCCCGTCTGATTGCTGGTGATGGTCTGCGCCTGCAGACCGGCGGCCGAGCCGATGACCAACCCCGCAAGGAGCAAGCCTTGGGGGCAAACGCGCCGAAGCGCCGAGGTGATGAATGCGGTGGGTTTCATTGGGGTATCAGGGTTCGCTATCACTTTTCGTTTCAGAAAGCCGGCGCACGAGAAACTGCCATAATGGGGCAAGCCCAGGGGTTCATGTCTTGAATCGTCGTCGCGGCTTCGGGGTAGGAGGGCTAAGACAACAAAGAAACACATATTCGAAACAAACATTCACAAAAATGCCCCTGCGCTAACACTAGCGTATTACATTAACCCGTTACGCGTGGCTCTCATTACGTGCTTCGAGAGAGAAAGATACGCGATTCCACGACTAATGCCATTCAGTTACTCTCATTAGAGAGTGCTCCGACGGGCCTTTGCAGCGATTCGTGTCGGGCGGGCACGGCGTCCGCCGAGGCTGCGAAGCGCGTCCTTCCCTCCGAAATCCGCCATCCGATTCATTCGCGCAGGAGAGCCAGTCATTCGCGGTCTCAACCGCTGCGGTCGGGCGAAATTGGTGGACCGGATCGGGATCAAACCGACGACCTCGTCGTTGCGAACGACGCGCTCTATCAACTGAGCTACCGGCCCATGAAGGGGAGGGCAGGTTTTGGGCAATCGCCGTCCGCGAGTAAACACCAATTTTCCAAAACTACGGAGGCGCCCCACACCTGACATCCCGGCCACCCCAACCACGCCTCTCGCACTCGCTCCAGCCCCCTCCCCACCGGAAAACTCAGAGAACGGCGAACAGAAGACGGAGGTCAGATGATTCGGCGTCCCATCGTCCCCGCCTGCTGTTTTTCCCCCTCCACGGCCGAATCCGCTCGGGCTTCCAACGTGAAGACGCACCTCGCTCAGCCCGCCGAGCTCACCAGCCGTGCGAACACCATCTTGCCCCCACCCGTCGGCAACACGCTGACGATCTCCGCGCTCACCCGGTGCCCGATCAGCGGCCGTCCCGCCGCCACCACCACCATCGAGCCGTCCTCGAGATAACCGACCGCCTGCCCCTCGTCTTTGCCGGGCTTCACGAGTTCGACCTCGACCGTTTCGCCGAGCATCAGCTCCGGCCGCAGCGACTTCGCGAGCTGGTTGAGATTCAACCACGCCACCCCGTGAAACTCGGCCATCTTCGCGAGATTGTAGTCGGTCGTCAGCAGCTTCGCCCGCATCGACTGCGCCAAAAACACCAGCTTCGCATCCACGTCGGCGCGCTTGCTCACTTCGCTCTCGGGGATGCGGATGTCGAGGTGCTTGATCCGGCGCAGCTCGTTCAACACCTCCAGCCCGCGCCGACCCCGCGCCTGCTTCTGCGCATCGGTCGAATCCGCCACCGCCTGCAATTCGTTCAACACGAACCGCGGGATCACCAGCGCCGCATTCAAGAACCCCGCTTCGCACACCCGCGCAATCCGCCCGTCGATCAACACGCTCGTGTCGACCACCACCACCGGCACATCGACCTCGTGCGGCACGAACCGCACATACGGAATCACCAGGTTGAACTCGTCCTTCCCGCGCAACGCGATGACCGTCGCCAGATAGGTGCACACGAGGAACAGCACCAGTTGAAACAGATAGATCGTCTGCGGATCACCCCACGCGAACAGCGGCGAATTGCCGATGAACCACGCGATCAACGTCCCGATCGCCAGCCCGAACGAAATCGCCGACAGCCCCCGCAGCGAAAATCCTTTCAACAGCACGTCGACCAGGATCACCAGCGCCCCGATCAACAACCCGATCGTCACCGCCAGCGCGCGATGCTCGTCCCACTCGCGCACCGCATAACACACGAGCCACCCGCCCGCGCCGCACAGCACGAAAAACACCGCCCGGATCGCCCACAGTGTCCGCCTCATGATCCGGCCCGCACGTGCACCACCACAAACGCCACCAGCGGCAGCAACACGCCGATCGCCGCACACACGAGCAGGATGCGCTGGTGACGGCGGGCTTTTGCCTTTTCAGCGGTATCCTCGTGCATTTCAGTGCGAGCGCACCAAAGCGATTCCTGCATGACAACCCAATACTGGTTGGTGAAATCCGAGCCCGACGCCTACGCGTGGAACGACCTCGTCCGCGACCGCCACACCGCCTGGACCGGCGTGCGAAATTACCAGGCCCGCATTCATCTCAACGCCATGCGCCCCGGCGATCGCGTGCTCTTCTACGAGAGCGTCACGACGAAAGCCGTCGTCGGCATCGCCGAGGTCACGAAGACCGCCTTCCCCGACACCACCGCTGACGAACCCGGCTGGGTCGCCGTCGAGTTGCAAGCCGTCGAGCCCCTCGCGAAACCCGTCACGCTCGCGCAGATCAAAGCCGACACGACGCTCGCCGACATCGCGCTGCTCCGCCAAAGCCGCCTCTCCGTGATGCCGCTCCCCGCCGCCGCCTACAAACGGCTCGTGAAGCTCGGCAGCTAATCCGCCTTCCGGAACCGCGCTGCTAAAACCCGGCGGTTGATCCTACTGGAGCCCGGCGGTTGATCCCACTGGAGCCGCGGCGCCCCCGCCGCGCCCTCGGAGGTAGGAGCCTGCTCGCAGGCGATTCCAAGTGGCTCGCTGCGTGAGCAGCGGGATTTTCAACGCGTCACATCGCTCGCAGGCACGCTCGAACCCCCGAGCACACTCCCACTCCCCGTGGCTCGCTGCGTGAGCAGCGGGATGTTCAACGCCTCCTCCGCCATTCCCCTCGCGCCCACGACCGCCTCTCTCTCTCCGCTTCGCACCCCGCTCCGCTCCCCGCATTGCACGCTTCGCGATCCCCGCTCGACACCACCGCGCTTTGCCCATTGCAAAGACGCATGTCGCTCTCCCTCGCGATCCTCGCCCCCGGCCTGCTCGGCGGCTCCGTCGCCCGCGCCGCGCGCCTCCATGGCGCCGCGTCGCGCATCGCGCTGTGGGCGCGCCGGCCCGAAGCGCGGCTCGCGTTGCGCGAACAACCGTGGTGCGACGCCGTCGCGGACACGCCCGAGACCGCCGTCGCCGACGCCCAACTCGTCCTCATCGCCGCGCCCGTCGATCGCATCGTTCCCCTCACCCGCCAGATCGCACCGCATCTCACGCCCGGCGCGATCATCACCGACGTCGGCAGCGTTAAAGGCGAAATCTGCCGGCTCGGCCACGCCGCACTTGCCAACCGGCGCGCGCACTTCGTCGGCTCACATCCCATGGCCGGCTCCGAGAAAACCGGCTGGGAACACGGCACTGCCGAACTCTTCAAAAACCGCACCTGCTTCGTCACGCCGCTCGCCGAAACCGACGCCGCGGCCACCGACACGGTCGTCCGTTTCTGGCGCGAACTCGGCGGCGAACCCGTCACGGTTTCCCCCGACGCCCACGACGAGATCGTCGCGCACATCAGCCATCTGCCGCAGGTGATCGCCTCGAGCCTCTGCGCGTTTCTCGCGCAAAAAAATCCCGCGTGGCGCAACTACGCCGGCGGCGGCCTCCGCGACACCACGCGCATCGCCGGCAGCGATCCGCAGCTCTGGCGCACGATCCTCGAGCAAAACCGCGACGAAGTCCTGCGCGCCGTGCAGCAATTCGAAGACGAATTGCACCACTTCAAGGCCGCTCTCACGAACCGCGATTATCCCGAAGTCGTCGCGCGCCTCGAACGCGGCAAAGCCTACCGCGACCAGTTCCGCCCGCTCGCGTAAACGGTCCGGATGTAGGAGCCTGCTTGCAGGCGATTCAGGTTCCGTGGCTCGCTGCCTGAGCAGCGGGATTCCCTCTTACGCCACCCACCCGCGCGGTCTCCGCCCACACGTAGCACGGTCAACCTGACCGTGCTCGCCGCATCACTCTCACCACAAAAACACCTTGGCGCGCCCCGCGCGTTCGTTGACGCTCCCGCTTCATGTCGTTGCCAGACATCCTGCCGATCCCGCCCTTCACCGCCCCCGCGCGCAGCGCCGTCGCGCTCCCCGGTTCGAAGAGCCTCACGAACCGCGCCCTGCTCCTCGCGGCGCTGTCGGATCGGCGCGCCGTCAAACTCACCGGCGCCCTCTTCAGCGAGGACACGCACCTCATGGCGGAAGCGCTGAAGGCCCTCGGTTTCGCGATCACCGCAGACCCCGCCCGCGGCGAAATCGTTATCGATGGCCAGGGCGGCAACCTTCCCGCGACGTCGGCTGATCTTTTCGTCGGACTCGCCGGCACCGCCGCGCGTTTCCTCACCGCGCTCTGCGCCGCGGCGCCCGCCGGCACGTATCGCATCGACGGCATTCCTCAGATGCGCAAACGGCCGATGAAGCCCCTGCTCGATGCGCTGCGCGCTTTGGGAGCCGACATCCGCTGCACCGGCGAGGAAGGTTTTTTTCCGCTCGAAATTCATGCCCGCGGTCTCGCCGGCGGCTCGGTCGCACTCGACGCCAGCGAGAGCAGCCAGCTCCTCTCCGCCCTCCTGATGGTCGCGCCGCTCGCGCACGGCGACGTCCGCATCGCGCTGACAGGCAGCTTTCGCGAGGCGTATGTCGAAATGTCCGCGCGGATGATGCAGGCCTTCCACGCCGGCGGCGAACCCCTCGTGTGCAAGGAAGGCGCCAACGTTTTCGTCGTCCGCGCCCAGCCGAAGCCCTACGTTCTTCCCGGCGCGGCCTACGCGATCGAAGCCGACGCTTCCGCCGCCAGCTACTTTCTCGCCCTGCCCATCGTCACCGGTGGCACGCTCACCTTGGTCGGCGCGCAAGACGCGAAACAAGGCCTGCAAGGCGACACCGAGTTCGCCGATGTCATCCGCTCCGTGGGCGCAAACGTTCACGCCGCGACCAGCGGTCTCGAGGTTGCCTTTCCTCGCGACGGCATGCGCACCGCGATCGCCGAGCGCAATTTCAAACCCATCTCCGACACCTTCCTCACGCTCGCCGCGATCGCCCCACTGCTCGACGGCCCGACGCGGATCACCGGCATCGCGCACACGCGCAAACAGGAAACCGATCGCGTCGCCGGCATGGCCTGCGAACTCCGCAAGCTCGGCCAGGACGTTGTCGAGGAGCCCGACGCGCTCACGATCACGCCGCGTCTGCTGAAGAGCGGCGTCGAAATCGAAACCTACGGCGACCACCGTTTCGCGATGAGCTTCGCCATCCTCGGCTGTCACGATCTCCACGGCGACGGCCGCCCGTGGCTCTCGATCAAAAACCCCGCCGTCTGCGCAAAAACCTTCCCCAATTTCTTCGACGTCCTCGCCGAAGTCCGGAGCAATTCACATCCCGACCAACCTCAATCGAAGTGAACCACGAATGGACACGAATAGACACGAATACCGGAAAAACCGCCCACTTGTGAACTCTGTCTTCATTCGTGTCGGTTCGTGTCCATTCGTGGTTCAACCGGATCGGTATCCGTGTTCATCCGTGTCCATCCGTGGTTAAACAAAAAGTGACTCCCTCCCCTTTCATCATCGTCGCCATCGACGGCGGCGCCGCCTCCGGCAAATCCACCTCGTCGCGCGTCCTCAGCGAGCGGTTCAACCTGCTCCACGTCGACACCGGCTCCTTCTACCGCGCGCTCACCGCCGAACTCCTTCGCCGTGGCGTCGCCCCCAGCGATCTCGCCGCGGTTAAAACTGCACTCACCGCGCTTGCGTTTTCCACCCGCGTCACCGGCCGCTCCGCCGCGATGCAGATCGACGGCCGCGTCGTCCCTGACCCCGAAATCCGCACGCCCGAGGTCAATGCTTCCGTCGCCCATTTCGCCGCGATCCCCGAACTCCGCTCCGCCCTGCTCGATTACCAGCGCAGTCAGGCCGACACCGCGCGCCGCCACGGTTTTCGCGGGCTCGTGATGGAAGGCCGCGACATCGGTTCGAAGATTTTCCCCGACGCCGACCTGCGTTTTTTCCTCTTCGCCGATCCCGAGGAACGCGCGCGCCGCCGCAAGCAACAGGGCTTGCAGGATCACGTCGCCAAGCGCGACACGCTCGACCGCCAGCGCCTCGATGAAAGCCTCCAGGGCGCCACCGTGATCGACAGCACCTTCCTCACCCTCGAGCAAGTCGTCGAACAAATGTCCGCCGCGATCGCCGCGAAATTTGAAACGGTGGCAGGGACTTCACGCCCCGACATTCTCCCGGAATCCGCGCCCAAAGCTTCGCCGTCGCCAAAACCATGAGCCGCGCCTTCCCGCAGGACCGGATGGAGCCGATCTACGGCTTCTTTCACTACCTCACGACGGTGATTTATTCGCTCGGTTTCCGCGGCGAAGTCGCGGGACAGGAAAACCTCCCGCGCGACGGCGCGTTTCTCGTCGCCGCCAACCACCTCAGCTTTCTCGACCCGCCCATCATCGGCTCGCAGATCCCACGACAGCTTTGTTTCTTCGCCCGGAAAACCCTTTGGAAGCCGGGCGTGGCCGCTTGGTGGCTCGATGCCGTCGGCGTGATTCCGGTCGATCGCGACGGCGGTCAGGACGTCTCGGCCCTCAAGCGCGTGCTGCGCGCGCTGAAGGACAACAAGGGCCTCATCCTTTTTCCCGAAGGCACGCGTTCGCCCAACGGCGAGTTACAGGCACCGAAGCCCGGCGTCGGCTTCATCGTCTGCAAATCGCAGGTGCCTGTCGTGCCGGTGCGGATTTTCGGTTCGTTCGAAGCCTTCGGCAAAGGCGTAAAGTATCCGCGGCTCGGCACGCCGGTGAGTGTTGTATTCGGGCGCCCAATACCGCCCGAAGCCTACGACGATCCGTCCGCCGGCAAGCAGCGCTACCAGGTCGCCAGCGACCGCATCATGGCCGAGATCGCGCGCCTGCAGCCGCCTGTCGCTCCCATCATCTGACGAAAAAGATAGGGGCACGTGCTTTCCTCACACGCCCTGAGCCCGACAGGCATACGCGAACTGTAGGAGCCTGCTTGCAGGCGATAGGAAGCTTCGTCCGCGCTCGCCT
>JAEYYL010000090.1 GCA_023430825.1 Verrucomicrobiota bacterium | reverse complement strand
GCGTTTCGGTCCGCAAACGCGGCGGGGGCGCCGCGGCTCCATGTGCGTGGGGGCGGTGCGCTTATGACCGGCGGGCGGCGGGCAGAAAGCGGGCTTCTTTCCGGAAAAACGGTTTGCGCGCGATGCGGCGGGGCGTTCTACCTTTTGTCCGCTCGCGCGCCGATGTTCGGTGCGAAAGTGGCCACGCCAACCCTCCAACCTCCCTCCTCTCATGCCTCTCGCCACCGGTTCCAAAGCCCCTGATTTCACGCTCAAGACGAAAACGGCCGACGGCCTGAAGGACATCAAGCTCAGCGACAATTTCGGGAAGCAGCAGACGGTGCTCCTGTTTTTCCCCCTGGCCTTCACCGGCGTGTGCACGCAGGAGATGTGCGATCAGAGCGCCGGGCTCGGCGACTACGAGAAGCTGGGCGCGCAGGTGATCGCGATCAGTGTCGATTCGCCGTTTGCGCAGGAAGCGTGGGCCAAGGCGAACAAGATCTCGCTGACGATCGTGAGCGATCTGAACCGGGAGGTCACGAAGGCCTATGACGTGGTGTTTCCGATGCTGGCGGGGGTGGGCGACACGTCGGCGCGCGCGGCGTTCGTCATCGGCAAGGACGGCGTGATCAAATACGCCGAGCAGACGGCGACGCCGAAGGATCTGCCGAATTTCGCCGCGGTGAAAGCGGCGCTGGCCGGGTGAGTTTTCCGGAGCCGCGACGCGGTTGTCGCGGCTCATCTTTTTTGGCGACGAGGGCGTCGCCGCTCCAATTTCCACATCATGAGCCTTCCGAATCCGTTCAACACGCTGCAGACGTTCACCGCGAATGGTGCGACGCACCAATTCTACTCGCTGCCTGCGCTCGAGGGCGCCGGCTTTCAGGTGAAGAAGCTGCCGGTGTCGATCCGGCTCGTGCTCGAGTCGCTGTTGCGCAATGCCGACGGCAAGCGCGTGCAGGAGTCGGCGATCCGCGACCTGGCGTCGTGGAGTGCGAAGGCGCCGCGGACGGAGGAGATTCCGTTCGTCGTCGCGCGCATCGTGCTGCAGGATTTCACGGGCGTGCCGCTGCTGGTCGACCTCGCGGCGATGCGCGCGGCGGTGGCGCGGATGGGCAAGAACCCGAAGATCATCGAGCCGCTCGTGCCGGTGGATCTGGTCGTCGACCATTCGGTGCAGGTGGATTTTGCCGGCAGCTCGGAGGCGCTGGCGAAGAATCTCGAGCTGGAGTTCACGCGAAACCGCGAGCGTTACCAGTTCCTGAAATGGGGCATGCAGGCGTTCGACACGTTCAAGGTCGTGCCGCCGGGCATCGGCATCGTGCACCAGGTGAATCTCGAATACCTGGCGAAGGGCGTGCTGAGTGACGCGAACGGTATTTTTTATCCGGATACGCTGGTCGGAACCGATTCGCATACGACGATGATCAACGGCCTGGGTATCGTGGGCTGGGGCGTCGGCGGCATCGAGGCCGAGGCGGGCATGCTCGGGCAGCCGGTTTATTTCCTGACGCCGGACGTGGTCGGTGTGCACCTGACGGGGGCGTTGCGCGAAGGCGTGACGGCAACGGATCTGGCGCTGACGATCACGCAACTGCTGCGCAAGGCGAAGGTCGTGGGCAAATTCGTCGAGTTCTACGGGCCGGGTGCCGCGGCGCTGCCGGTGGTGGATCGGGCGACGATCGCGAACATGGCGCCGGAATACGGCGCAACGATGGGCTTTTTCCCGATCGACGCGGAGTGCAGCAAATACCTGCGCGCGACGGGTCGCACGGAGGAGCAGGTGGCGGTTTACGAGGCGTATTACAAGGCGCAGGGGTTGTGGGGCATCCCGCAGCGCGGCGAGATCGAGTATTCCACGGAACTCGAACTCGATCTGGGCAGCGTCGTGCCGAGCCTGGCGGGGCCGAAGCGGCCGCAGGACCGCATCGAACTTTCGGCGATCAAGCGCGAGTTTACGTCCGCGTTCTCTCGGCCGGTGCCGGAGAATGGTTTCGGCAAGAAGGCGGAGGATTTCACGAAGTCGTTTCACGTCGAAGGCGCGGGCTGGACGCGGCCCGGCGGCGGGAGCCAGGACGTCGTGCCGCAGTCGGATCGCGACGTGAAGAACACGAGCGTGACGACCGAGCGCGAGATGGCGAACAACCGTCCGACGCCCGATCCGGTGGCGACGCAGGCAAAGCGGATCGATGGCGAGATCGGGCACGGCAGCGTGCTCATCGCAGCGATCACGAGCTGCACGAACACCTCGAATCCGTCCGTGATGCTGGCGGCCGGTTTGCTCGCGAAGAAGGCAGTCGAGCGCGGGCTGCGCGTGGCGCCGACGGTGAAGTCGTCGCTGGCGCCAGGCAGTCGCGTGGTGACGGATTATCTGACGAAGACGGGCCTGCAACCGTATCTCGATCAGCTCGGTTTCCAGACGGTCGGTTATGGTTGCACGACCTGCATCGGCAACTCGGGCCCGCTGCATCCGGCGATCGAGGAGGCGGTGGTGAAGAACGATCTCGTCGCGGCGTCGGTGCTTTCGGGCAATCGGAATTTCGAGGCGCGCGTGCACCAGAACATCAAGTCGAACTTCCTGATGTCGCCGCCGCTGGTGGTGGCGTTTGCCCTGGCGGGCCGGGTCGACATCGACATGGCGAGTGAGCCGATCGGGCGTGGGCGCGACGGGCGTGACGTGTTCCTGAAGGATGTTTGGCCGACGCTGCAGGAAGTGCGCGACCAGATTCAGGCGGCGCTGAAGCCGGAGGTTTTCCGCAAGCTCTACAACGATTTTGCGGAGCAGAATCCGAAGTGGAACGAGATCCCGTCGACGACGGGCAACGTTTACCAGTTCGACGGGAAGTCGACCTACATCCAAGAGCCGCCGTTCTTCGCGAACTTCGGCATGCAGCCGGGAACGATCGGCGAGATCGCGGGGGCGCGGGCGCTCGGGATCTTCGGCGACTCGGTGACGACGGACCACATCTCACCGGCCGGCGCGATCAAGAAGAGTTCGCCGGCGGGGAAATTCCTGGTCGAGAACGGCGTGCCGTTCGAGGATTTCAACTCCTACGGCTCGCGTCGCGGCAACGACCGCGTGATGACGCGCGGAACATTCGCGAACGTGCGGATCAAGAACCTGATGCTCGGCGGCGAGGAAGGCGGCAACACGATCTACCAGCCGACGGGCGAGAAGATGGCGATCTTCGATGCGGCGATGAAGCATCAGTCCAACAGCACGCCGCTGATCATCATTGCGGGCCAGGAATACGGCACGGGTTCGTCGCGCGACTGGGCGGCGAAGGGCACGAATCTGCTCGGTGTGAAGGTGGTCGTGGCGCAGAGCTTCGAGCGCATTCACCGCTCGAACCTCGTCGGCATGGGCGTGCTGCCCTTGCAGTTCAAGGAAGGCACGACGGCGCAGACGCTGAAGCTGGACGGCACGGAGGTCTATGATGTGGTCGGATTGAGCATGGCGTTGAAGCCGCAGCAGGATCTGACGCTCCGGATCACGCGGGCGGATCAGTCGGTCGCGCTCGTGCCGGTGCGCTGTCGCATCGATACGCCGATCGAAATCGATTACTATCAACACGGGGGCATCCTGCCTTACGTCCTGCGGCAGATCGTTGCCCGCAGTTGATCGATATCGGTGCGGGCGGCCGCGGCGTCAGCGTGACGGTCACGCGACAACGTCACTGAATTGGCGCCGTGGCGGCTTGCGGCAGCGGGGGACACGAACGAGCTTATTTCTTCAGCGACCGATCCGATTAGTAATTGTTTGCGAAAAGCCGATGCCTGAGACCGCTGCCCAGCCCGTTTACATGGTGGATGCCCACTCCGATCCCGTGGTGGTGCGCATCACCGGGCGCGCGTGCTTCCAGAACAGCGCGTGCCTGCGGGATTTTGTGACGGAGATGCTGCGGCAGGGGAAGGTGCGATTCGTCCTGGATTTTCAGCAGTGCGCGAGCATGGACAGCACCTTTCTCGGGGTGCTGGCGGGGATCGCGCTCGAGTTGAAGAAGCGGCCGGGCGGTGGGAGCCTGGTGCTGTCGCGGATGGGTCCGCGAAATCTCGAACTGGTGCGCAATCTCGGGCTGCACCGCTTGCTGACGGTCGACGCCGGCGAGATTCCGCTCAGCCTCCGCGGCGAGGCGCCGATCGAGTGCAAGGCTCAGACGGAGCTCGATCATGCGCGGCTCGTGCTCGAGGCGCATGAGAACCTGGTGGCGGCGGACGAGGCGAACCGAAGCAAATTTCAAGATGTGCTGGCGTTCATGAAAAATCGCGTGAGCCAAGCGTGACGGTGGCGGGCAGGGAGGCGGAAACCGAAAGGGCGATTCAAGCGCCAAGCTCCAGGCACCGAGCGCCAATGAAGTTCCAGGAAACAAGCTTCAATCTGTAATGAAGCGGTCGCGGGTGGCTAGGGCAGTTGCCGGTTGTAGGAGCCTGCTGGCGGGCGATGGCTCTATCCCGCTGCTCACGCAGCGAGCCACACCGGAGGAGCTGAATCGCCTGCAAGCAGTCCTCCAGAAATGGCCATAGTTTTCGTGAAAACGCGCTAGCGAGTGAAAGGCTGAGTGAAAGGCTTTTGGTTCTGGGGCCTGGGATTTGAAGTTTCATTGGAGCTTGGAGGTTGGTGCTTGGAGCTTCGCAGCGCTTCGCGCTTCGCGCATGGCGCGGCTTGCTTTTTCAAAACCGGTTTGCCTCCGGTGCGCGGTGCGGCTCAGTTTGGCAACAATGTCCACCGCCCCCGCCTCTTCTTCCTCGATCGACCGGTTCTCGTTGCCCGATGCAGCGGGACGTTTTGGCCGTTACGGCGGCGTGTTTGTGCCGGAGACGTTGATGACGGCGCTGGAGGAGTTGGGCGCGGCGTATGAAGTCGCGCGGAAGGAGCCGGAGTTTTTGGCGGAGTTGCGCCACCATTTGAAGGAATTCGCCGGGCGGCCGACGGAATTGTATTTCGCGGAGCGGCTGACGGCGCATTGCGGGGGCCCGAAAATTTATCTGAAGCGTGAGGACCTGCTGCACACCGGCGCGCACAAGATCAACAACGCGCTCGGGCAAGCGCTGCTGGCGCGGCGGATGGGAAAGAAGCGGATCATCGCGGAGACCGGCGCGGGCCAGCACGGCGTGGCGACGGCGGCGGTGTGCGCGAAGTTCGGGTTGGAGTGCGTGGTTTACATGGGCGCGGTCGACATGGAGCGGCAGGCGCTGAACGTGTTTCGCATGCGGCTGATGGGCGCGGAAGTGCGCGCGGTGGAGTCGGGACAAAAGACGTTGAAGGACGCGGTGAACGAGGCGATGCGCGACTGGGTGACGAATGTGCGGCAGACGCACTACATCCTCGGATCGGCGCTCGGCGCGCATCCGTATCCGATGATGGTGCGGGATTTTCACCGCGTGATCGGGCAGGAGACGAAGGAGCAGATTCTGGCGCGCGAAGGGCGTCTGCCGGACGAGATGATCGCGTGCGTGGGCGGCGGTTCGAACGCGATCGGTTTTTTCTTCGAGTTTCTGGAAGAGCCGTCGGTGCGGTTGGTGGGCGTCGAAGCGGGTGGGCGCGGGATCGTGCGGGGCGAGCACGCGGCGCGTTTCGAAGGCGGGAAGCTTGGCGTCTTGCAGGGCGCGAAGACGTATATTTTGCAGAATCCGGACGGGCAGATCGAGCTGACGCATTCGGTGAGCGCGGGCCTCGACTATGCGGCGATCGGACCGGAGCACGCGTTTTATCGGGAGCGGAAGCGGATCGAATTCGCGTATGCGTGCGACGACGAGGTGCTGGAGACGTTTCAGCTTTGCTCGCGGCTGGAAGGCATCATCCCGGCGCTCGAGAGCACGCACGCGCTGGTGCACGGCGTGAAGCGCGCGAAGCAGATGCGGAAGGATGAGATTCTCGTCATCAATCTGTCGGGGCGGGGGGATAAGGATGTGAATCAGGTGCAGGCGATGCTCGCCAAGTAACAAGTGACAAGGGGCAAATAACAAGATGGCTGAGTCCGGACGCGCAGGAGGGGCTGAGCCGAAAGGACTTTTTTTATCGGATTAAGATCTGCCGGAAAGAAGCGCGGGAGTCCTGGCTTTGGCTGCGATTGATCGACGTTGGAAGAGCCGAGGCGTTGACGCGTGACCGCGATCTTCTGGTGGTCGAGGCCGATGAGTTGAAGCGGATTTTTTCAACCATCGCCGGCAAGGACGACACCGGCGGGGAGCGCTGACCGGAATCTTGCTACTTGATACTTGATACCTGTTACTTCCCGCCATGCGAAGCATGACCGGTTATGGACGGGCGACGGCGGCGATCGGGAGTTACACGCTGACCGTGCAGGTGAGCTCGGTGAATCGGAAGACGCTCGATCTCGCGATCAAGCTGCCGGACGAGTGGGAGGCGCTGGAGACCGGGATGGCCGAACAGGTGCGGCGCGTGGCGGCGCGCGGGCGCGTGAGCGTGGTCGTGGAACTCACCGGAGCGCGCGGGGCGAGCGAGATCGTGTGGGACGAAGCCGAGGTGAATCGCGCGATCGACCGGCTGGCGGCGCTGGCGGCGGCGCGCGGCGTGGCGTTTGCGCCGACGCCGGAGCTGTTGTGGTCGGTGGCGAATTCGCAGCGGCGCACGGCGGAGCTGCCGGGCGTGGAGGACGCGGGGCCGGCGGTGCTGGACGCGGCGAGTGAGGCGTTGCGGGCGTTTGCCGCGATGCGCGCGCAGGAGGGCGAGGCGCTGCTGGTGGATTTCCTCGCGCGGTTGAACGGGTTGAAAGCACACGTCGACGCGATCGCGGCGCGCGCGCCGCTGGTCGCGCCGAATTATCGCGAGCTGCTGATGGGGCGGCTGAGACAGGCGGGCTTGGAACTCGATCTGAACGATGAGCGCGTGCTGCGGGAGATCGCGCTCTTCGCCGACCGCTGCGATGTGACGGAGGAGCTGACGCGGCTGCGGAGCCATTTCGACCAGTTCAACGCGCTGGTGAAATCGAACGGCGAGATCGGGCGGAAGGCGGAGTTCATCCTGCAGGAGATCGGCCGCGAGGTGAACACGATCGGGAGCAAGGCGAACGACCTGACGATTTCGAAGGCGGTGATCGAGTTGAAGAACGAGCTCGAGCGCGTGCGTGAGCAGATCGCGAATGTGGAGTAGCGCGCCGCGGCGGCGCGAAGCTCCACATTCGACGCACAAAGTTTACCCGCCTTCGGCGGGGCCGAAGGCGACCAAGTTTCCGATGAAACACCAATAATCAAACATCCTAACTCCGGATTCGAAGCTTGGAAATTAAAGCTTCACTGGAGCTTGGAGGTTGGTGCTTGGAGCTTCCCAGTCAGATCGATGCAATGGGTAGGAGCCTGCTTGCAGGCGATCAGTGGCGGGCGGGGTGAAATCGCCTGCAAGCAGGCTCCTACCTCTAATCACCGGACCGTATTCGGCCCTCCTCCGGATCTGCGTTCGACTGAAACGATAGGGGTCAGTCCGGGTTACGGAACGAGTGCCAGAGGTAAACGATCACGCCGACGCAGATGCCGGAGTCGGCGACGTTGAAAGTCGGATACACGTAGCTGCCAAAATGGACGTCGATGAAATCGACCACGTGGCCGTGGAGGAGCCGGTCGACGAGGTTGCCGGCAATGCCGCCGCAGAGCAGACCAAAACTGAGTTGCGCGATGCGGTCCTGCAGGCCGAGCGCGCGGCGCCAGATCACGATGGCGAGCAGCGTGGCGGCGGCGAGGAGCGCGAGAAACACGCTTTGTCCGGAGAACATGCTCCAGGCGGCGCCGGTGTTGCCGACGTGGACGAGATAAAGAAAGTCGTCGATCACCGTGATCGCACCGGGCTCGCCGTAGGTTGGATACGGCAGCCGGGCGATGATCCAGTGCTTCGTGATCTGATCGAGCACGAAGACAGCGGAGGCGACGAGCAGGAGCCGTCGATAAGCGAGGAACCGTTGGAGGCGCGTGCGCGCAGGCGCAGGAGGCACCGGCGCAGGGGCGGGGGACCCGGGAGCGGAGGCGGGGAACTGCGGGTGCGGGTTCAAGCGGGTGGCGCGGAAGCGCCTTATTCGTCGCCGCCGTCCTCGTCCATGATCTTGCCGCCTTCTTCACCGAGTTCGCCAAAGAGGCCACCCGCGGTGCGGGTGCGATAGCGGTTTTTCTCGAGGTCCTTCTGGGCTTCGGCGGAGTAGCGGGTGAAGGGGACGGCGAGGAGGCGTTCCTTGGCGATGGGCTTCTGGGTGATTTCGCACACGCCGTAAGAGCCGTCGTGGATGCGTTTGATGGCGGCGTCGATCTCGGTGAGCGCTTCCTGTTCGCTGGAGACGAGGCTCAGCGCGAAGTCGCGGTCGAAGGTGTCGGTGCCGGCGTCGGCCATGTGCTGGCCGTAGCTGGAAAGATCACCGGAGTCGTCCTTGCTGGAGCGTTTGAGCGTCTCTTCGGAGTGCAGTTCGATGCCCTCGGTGAGATGCTGGCGAAGATCGAGAAGGATCTTGTAGAAGCGCTTGAACTTCTCCGGGACCTCGCGGGCTTCGGCGGGGTTGGCGACGTGGGGACGCTTGGGATTGAAGCCGAGGATGTCGGCGAGCGAAGCGGCTTTGATGTGATTGGGCTTGGCCGGCTTTTCGAGAGCGAGCGCGGTCTTGCCGGGAGTCTTGACGGCTTTGACGGGTTTGCCCTCGGCGGCGGGCTTAACGGCGACGGTCTTGGCGATGGCGCGAACCTCATCGAGGCTGAAGGCGATGGGTTTGGTGGTGGCCTTGCGCTTGAGGATGCTGTCGCGCAGCGCGTTTTTCTTGGAGGGTTTTTCCATGGTGGGAGAGGGTTTCGCGGGTTTCGCGACCGGCTTGGCGGCGGCTTTCGCTGCGGGCTTCGGCGGAGGCGGCGCTGGTTTGACCGCCTTGGCCTTGATCGGCGCAGACGGCTTTTTTTTCAGCACGGGTTTCGCGACTTTGGACTTGGCGGTTTTTTTGTTGTGCTTGGCCATGGGGTATTGGGGAAGAAGCGGAGAGAAAAGCTACGGCTTCAAAGCTTCAGCGCAACGCGGACATACGCCTTGCGACGAACTCGGTTCGAGTGCGGGCACCCATCGCCAGCAGCGGGGGCAGCGCAGGTCGCCTTGCTCGGCACACGGACGGATGCTCGCGGTGAGTGCACCTCCCATGGCAGGGGCGAGAGTGACATGGGAAACGATGAAGAGTTCGGGAAGAAAATCGCGGTGCTTTTCCAGCGTGCGGAATGTCGCGTCGTCGGGTGCGCCGGAAAGCGTGACGGCGGCGTCGAGCGACTTGCCGAGTTTGCCCGCGGCGCGCTGCGGTTCGATGGCTTCGTTCACCTGCGTGCGAACTTTCAGCAGCGCCGCGACCTCGATTTCGAGCGCGGGATCGGTCCACGCGGCGGGCGCGACGGGCCATTCCTGCAGATGGATGGAGTCGTCGGCGTATTCGGTTTTCGCGGTCGCGTAGGAGAAGGCCTCGTCGCTCGTGAACGTGAGGATCGGCGCGAGGAGTTTCACCAGAGCGTGGAAGATGTGGTGGATCGCGGTCTGCGAGGAGCGGCGGAGCGGAGCGTGGGTGCCGAGCGTGTAGAGCCGGTCCTTCAGGATGTCGTGATACGTCGCGGAGAGCGTGACGGAGCAGAACTGGTTGCAGAGCTGGTAAACGCGGTGGAACTCGTAGGCCTCGTAGGCGACGGTGCACTGCTCGATGAGCGCGGCGGTCTGGTGCAGCGCCCAACGGTCGAGCGTGTCGAGCTGCGCGACGGGCACGGCGTCGCGGGCGGGGTCGAAGTCGAAGAGGTTGGAGAGCTGGTAGCGAAACGTGTTGCGGACGAGCCGGTAGGTTTCGCCGACGTGCGAGAGGATCTCCTTCGAGATCGGGATGTCGTTGCGAAAATCCTGCGAGGCGATCCAGAGGCGGATGACGTCGGCGCCGTAGTCGGCGATGTAGGCGTCGCTCGTTTGCGGTTTCTCGTAGGTGGAACTCTTGGAGATCTTGTTGCGTTCCTGGTCGACGATGAAGCCGTGCGTGAGCAACGCGCGATACGGCGCGCGGTCGAAGGCGATGATGCTGGTCCAGAGTGACGACTGAAACCAGCCGCGGTGCTGGTCGCTGCCTTCGAGGTAGAGATCGGCAGGCCAGGCGGTGTGGCCCTGTTCGTTCTTCAGCACGGCGGCGTGCGAGGAACCGGAATCGATCCAGACGTCGAGGGTATCGCGGCCGCAGGTGAGATCGGCGGGCGCAGGCCAGTTCGCGGGGAGTGCGACGCCGTCGAGGATTTCCGCGGGCGTGGCGTCATACCAGAAGTTGGTGCCACGGGTGGCGATCTTGTCGGCGACGGCGCGTGCGACGCCGGCGTCGAGGTAGGCGTTTTTCTTCGCGTCGTAGAAAGCGGGGATCGGCACGCCCCAGGCGCGCTGGCGGCTGATGCACCAGTCGGGACGCGATTCGAGTGCGCCGCGGATGCGGGCCTCGCCCCAGCCGGGGATGAACTGCACGGACTTGATCGATTCGAGGGCCTTGGCGCGGGGCGAGGAAGTCGAGAGTTGACCGTTGGGGGCTGAGAGTTGGTCAGGGGCGGACTCGCCGCTCTTGGCGCGGTCGAGCGAGACGAACCACTGGTCGACGGCGCGGAAGATGATCGGCGTCTTCGAACGCCAGCAATGCGGGTAGCTGTGGGTGAAACGCTGCTTCGCGAGGAGCGCGCCGGCGGCGTCGAGTTTCTTCAGGACGGCGATGTTGGCGGGCGAGGTTTTCTTGGCGGCGAGATCCTCGACGGATTCGAGCGTGGTCAATCCGACGAGATCGGCGGGGACTTTGCCGTCGTCGAGGTATTTACCGTCGTCGCCGACGGGGCAGTAGATTTCGAGGCCGTATTTGAGGCCGGTGAGATAATCCTCGGAGCCGTGACCGGGCGCGGTGTGCACGCAGCCGGTGCCGCTGTCGGTGGTGACGTAGTCGGCGAGGACGACGGGGGAGGCGCGATCGATGAACGGGTGGCGGGGCGCGAGTTTTTCGAGCGCCTGGCCGGGGAGCGTCTGGACGATGGTGGGCGCGGCGGCGAGTTTCGCGGCGGCGGCGACCTGCGGAAGGAGGGCCTGGGCGACGATGATCCGCTCGGCCCCGAGATCGGCGACGGCGTATTCGACTTCCGGATGCACGGCGATCGCGAGATTGGCGGGGATCGTCCAGGGCGTCGTCGTCCAGATGACGACGAAGAGCGGCTTGTCGGCGGGAAGGTTGAACTTCGCGGCCTCGTCGGCGGGGACGGCGAATTTCACCCAGATCGACGGACTGACGTGGTCCTTGTATTCGATCTCGGCTTCGGCGAGCGCGGTTTCGAAGGGGATCGACCAGTAAACGGGTTTCTTGCTGCGGTAGATCAGGCCCTGTTCGACGAAGGCGGCGAAGACGCGAAGGATGTCGGCTTCGTAGCCGGGAGCCTTCGTCTTGTATTCATTTTTCCAATCCGCGAGGACGCCGAGGCGTTTGAACTGGGCGGTTTGTTTCGCGATCCAGGATTCGGCGAACGCGTCGCAGCGCGCGCGGAGTTCGGCGGTGGTGACGGTGAGGTTCTGGTCGCGGATCTCGCGCGAGACTTTTTGTTCGATCGGCAGGCCGTGGCAGTCCCAACCGGGGACGTAGGGCGTGCGGAAGCCGCGCATGGACTTGTAGCGCAGGATGACGTCCTTGAGCGTTTTGTTCAGCGCGGTGCCGATGTGGACGTCGCC
Source organism: Verrucomicrobiota bacterium (assembly GCA_023430825.1). Classification (GTDB taxonomy): domain Bacteria; phylum Verrucomicrobiota; class Verrucomicrobiia; order Opitutales; family Opitutaceae; genus Opitutus. The sequence continues at coordinate 3,545 of JAEYYL010000090.1, read as the reverse complement.
GTTGGTGAAAGGCGGGCCGTCGTGGAGGACGAAGGTTTTGCCGGAGGAGCGATTCTTTTGCTGGATGGCGTCGTAGAGACCGATCTTCGCCCAGTGAGCGACGCGTCCGGGTTCGCGTTGGGCGAGCCCCGCGCGCATGGGGAAGTCGGTTTTTGGGAGCTGTAGCGTGTCTTTCAAGTCGTGGGCCATGCCAAAGAAAAGTGCGCGAGGCTAGGCCGCGTGGGAGGTGAGTCAAGGGCAGTTGGACCGGGGAATGGGCGGAGCGGCGGGAGCGTGATTGCGGGGCGATCGTGATGATCGGAACGGCGGGGGCCGGAGACCCCGCCCGACAATTCCGGAGGAGCGTCAGGCGGCGGCGCAGGCGGCGAGTTTTTCGCCGGCGGCGATGCAAGCGGAGAGCGAGATGCCATCGCGAGCCTGGCCGCCGATGAAGAGGCGCGCGTGGGTGCGTTCGGTGGCGGTCATCGCGGCGAGGAACTGGTCGTGGCCGAGGTTGTATTGCGGAATCGCGCGCGGCCAGCGCGTAGGCTGGACGAAAACCGGTTCGCCGGAAACGCCGAGGAGATCGGAGAGATCGCGGCGGACGAGGGCGAGCAACGGGTCGAGCGGCAGCGTGGCGAGTTCAGGCTGGCGGGTGCCGCCGAGGAGCGCGGTGAGCGCGACATGGCCGTCGGGCGCGCGGTGCGGAAACAGCGATGAGGAAAACAGGACGCCGAGGAGCGATCGTTTTTCGGCGGCGGGCACGAGCGCGCCGAAACCGTCGAGCGCGTGGGCGATTTGTTCGCGGCGGTAGCCGAGAAAGACGGACGTGACGGGCGGGTGTTCCATCGCGGCGAGGGCGGCGAGGGGGCGCTCGCCGAGCGCGCCGATGCGGAGTTGCGCGAGCGCGTGCGCGGGGAGCGCGACGATCAGCGCGTCGAAGGATTGCGTGTGCGTCGCACCTGCGTCGTGCCAGACGACGCTCCATTTTTCACCGGGGATGATCGCGTCGAGCGCGACGTTGAACGTGATGGCGCCGGCAGGGAGACGGCTCGCGAGCGTGTCGGGAAGCGTTTGCAGGCCGTCGTGGAAAGAAAGCGGTTCCGGCGGAGATTCGCCGCGGGCGCGCCGGTCGCGAGCGAGCGCGGCCTGGCCGCGGAGGAGGGAGCCGTGGGTGCGTTCGAGGTCCCAGAGCCGGGGAAACGCATGGCGGGCGGAAAGCTTCTGCGGGTTGCCCGCGTAAACGCCGGTGACGAAAGGATCGAGGGCGTAGTCGACGAACGCGCGGCCGAAGTGCGCGCGCGCGAAATCCGCGAGGCTCAGATCGCTCGTGCGGATGCGCGGGCGATGACGGAGTTCCGCGAGGAGCGCGAGTTTGGTGAACGGCGAAAACAGCGGCGAGCGCAGGAGGGCGGACGGGGAGAGGGGCGCGGGGATGAGGCGGCCGCGGCGGACGATGTATCGGTTTTTTGAGGACGCGTTGGCGGGAACGCGGCGGTCGGCGAGGCCGAGTTCGGCGACGAGCGAATCGACGGCTGGTTCGCCGGAGAGCAGTGAATTGGGACCGCACTCGATCAGCCAGCCGTCGGCGCGCTCGGTGCGGATGGCGCCGCCCGTGCGGGAAGATTGCTCGAAGACGCGGACGCCGTGGCCGAGTTGCGCGAGGCGGTGGGCCGCGGTGAGGCCGGTGAGGCCGGCGCCGAGAACGGCGATGGAGCGCGGCGGGTTTTTCGACACAGCGGGCGAGACGGACGCGGAAAGAGAAAGTCGCGGCGCGAGCGGCGTTTCAATTTTTCCACGTCGTCACGGTGTCGACGAGCGCTTCCATGCATTCGATTTTCGCCTGGGGGGTGATGCCGTGGCCGAGATTGAAGATGTGGCCGGGGATCGTGCGCATCGAGGCGAGGAGGCGGGCGGATTCGCGGCGGACGATGTCGGGCGTGGTGTTGAGCAGGACGGGATCGAGATTGCCTTGCAGCGCGGTCGCGCTGCCGGTTCCGGGTTTCGAGTTCTGAGTTCCGGGTGCGGGGTTTTGGGTTCGGAGTTGGTTCGCGAGGGCGGCGAGGTCGCTGGTCCAGTCGACGCTGAGGACGCGGATGCCGGAGGCGGCTTGCGCGGCGTGATGCGGCGAGGTGCCTTTCGCGTAGAGGATGACGGGGAAGCCGGGCGGCAGCGCGGCGACGATGCGGCGAATCCATTGCAGCGAGGCGGCTTCGTAATCGGCGCCGGCGATGATGCCGCCCCACGAATCGAAGATCTGGATGGCGTCGGCGCCGGCGCGGATCTGTAGTTGAAAATAGGTTACAAGCGCGGTGGTGAGTTTTTCGAGGAGGGCGTCGAAGGTGGCGCGGTCGGTGTAGAAGAGGTGTTTGATGCGCTGGAAATCGTCGGAGCTGCCGCCTTCGACCATGTAGGTGGCCAGGGTCCAGGGAGAACCGCCGAAACCGAGGAGGGCTTTCTGGCCGGCGAGTTCGGTTTTCAGGAGCGAAAGGGTTTCGGCGACGTAGTTGAGCCGTTCGGGAATCGCGGAAGCGGGCGCGAGGGCGTCGACCTGGGCGCGGGAGTCGAGGCGGAATTCCATCTCGATGCCGCCGGCGTCGCGGAAATGGTAGCCCTGGCCGAGCGCTTCGGGGATGACGAGGATGTCGGAGAAGAGAATCGCCGCATCGAGGGCGAAGCGACGGAGCGGCTGGAGCGTGACCTCGGCGGCGAGCGCGGGGGTTTGCACCATGTGAAGGAAGGACGACTTCGCTTTGAGCGCGCGGTATTCGGGCAGATAGCGGCCGGCCTGGCGCATGACCCAGAGGGGCGGGCGGTCGAGAGGCTGGCAGGCGCAGGCGGCGAGGAAGCGGTCGCGGCTATTCATCATGAAAAGGAGATGGCCGCAAAGAGGCGCAAAAGGCGCAAAGAAAATCAGGTTTTTGCGCCTCTTGCGCTTTTTTGCGGCTATTCATCAGCCCAGCTCCGCGGTTTTAGGAAGACGTCGTAGAGCCGCGCTTCGGCGCTGCCGGGCTCGGGATGCCAGTCGTAGTCCCAGCGGACGAGCGGGGGGAGGCTCATGAGGATCGATTCGGTGCGGCCGCCGGACTGGAGGCCGAAGAGTGTGCCGCGGTCCCAGACGAGGTTGAACTCGACGTAGCGGCCGCGGCGGTAGAGTTGGAACTGCCGCTCGCGGTCGGTGAACGGCGTGGCTTTGCGGCGGGCGACGATCGGGCGATAGGCGGGGATGAACGCGTCGCCGACGGAGCGCAGGAGCGCGAAGGAGCGTTCGAAACCGAGTTCGTGGAAATCGTCGAAGAACAGGCCGCCGATGCCGCGCGGTTCGTTGCGGTGTTTTAGGAAGAAGTAGTCGTCGCACCACTTTTTGAAGCGAGGGTGAAGCGTTTCGCCGAAGGGAGCGACGGCGTCGCGCGCGGTGCGATGCCAGTGAACGGCGTCTTCCTCGATACCGTAATAGGGCGTGAGGTCGAAGCCGCCGCCGAACCACCAGATCGGCGCGGCGGAGGACGGAGGACGGAGAACGGAAGGCGGATCGGAACGCGGCGGGGGCGCCGCGGCTCCATCGG
>JAEYYL010000382.1 GCA_023430825.1 Verrucomicrobiota bacterium | reverse complement strand
TGTCGGCAATCTGGGGATCGTCCTCGGCGTGAAGCACTCGAATCATGGTCGGGGTGAAGCGGTGGGAGCACGCTGAGACTTCGGCGCGGCGGAGCCAAGCTTGTTGCGGAGACGCCGCAGAGGTGAGGGCGGATAGAGCTGCGGCGCTCTCGTGGCGTCCGGGGGCGATCCTCCCTGCGCTCACGCGCAGAGCCACGGCTGAGAAGCTGACACGCTGAAACGCTGACACGGCAGCCTGAGGCTCGCGCGCTTCGCGTCCTTTGCGATCTTCGCGTGGATAGGATCGACGTGGGTCCCGCTCCTCACGGAGCGAGCTACTGAAATGCTGAAGGCTGGGAATCGAGGGTTGAGAGCTGAGAGGTGGGCGGGTGGAGCTGCGGCGCTCTCGCGGCGCCGGGGGCGATCCTCCCTGCGCTCACGCGCAGAGCCACGGCTGAGAAGCTGACACGCTGAAACGCTGACACGGCAGCCTGAGGGCTCGCTCGCTTCGCGTCCTTTGCGATCTTCGCGTGGATGGGATCGACGTGGGTCCCGCTCCTCACGGAGCGAGCTACGGGGTGGAAAACTTGGGTAAGAATACCTGAGGGGATTGCGGAAAACCCTCAGCGGAAAGCGCAACGTCCGAATACGGGTGGGCACGGATATATGGAATTCGTCGGCTGCACTACGCTGCGGACATGCATCGCACCGCTGCATTTCCGAGGCCGGTCGGGCGCCCTTTTTCCGCTCTGCGCGGGGTGCTGGCGCTGGCGGTGGCCGTGGCGGGTTTGATGGTGAGCGGGTGCAACACGACGATCTCGGAGCCGAGCGATCTGATGCTGTTTGCCGAGAATGCGCCGCTGCCGCAGATCGTCGCGCGCGGGACGGAGCTGGCGGCGGCGGAGCGGGCGGCGAAGGCGCAACGCGGGTGTTTCGCGGCGCAGGGCGAGGGGTTTTCGATGGAGCCGATGTATGTGAGCGGGACAGCGGTCGTGGTGCGCGCGGGCGGCTACGAGAACCTGCGGTCCGGCCAGCCGGTGGTCTATCGCACCCGGGGCGGGTTGACGGTCGCGCACATGCTGGTGCGGCCGACGGATTACGGCTGGGTGGCCGCGGGGTTGAACAACCCCGGGCGCGACGTCGAGTTGGTGACGGCGGACAATTTGGTTGGGGTTATTACGCAGGCCTATGCTTCGAAGACCGGGTCGTTGCCGAAGGCGGTCGCGGCCCGGATCGCTCTGAACGAGCAGATTCGCAGCGGCAGCAAGATCGCGAGCATGGGCCTTTGATTTTAGTTAGTGGTGTGTTGAAGCAGTCTGACATGAGTTAGGCGGAGTCTCCGAGCCGGGCAGCCAGGGAAGGCGACGGCCGGGGGCTCCGCCTTCTCAGTGGGATCGCGTTTAAAATTTCTGCGAAAGTCGGTCCGAAACCGGTCGATTAGGGGACGTTCCTCATGATCGCGGACCCGGCTAACTCTTCCGTAGGTGCTTTCTCGCCCGATGACATCGTGCGCGATCTGAAGCATCTGCCGTCGGCGCCGAAGGTGTTGCCGCGGCTGAAGCGATTGTTGAGCGATGCGAACTCGTCGATGAGCGAAATCGTGTCGTTGATCCGGCTCGATCCGGGGATCGCGGCGCGCGTGCTGCAAGTGGGCAACAGCGCGTATTACAGCAAAGGTGTGCGGTGCTTCACGGTCGACGAGGCGGTGAACCGCGTCGGTTACGATCAGGTTTACGAACTCGTATCCTACGCCGTGGCGTCGCAGGTGCTGGTGCGGCCGCTCGAGGTGTATGGGGTGGAGGCGGACGATTTGTGGAAGCTGTCGGTGTCGTGTGCGCTGGCGGCGGAGACGATCGCGACGCGGACGGGTCAGGATCGCGATGTGGCTTACACGGTCGGGCTGTTGCACAGCCTCGGGATGGTGGCGATCGACGACTGGGCGTTGCGGAACAAGCCGGGGCTGCGGTTGAAGAGTGCGGGGCTGCCGCGCGAAGCGGTGGAGAGCGAGCGTGCGGCGCTGGGTTTCACGCAAGCGGACACGGGGGCGGCGCTGCTGCAGCATTGGGAATTTCCTCATTCGATGTGCGAACCGGTGCGCTGGCAGTATGCGCCGCGCGCGAGCGCCGGGCATGTGCGGATGGCGTGTCTGTTGCACTGCGCGAAATGGGTGCGCAGCGCGGTGTGTGGGGGCGGCGGCACGACGAATCCGCCGTTGCCGGTGGAGTCGGCGCTGTCGATGGTGCCGTTGCGTCCGGGTGATTTGCCGGGGCTGGTGATCGAGGTGGAGCAACGCCTGGAAGAGGTGAGCTCGCTGCTGGAGCTGGGTCAGGCGGCGCCGCGTCGCGGGTCGCGTTTTCCGATGCCGTTCGGCGCGAGGCGCTGAAGGCGGAGGTGAGGCGGAAAAGCTGAAATGCTGGAACGCTGAGCGCTGACACGGGCTCGCTCATCTTCGCGTTGAAAGGATCGACGTTGGTCCCGCTCCTCACGGAGCGAGCCACGGGAATTCAAAAGCCGAGAGTTGAGAGGCGGATGGTGGAGCTGTCGCGCCCTCGCCGTGCAGGGACGCGATCCTCCCTGCGCTCACGTGCAGAGCCACGGCTGAAAAGCTGAAACCTGAGGCCGGTGGGAGGGCCAAGCTCCGCGCGGCCATTCGGAGGTCGGACGGTCGACCGTCGACAATCGCCGACGGTGGCCGGAGGTCGAAACGCAGGCCTCACGGGAGTTCGGCCTTCCAGCGCACGAGCGGCTGGAAGGGAGTAACCGCTCAGTTCTCAGCTTCCAGCTCGCAGCTCTCAGCTTTTTCTGTCGGCGCGTCCTACGCGATGCGGGCGTAGATTTTTTGGAGCAGGGCGCTCGAGGGGCTCGTCGCGGGGCCGGAGGGCTTCGGGCCGGCGAGGCTGAAGCGGAGCAGGAGCTGTTCGTTTTCCTTGTCGAGCTGGAGAATCTGGAGGATGCGGGCGCGGGTCTGCTCGAGCAGATCGCGGCTCTGCGGCTCTTTCGCGTGTCCAGCCGGCACGGCGCGCAGGGCGGCGAGCGAGGCGTCGAGGCGGCTCAGCAATTCGCGCTTGCGGTCGACGAGTTCGGGCGAGAGCGGGCGCTGGTGCTGGCGGAGGAAACGGTTTTCCTCGAGGGCGCACTGGTGCAACTCGTCACAGAGTTGCTGGTGTTGTTGCAGGGCTGCGGTCGGAGTCATTGGCGGCAGAGGGAGGAGGGGTGGAGGGAATCTGGCCCGTGGTCGTGTCGAAAAGCGAGGCAACCTGGCGGTCGGTCGCATCGCGCCAGGCCACATGAGCGAGTCGGGAGCCGGCCATGCGGACGATGTCGGCAATCTCGGGCGCGGGCGTGGGGCCGGCCTCGGCGATGATCGCGCGATACGTGGTCGAGGCGCGCTGGACGTCGCCGAGGCGTTCGTAGCAGAGGGCGACCTGGTAGGTGACGGGGACCCGCCAGCTCGGTTCGTCGGCGAGGACGGCGAGGCCGTGGTAAACAGCGAGGGCGTTGGTGATGTCGCCGGCCTGGAAGAAATCGTTGGCGAGCTGGTTGCCGGTGCGGCGTTGCCAATAGCGCCAGCGTTTGGTGTCGGCGTTGGAGCGGGTTTGCTCGGCGCGGAGCAGGTCGAGGGTGGCGGCGAGGGCTTCCTCCGGGCGGTTGAGCCGGCGGAGGGTGGTGGCGAGGAGGAAGCGTGCTTCGGGCACGTTTTCGTCGTGCGGCCATTGATCGAGAAATCCGCGCAGGCTGGTGACGGCGCCATCGAGATCCTCGGCGAGCTGGAGCGAGTAGGCGGCCTTGAAATGCGCGCGGGCGCGATCGGTCGGCGCGAGGTCGAGCATGCGCAGGCGGGAGAAGAACTTGTTGGCCTCGGCGAAATCGCCGGATTGGAAATGGGTCTCGGCGACTTCGAACTGCGCGGTTTTGGCGAGCAGTTGGTAGTGCTCGAATCCGCTGTCGGTCGGCAGCTTCAGGGTCGAGTTGATGACGTTGTAGAAGCGGCCGATCGCGAGGCGGGGCGCACCCATGTCGCGCAGGGTGCGGCCGAGATCGAGCAGCGCATCGGGCACGCGGTCGTCGGAGGGATAGTCCTTGAGGTAGCGCTCGTAAATGGCGGCGGCTTTCGTGAGCACGCCCTGTTTGCGGTGCATGCGAGCGAGGCCGAGGAGGGCGGATTTGGTCTGGTCGAGGGGGGCGTCGCCGTTGAGCACCTGACGGTAGGCGATTTCGGCGGCGGGAAAATCGCCGCGCTCGGTGAGGTTTCCGCCGAGGTTGACGAGGCCCTGGGCTTCCTTGGCGGAGAGCGCGGCGACGAGGACTTCGGCGGGCGTCGGCAGTTCGGACGGGGCGACGACGGGCGCGGCGGGAGCGTCGGTGCGATCGCCGGCGGATGCGTCGGGCGATTCGGTGGATTGAAAAGGCGTTTCGAGGTGGCCGGCGGAGACGATCGGCGCGGGGAGAGCGGACGCCGGAGCGGGAACGTGCGCTGCGGTGGGAGCGGGCGTTTCCGAGAGGACGTGCGAAGGAGAGGCGGTGCCGGATTCGACGGCGGCGGTTTCGGCCGCGCGCAGGCCGAGCGCGGCGGCCGGCAAGGCGAGCAGCGAGACGGAGAGCAGGCGGGAAAGCATACCCACGCGCGCGGAGGGCGACGCGTGGGTCGACGTGAAACGGGCGGTCATCAGGGAGTCTGAGTGTAGGTGGCGGAGCTAGGCGGGAGGGCAGCGGGATCGGCGGGTGCGCGGGGCACGGGGACGATCACGTTGAGGTCGCCAGGGCGCGACACGGGAATTTGGAAGAAGGGGAGGAAGTCTTCCGGGCGGGCTTGCGGGCGCAGTTCATCCGGAAGGATGGGCAGCGGCGTGCGAGCGGGCGTCGGAGCTCCGTCGGTGGTGGTTTCGATTTCGACGAGGGAGGCGCTGTCGATCGCGAGCGAGCTGGCGGTCGGCGGAGCCGAAGGTGAAATGGAGGAGTTGGAAGGCGCAACCGGAGCGACCGGATCGGTCGATGGCGCCGGGTCGTTGGAAGCGGGACCGGCGGCAGGTTGCGGAGGAGCGCCGGCGGCGAGCCGGGCAGTGAGATCGGGAGGAGGTGCTGGCTCCTGGAAGCGAAGGGGTGGGGAACCCAGCGCAACGAGATAGGGTTTGTGCTGCGCGGTCGCAGACGCCTGGAAGAAGATCGGCCGCGACCAGGCACGGGCGACCACCAGGAGGGAGAGGAGCAACAGTGCCAGGCAAGGCAATGCCTGGCCCGCACCGACCGGTGCGGATGTTGGTTCGCGTTGATTCATTGATAATACGACAGTCCATGGTGGTGGATCGTCCTGTATTCGCCCAACGGGTATATCGGCTCGCCGCGGTCAAATCTGAAACGGATTTGCGCGAGATGTCAGGGATTGGCGGGGCGGGGCCGTCGGAGCTGAGGGCTGGAGTTGGGAGCTGTGGCGGGTGGAGCCGCGGCGCCCTCCCCGCCCCCGGGGGTGATCCTCCCTGCGCTCACGCGCAGAGCCACGGCTGAAAGGCTGAGACGGAAACTCAAGAGCTCGCTCGTCTTCGCGTCGCGGTGAAAGGATCGGGATCGGAGGCCGAGTTCTTAACCACGGATGGACACCGATGCACACGGATTGCGGAATATAAACACAGAGGCCGCGGAGCACGCGGAGGTGACCGACTTCAATCCGGGTTTACCGCATAGATCGCAAAGGAGCGCAGGGGGACGGTGGGCACTCCGATACCTTCCTCATTGTGTTCATCGGTGTCATCGGTGGCGGGTAAGGTTCGGCTCGTGGCAGCGCACGAAACAAATCTCCCTGCGCTCACGCGCAGAGCCACTGCTGAAAAGCTGAAACGCTGAAAGCTAACACGACGGCCTGAGGGCTCGCGCGTCTTCGCGGCGTTACGGGTGCGCGGGGGCTTTTTCCAGCAGGGAGCGGAGGCGGCGGCCGATTTCGTCGAGGCGGTAAGGCTTTTGCACGAAGTCGCGCTGGTTGAGCTGCTGAAATTCCGCCCGCACTTCCGGCGTGATGTGGCCGCTGATGACCAGCACGGTGAGATTCGGCCGGCAAGCGCGGATGACCTTGAGCACTTGCACGCCGTTGGTGCCGGGCATGTTCAAGTCGAGGAGCACGGCGTCGAGCGGACGCGCGAGGTCGCCGATGATTTCGATCGCTTCGAGGCCGGTGGCGGCGGTGCTGACCTGGTAGCCTTTGCGCGTGAAGGCCGCGGCGAGGAGCGTGCGCAGCGAGCCTTCGTCGTCGACGACGAGGATCGATTCGGTGCCGGAGGGAAATTCGGAGTTGCTCGCGGCGGGCGCGGTCGCCGCGGTTTCGACGGCGAGCGGGAGGTGCACGTGGAAGGTGCTGCCGGTGCCCATCGTGCTGTCGACGTCGATGAAGCCTTGGTGGCTCGTCGCGATGCCGTAAACCACGGCGAGGCCGAGGCCGGTGCCCTGGTTGGCGGCCTTGGTGGTGAAAAACGGTTCGAAGATGCGGCTGCGCACTTCGGGTGTCATGCCGGTGCCGGTGTCGGACACGTCGAGGCTGGCGTAGCGGCGCGCGGGTTCGGCGCCGTGGTGGCGCGACTGGAGTTCGGCGCCGAGTTTCACGCCGGTCGTGACCGTGATCGAGCCGCCCTGCGGCATGGCGTCGCGGGCGTTCACGCAGAGGTTGAGCACGATCTGCTGAAGCTGCGTCTGGTCGGCGAGGAGCGGCGGAAGCTTGTCGGCGAGGTTGAGCTGGAACGTGACCGTGCGGGGAAACGTCTCGGCCATCAGCGCGATGAGATCGCGCACGAGCTGGTTCAAATCGACGGGCGCATAGCGGATTTCGGCTTTGCGGCTGAACGTGAGGATTTGTTTCACGAGCCCGCTGGCGCGCTGCGCGGCGCGGTGGATTTCCTGGAGACTTTTCTGGAGGATCGCGGAGTCGGCGCCGCCTTGCAGGCAGAACTCGGAGTAGCCGTGGATGATGGCGAGGAGGTTGTTGAAGTCGTGCGCGATGCCGCCGGCGAGCGTGCCGAGGCTTTCCATCTTGTGCGCCTGGCGGAGCTCGCTCTCGAGGGTTTTGCGGCTGGTGATGTCTTCGCGGAGGCAGAGCAGGTTGTTGATCTCGCCCGCGGGGTTGCGCATGCAGGACACCTTGACCGATTCCCACACCGTGGAGCCGTCGGGGCGGCGGGTGGAGAGCTCGCCGCGCCATTCGCCGCCGGCGCGGACGGTTTCCCAGAACTTGCGGTAAGAGGCTTCGTCGGGATGGCCGTCGCGGAGCACCTCGATATTGTGGTCGAGGATGTCCTCGAGCGTGCGGCCGCTGACCTCGGTGAACTTGGGGTTCACGTATTGCGGGCGGCCGTCGAGGTCGGTGATGACGATGGCGACGGGCGATTGTTCGATGGCGCGGGAGAGGCGGTAAAATTGTTCCTCGGCGAGACGTTGGCGGGTGATGTCGCGGCCGACGGCGCGGATGGCGACGATCGCGCCGGCGGCGTCGAGGTGGGCAACCTTTTCCCACGAGAACCAGCGCACGCCCTGGGGCGTCATCCAGCGTTGTTCGCACACGGCGCGATGCGGCGGCTGCGCGAGTTCGGCGGTGGTGGCGTTCATCGCGGCAACATCGTCGGGATGCAGGAACTCGGCGACCAGCGTGCCGGTGAGGGCGGCGGCGGGTTTGCCGAATTTGCGGGCGAAGGAGGTGTTGACGGCGAGAAACCGGCCCTCGGCGTCGTGACAATACGCCGGGTCGGCGCTGGTTTCCCAGGGCCCGAGCCAGTTTTCAGTCGGCGACAAGGCGA
>JAEYYL010000342.1 GCA_023430825.1 Verrucomicrobiota bacterium | reverse complement strand
CACGGGGCTGGCGCAGACGCGTGGTTATCGCGGCGAGATTTCGGACCCGCAGCTGCTGCAGAAGCGGATCAGCAACGATATCGACTATATCGCCAACTGGTCGATCTGGCTCGACGTCCAGATCACGTTGAAGACGACCTGGCAGGTGTTTTTCCCGCCGAAGTCGGCGTATTGAAGCGCGCTTTGCGCGCGGAGTTCGACGTTCGGAGTTCGGACCGCGTAGATGCAGCGCTGCGCGTGAGAGCATCGATCCCGATCCGGTTTAGGGCAGAGAGCGCGGAGAACGCAGAGAGACGGCCCTGGAGCCGCGGCGCCCTCGCCGCGCCGGGGCGATCCTCCCTGCGCTCACGCGCAGAGCCACTGAATGAAATGCTGAAATGCTGAAACGCTGAGAGCTGAGAGGCAGCCGAACCCTCTTTTTACCGCAAAGGGCCGCAAAGAGTTGGATCGGGCTGTCTGCGCTCTTTGCGATCTTCGCGTTGAAAGGATTGGATCGGGGGTTTTCAGTCACAGATCGAACCGGATGGGCGCGGATCTCGGAATGGAAACGCGGAGGCCGCGGAGCGCGCGGAGGACTGACTCCGATCCGGGTTTGCCGCAAAGAACGCAAAGGACGGCGAAGCTGCGACTGCTCCGACGCATCCAATTTCAGCTTTCAGCGTTTCAGTTTTCAGCTTTTCCGTTCGGGCCATCGCTACGGCGAGATCAGGCCTTTGCGGATGGCGAAGCGGACGAGGTCCGTCTGCGTCTGGAGGCCAAGCTTGCGCAGGAGGTTCGTGCGGTGCGTCTCCGCGGTGCGCGGGCTGATGAAGAGTTTTTCCGCGATCTCGCTGTTGCTCGCGCCTTCCGCGGCGAGTTGCAGCACCATGCGTTCGCGGGGCGTCACCGCCTGAAGCGGATCGCCGCTGTCGGCGGGTTTCGCCACGAGCGCGTTGATCGCCCATTCGGACAGCGGTGCGCTGAGGAACCGGCGCCCGGCGAGCACTTCGGCGAGCGCGCGGGCGATTTCCTGCGACTCGGAGCCCTTCAGGATGTAGGCCATCGCGCCGCCGCGGAGCGTCTCGATCACATAGGCTTCGTCGTTGTGCATCGACAGCACCATGACGCGTGTGTGCGGACTGTTGGCGCGCGTCTGGCGCAGCACCTCGATGCCGTGGAGCCGCGGCATGTTGAGGTCGAGGATGAGGACGGTGGGCTTGTGTTTCTCGACCATTTGCACGGCGGCGAGGCCGTCGGCGGCTTCGGCGACGACTTTGCAGGTGCCGTCGCTTTCGAGCACCGTGCGCAGGCCGCGGCGAACGATTTCGTGGTCGTCGGCAATGATGGCGGTGATCATGGATGGGAAGGGTGGCTCCGCGCGTGAGCGGAGGAACAGGCGGGACGGTGTCGATCCTGCTCCTCACGGAGCGAGCCACGATTTGGGCGCAACGTCATGGAGAGAGGGCGTCCGCGGCGGCGGGCGCGGGTTGCGCGGTGGCCAGCGGAAACTCGGCGTGGATGCGTGTGCCCTGGCCGGCGCGGGAGAAAAGTTCGAGCGTGCCGCCGGCGAGGTGCACGCGTTCGGCGAGGCCGGCGAGGCCGATGGAGTTGTGTTTGGCGAGGGCGGCGGCGGTGTCGAAGCCGCGGCCGCGGTCGGAGATCTCGACGTGCAGCAGGCGGTCGTCGGCGGCCACGGTGACGACCGCGGTGGACGCGCCGGAGTGGCGGGCGATGTTGGTGAGCGCCTCCTGCACGATGCGGTAGGTGGTCGTTTCCAGCACGGTGGAGAGGCGGTGTTCGGGGAGCGCGAGATCGAGTTCGACGGCGATGCTGGTTTGCGTGCGGAAACGTTCGACGTGCCACTCGAGGGCGGGGCGCAAACCGAAATCGTCGAGCATGCGCGGGCGGAGCTGGAGGGTGAGTTCGCGCACGGTGCGGAGCAGGTCGTCGGTGACATCGAGCGCCTCGACGAGTGCGGCGGGCTGGGTGGCCGCGGCTTCGAGCTGGAAGCGCAGGCCGGTGAGCAACTGGCCGACCTGGTCGTGGAGTTCGCGGGCGATGGCGTGGCGCTCTTCCTCCTGCACGCGCAGCAGGCGGTTGGAGAGTGCCTGGAGGCGCGCGGCGTTGTCCTCGGCGCGTCGCTCGGCGGCCTGGCGCACGACGATCTGGGCCTCGAGGTCGCGGGTGCGGGCGGCGACCTGGTCGGCGAGCGAGCGGTTGAGCTCGGCGAGTTCGGCGGTGAGGCGCGTATTCAAACGCTCGATCTCCGCGCGCTTGAGGGCGTGGTTGAGCGAGAAGACGAGTTCGGGCAGGCAGCCCGGCTCGTAGAAAAGATAGTCCTGCGCGCCGAGCTGGAAGGCGGCGATCGCGGTATCACCGGAGTGGATACCGGAGACGACGAGGGCGGGGGTCTCGTCGGCGAGCGAACGGAGCTGGCGCAGGGTGTCGAGCAGTTGTTCCTCGCGCAGGCTGGGGCCGAGCACGAAGGCGTCGAGGGCGGCGCCGGAGCGCAGCAGGCCTTCGAGCGCGGGGAGATCGATCAGTTCGACGATCAGCCGGGAGGAGTTGACGGAGAAGAAACGCTCGACCTCGGTGCGGACGTAGGGGTCGGACTCGACGAAGACGACGCGGTAATCGCGCGGGGCGACGGCGACGGCCTGGCGGCGGCGGTGGCGTTCGACGACGCGGCGCGCGATTTCGGGGATGCGGCGGAAGTCGGAGGAGTTTTTGTCGATGCAGTCGACGGCGCCGGCGCGCAGGGCGCGGACGGCGAGTTCGTGCTGGCCCTGGGCGCTGACCATGACGACGGGCGTGGGGTCGCGGCGCGCGGTGAGTTCGCCGAGGACCTGGAGGCCGTCGATGTCGGGCATCATCAGGTCGACGAGCAGCACGTCGTAGGCGGCGCGTTCCATCGCGGCGAGGCAGAGCCGGCCGGATTCGACGTGATCGAGGGTGAATTCGCCGCCGTGGCGTTCGAACAGGAGGCGGACCATGTCGGCAATCTGGGGATCGTCCTCGGCGTGAAGCACTCGAATCATGGTCGGGGTGAAGCGGTGGGAGCACGCTGAGACTTCGGCGCGGCGGAGCCAAGCTTGTTGCGGAGACGCCGCAGAGGTGAG
>JAEYYL010000154.1 GCA_023430825.1 Verrucomicrobiota bacterium | reverse complement strand
CGCTTGCCCGCCCCCGCCGCCCTTGGTCTGCTCCCGCCTTCCATCATGAGTTCCTCGCCTCAGAACGAAACCCCGCGCCCTCATTCCTCCGTGGTTGTCGACGGCAACGACCGCGCACCCGCCCGCTCCATGCTGCGCGCCGTCGGCTTCACCGACGAAGATTTCCGCAAACCGCAAATCGCCGTCGCTTCCTCCCCGAGCGACATGACGCCCTGCAACGTTCACCTCGGCGAACTCAGCGAGCACGCGCGCAAGGGCATCGCCGCCGCCGGCGGCAAACCCGTCTATTTCAACACCATCACCGTCACCGACGGCATCAGCATGGGCACGCAGGGCATGCGCTACAGCCTCGTGTCCCGCGAAGTCATCGCCGATTCCATCGAGACCGCCGTCGCCGCGGAAGGCTTCGACGGCCTCGTCGCGATCGGCGGCTGCGACAAAAACATGCCCGGCGCGATGATCGCCATCGCCCGCCTCAACCGCCCCGCCGTTTTCATCTACGGCGGCACCATTCTCCCCGGTTTCACGCCCGGCGACTGCGACCACAAGAAACCGCTCGATATCGTCTCCGTCTTCGAAGCCGTCGGCAAACACGCCAAAGGCGAACTCGACGACGCCGGCCTGAAGGAAGTCGAGTCCTCCGCCATCCCCGGCCCCGGCTCCTGCGGCGGTATGTATACTGCGAATACGATGGCCAGCGCCATCGAGGCCCTCGGCATGAGCCTGCCCAACAGCAGCGCGCAACTCGCCATCAGCGAAGCCAAGCGCGACGACTGCGCCCGCGCCGGCGCCGCCGTCATGGCCATGCTCAAACGCGGCCTCAAACCCCGCGACATCATGACGCGCCCGGCGTTCGAGAACGCCATCATCGTCTGCCTCGCGCTCGGCGGCTCGACGAATCTCATCCTCCATCTCCTCGCCATCGCCCACTCCGCCGGCGTGCCGCTCACCCTCGAGGACTTCAAGACCATCGGCGAACGCGTCCCGCTCCTCGCCGACCTGAAGCCCTTCGGCAAATACAACATGAGCCACCTCGTCCGCATCGGCGGCATCCGCCCGATGATGAAGCTGCTCCTCGACCGCGGGCTCCTGAACGGCGACTGCCTCACCGTCACCGGCGAAACCATCGCCGAGACGCTGAAGGACGTGAAGCCCTACGGCGCGTATCCAAACGAGCAGGACATCATCCGCCCGTGGGACAACCCGATCAAAAAGGAAACCCACCTCCGCGTCCTCCACGGCAACCTCGCCCCCGGCGGCGCTGTCGGCAAGATCACCGGCAAGGAAGGCCTCTACTTCAAGGGCACCGCGAAGGTTTACGAGGGCGAGGAAGACGCGCTCAAGGGCATCCTTCGCGGCGACGTGGTGAAGGGCGACGTGGTCGTCATCCGCAACGAGGGCCCCGTCGGCGGTCCCGGCATGCGCGAGATGCTTTCGCCCACCAGCGCCGTCGCCGGCCGCGGCCTGATCAAGGACGTCGCGCTCATCACCGACGGCCGTTTCTCCGGCGGCAGCCACGGTTTCGACGTCGGCCACATCACGCCCGAAGCGGCATGCGGCGGCCCGATCGGCATCGTCAGCACCGGCGACCTCATCGAGATCGATGCGGTGAAAAACACCATCAGCCTGCTCATTTCGGAAACCGAATACGCCGGCCGCATGGCCGCCTACAAACCGCGCCCGCCCCGCGAGACCCGCGGCGTCCTCGCGAAATACGCCAAGCTCGTCAGCACCGCCTCCGAAGGCGCCGTGACCGACAAGTATCTCTGAGCCGCACCGTAGCGATGCCACAGCTGGAAGCCTGCGTGCCGGCGATCCCGGCGTGACTCGCCGCGTGAGCGGCCGGATCGCCTTCGCCTGCACGCAGGCTTTCGATCCCGATCGCTCACTCTTTCCAACGCCAGGATCGCGAAGGACGTGAAGAGCCCTCTCCGACTCTTTGCGCTGCTTCGCGCTCTTGGCGGTAAAATGGATCGAGATTCATCCTTCACCCGCGTCCGCGAATCAGCTCCCGCGACTCCTTCGCATTCGGGCACGAATCCACCCAGCGCCCCTGCGGTCGCGCCCACTCCACCGCGTTCGCGATCACGCGCCGGACGTTCGCGTCGTAGTAAGTCGGATACGTTTCGTGCCCCGGCCGGAAATAGAAAATTTTCCCGTTTCCGCGCGTCCAGCAGCACCCGCTGCGAAACACCTCGCCGCCTTCGAACCACGAGATGAACACCTGCTCGTCCGGCGGCGGAATCCCGAACGGCTCGCCATACATCTCCTCCGCCGGCAGTTCGAAGCACCGGTCGATCCCCTGCGCGATCGGATGCCCCGGATTGCACACCCACAGCCGCTCGCGCTCATTCGCTTCACGCCACGTCAGCGAACACGACGTGCCCAGCAGGCGCTTGAAGATTTTCGCGTAATGCCCTGAGTGCAGCACGATCAGCCCCATCCCTTCGAGCACGCGCTTCTGCACGCGATCGACAATCGCGTCCGCCACGTCCCCGTGCGCCTTGTGCCCCCACCAGGTCAGCACGTCCGTCTCCGCCAGCCGCTGCTCGGTCAACCCATGATCCGGCTCCTGCAACGTCGCCGTCGACACGCTCGCCGCCGGCAGACGTTCGCGTAGCCCCGCGGCGATCGCCGCATGCATGCCTTCCGGATAGAGCGCCCGCACCTTCTCGTTCGTGTGCTCGTGCACGTTTTCGCCCCAGACCACGACGCGTAGTGGTTTCATGCCGCGAACCTTGGTCGCCCCGGCAGACCTGTCCAATTCGAACCCCGACTCCAGGATTGGCAGGCGCACGTTTCGCTCGCAAACCAACTGCATGTCCAGCACCCCGGGTTACCCCGTCAGCAACCGCCTGCGCGAAATGGCTGTCGGCGATCGCCCCCAGGAACGCCTCCAGCGCCTCGGCGCCGGCGCCCTCAGCGACAGCGAGTTGCTCGCCATGCTGCTCCGCAGTGGCACGCGCGGCCACGACGTCCTCACGCTCGCCACCCGCTTGATCGGCGAGGCCGGTTCGCTCTCCGGCCTCATCGCCTGGCAGGAAACCGATTTCCGCCGCTTGAAGGGCATCGGCCGCGTGAAGGCCCTCCAACTCCTCACCGTGATGGAAGTCGCGCGCCGCGTCGTCGGCCAGCAAACCAGCGAAGCGCCGCTGCTCAACCGCGCCGATCTCGTCGCCGTTTACCTGCAACCTCATGCACACGGTCTCTCGGTTGAGAAATTCTGGGTCCTCTGCCTCAACCGCAAAAACCGCCTGCTGCGCCGCGTCGAAGTCAGCTCCGGCACCGCCACCGCCGCGCTCGCTCATCCGCGCGAGGTGTTTCGCGAAGCGATCCGCGAGGCCGCCACCGCCGTCATCTGCGCGCACAATCACCCCAGCGGCGACCCCGAGCCGAGCGCGGCCGATCTCCGCCTCACCCGTCAACTCCGCGAAGCCGCCAAGGCGATCGACATCGACCTTCTCGACCACGTGATCGTCGGCCGCCCACTCGCCGATCCCACCGCGCGCGGCTACTACAGCTTCCGCGAAGCCGGCCTGTTGTAGCTGGACCGTCATAAATCATAGAACAATCCATCTTGCTGGTAGGGACGGCTCCGAGCCGTCCGCGATCACCGCCGGCGCCTCGCTCGCTTCCGGACGCCTCCGAGAGGCGTCCCTGCCTCAAACCAGAAGAGGCATCGTTTACGGTGAACGCCCCGCGACCCCATTTGCACCGAAGCGTGCCGCAACTTTTGCCGGCGCGATCCGTTCCCCTGTTAGACCTCGCCGCCCGTTTGCCGGTCGCGCGACTTCACGTTCGTTCGCTTCGCCCCCACGCCCATGCCCCTGCCCCCGCTGTCGCTTCTTCGCGCGCTCTTCACCGGCCTCGCGCTTTGCACCGTTTTCACGCGCCCGCTCTCCGCCGCAGCCGACGATCCCACGCCGACGAAAACCATCCTCTTCCTCGCCGGTCCCAAGGACCACGGCATGCCCGGCCGCCACGAACACGAGAAGGATCTCCGCGTCCTCGCCCACGGTCTCGAAACTTCCGCCAATCTCCGCGGCGTCACCACGCAACTCATCGTCGGCCAGGCGCCGCGCGACCTTGCCGCCTACGACAACGTCGCCGCCATCGTCATCGAAAGCAGCTCCGACCGCCACCCCAAGGAAACGCATCCGCTCTTCCCTCCCGAGCCCGCGAATCCCAACCACGTTTACGATGGAGAGACGACCGCCTTCCTGAAATCCCTCGACGCCCTCATCCGCGAGCGCCGTATCGGCATCGTCGTCTTCCACTACGCCAACTGGGTCGAACACTGGATCGCGCGCGGCTACTACCTCAACTGGCTCGGCGGTCTCTGGGTGCAGATGGCGTCGCGCAATCCTGTCGACGATTGGTCGATGCAACCGCGCGCGCCCGATCATCCGATCCTGCGCGGCGTCCAGCCTTGGACGTATCGCGACGAGGTTTTCTGCCGCTTCTTTCTTCCCGACAACGACCCGCGCCGCACTGACCTGCTCATCGGCACCCCCGCCAAATCCCCCGTCGGCCCCCAGGTCGTCTCCTGGGCTTATCAACGCGACGACGGCGGCCGCGGCTTCGTCATGGGCGGCGTCGATTTCCACGTGAACATGAACGTCGAGGACTATCGCCGCTTCCTCCTCAACGGCATCGTGTGGGCCGCCGGCCTCGACGTCCCCGCCGGCGGCGTCGACTCCACGCTTCCCCCCGCGCAATGACCCGCCGTGCTTCGTCCCGCCTGGGCGCCGGTCTTCGCCTCTCCGCGCTCCTCGGCCTCATTTCCCCGCTTCACGCCACGCCGTCCACGCCGCCCGACCAACACCGTTCCTGGCGCAACTACGGCGGCGGCCCCGACCAGTCGAAATTCGTCGTCCTCGACGAGATCGACAAAACCAATGTCGCCCAACTCGAGGTCGCGTGGACTTATCCCACCGGCGATACCCAAGCCTACCAGTTCAATCCCATCGTCGTCGACGGCGTGATGTTCGTCCTCGCCAAGGACCACTCGCTCGTCGCGCTCGACGCCGCCACCGGTAAGGAAATCTGGATACACGCGCACCTCCGCGGCCTCACCCGCCGCGGCCTCAACTACTGGGAGGGCCCCGACCGCTCCGACCGCCGGCTCATCTTCGCGCTCAACAACTACCTCCAGGCGATCGACGCCCGCACGGGCCAGTCGATCCTCACCTTCGGTCAAAACGGCCTCGTCGATCTTCGCGAAGGCCTCGGCCGCGATCCGCAATCCATCGCCCGCGTGCAATCCAGCTCGCCCGGCGCGATCTTCGAAAACCTCATCCTCCTCGGCTCGTCTCCAGGAGAAGGATACGTTTCGCCGCCCGGCCACCTGCGCGCCTACGACGTCGTCACCGGCGAGCGCGTGTGGACGTTTCACACCATCCCGCAACCCGGCGAATTCGGCTACGACACCTGGCCGCCCGACGCCTACAAATACGCCGGCGGCGCCAACACCTGGGGCGAGATCACCGTCGATGCCGCGCGCGGCCTCGCCTACTTCCCGCTCGGCTCGCCGACCTACGATTTTTACGGCGCGGATCGCCACGGCAGCAATCTCTTCGGCACCAGCCTCGTCGCGCTCGACGCCCGCACGGGCAAACGCCTCTGGCATTTCCAGTTCGTGCACCACGATCTGTGGGACTACGACCCGACCGCCGCGCCGCAACTCATCACCGTGCGCCGCGAGGGCAAAACCATCGACGCCGTCGCGCAGGCCACGAAGCACGGCTTCATGTTCGTCTTCGACCGCGTCACCGGCGAACCCGTCTGGCCGATCGAGGAACGCCCCGTCCCACCGAGCGACGTCCCCGGCGAACAGGCCTGGCCCACGCAACCGTTCCCCATCGTGTTGCCGCCCTTCTCGCGCCAGTCGTTCACCGCCGACGATCTCACGCCGTTTCTGCTCACGCCCGCCGAACGCACCGAATGGAAACAACGCCTCGCCGCCGGCCGCACCGGCCTCTTCACGCCGCCTTCGCTCAACTACGAAATCGCCGCCGTCCCCGGCGCCGTCGGTGGCGCCAACTGGGGCAACACCGCCGCCCACCCCGACGCCGGTCTCGTTTACGTGCTCAACCAGGATTTCCCGTCGTTCTACAAACTCCAGGACAGCGACGCACGCGCTTCCCGCGAATCCGTTCCGCCCGAAACGCTCGCGCAGCGCGACCAGGAACTCTACGCGCTCAACTGCCAGACCTGTCACGGCGCCGATCGCAGCGGTTCGCTCGGCCCCGCGCTCACCGATCTCGGCTCGCGACTCAACTTCACCGATTTCCGCACTCTCGTCCTCACCGGCCGCGCGCAAATGCCGCCGTTTCCTCACCTCAGCGACGACACGCTCCGCCGCCTCTACCTCTGGTTCGGCGGCACCGCCGACAGCACCGCCGTCGCCGCACCACCCAAGCCTCCGCCGTTGCCCCCCGGCCCCGTCGTCGCCTCCGGCGGCGCGCCCGGGAGCGAAATTGTCCGCGTGCCCGCGCGTCGCGGCTGGACCGCGAATCCTTATCCCGAAGGGGTAAACGTCCCCGCGCAGCGCTACACCACCGACTATGGGTTGAAATATCCCTACATCATGAGCCCGCCGTGGTCCTACCTCGTCGCCTACGACCTCAACGCCGGCACGATCAAATGGAAGGTCCCCGTCGGCCAGGACCGCGACGCCCGTCTCGAGGGCGGACGCAACACCGGCGTCCCCCGCGGCGCGCAACGCAACGGCATGATCGTCACCTCCACCGGCCTCGTCTTCGCCACCGCGAAAGATGGCCACATCTACGCGTTCGACGCCGACGACGGCCGCACGCTCTGGTCCGCGCAACTCCCCGCCGGCACCGAAGGCCTCCCGTCGATGTATGAACTCGGCGGCCGCCACTACCTCGTCGTCAACGCCACCACGCCGCTCACCTGGGGCCGCGCTTCCCGCGAAAGCGGCATCGGCGCCACCCGCACCCCCGACGAAGGCGGCTACGTCGTCTTTGCCCTCCCGACCAAAAAATAAACGCCCCATCCGGCTCGTGGCTCTGCGCGTGAGCGCAGGGATGCGCCCCCCCTCCCGACCCAGCACCTCACCGTTCCTTCAAGTCCCTCCGCGCCCCCATGAACCGCCGCACCTTCCTCCTCCGCACCTCCGGCCTCCTCCTCTCCGCGTATCTGTTTCCCGGTTACAATTTCGCCGCGTCGCCGGCCACCTCACGCCGCGACCGCATCGCGATGGGCACCGTCCTCTTCCGCCACCGCTTCCGACAAACGAAACCCAAGGACGCCGCCTTCTCCCGCCCGGCCTCCGACCTCACGCTCCTCGACGTCCCCCAATTCTACCGCGACCGCTTCGACGTCACGCAGGTCGAGTTCTGGAGTTACCATTTCGAATCGCTCGAGCCTTCCTACCTGGCGCAACTCAAATCCCGCCTCCGCGCCGCCGGCTCCACGCTCGTCAACATCCAGGTCGACACGAACTACAACCTCGCCAGCGCCGACGACGCCAAGCGCCGCGAGAGCATCGAACACGTCAAACCCTGGATCGACGCCGCCGCGTTCCTCGGCTCCGCGGCTATCCGCATCAACCCCGGCAACGGCCCGATCGAGCACAGCATCGCCTCGCTCCGCGAGGTGAACGCCTACGCGAAATCGAAGAATCTCCCGCTCCTCACCGAAAATCATTTCGGCATCGAGATGGACCCCGACGTCCACCTCCGCCTCCGCGCCGAGGCCGGCCCTGAAAACATCTACACGCTCCCCGACTTCGGAAACTACTCTGACGAAGCCCGTTTCCCCGCGCTCGAAAAAATCCTCCCGCACGCCTACCTCATCTCCGCGAAGGCCGCCGAGTTTCGCGAAACCGCCGACGGCACGCTCGAGCACATCTCGTTCGATTTCGACCGCTGCGTCCGCCTCGCCGAACGCTCCGGCTTCAAGGGGGTTTACTCCGTCGAGCAGTGGACGCGCGGCAATCCCGACATCGATTACGAAAAAGTCGGCGACTGGCTCTTCGAACACGTCAACGCCAACCTCAGTTGACCCGTGGCGCGGCAGCGCCGGTAGGGTCCGCTCTCCGAGCGGTCCGCGGACAGACCGGAGGTCGGTCCCTACCCCTCACATCAGATTCACCGGATCCACATCCAGCACCTGCGTCATGTCGTCCGGCCACGCGAACTCCGCCCGCAACCGCGTCAGCACCGGCACGACCTTCGTCACCGCATTGGTGAAATACCAGAGCTGCCAGCGATACTCGTCCTTGATCTTCTCGATCGGCGACGCCGACGGCCCGCGCAACTCCACGCGCTCGCCGACTTCCTTCTCCACGAGTTTCGCCCACTGATCCGCGAAGAACTTCAGCTTCTCCGGATTCGGCCCGCGAAACAGGTGGTGAATCAAATGCCGATACGGCGGATAGTGAAAATCCTTCCGGATCTTCAGCTCCGACGCCGCAAAACCCGCGAAATCCGCGTGCCGCGAAAACTGGATCGCCTCCGCCTGCGGCGTGAACGTCTGCACCATCACCTCGCCCGCGCGATCACCCCGGCCCGCCCGACCCGCCACCTGCACCAGCAACTGGAACGTTCGCTCGTTCGCCCGGAAATCCGGGATGTGCATCGACATGTCCGCGTCGATCAAACCCACCAGCGTCACGTTCGGAAAATCCAGCCCCTTGCCGATCATCTGGGTGCCGACCAGCACGTCGATCTTCCCCGCGCGAAACTGCGAAAGCACCTCGCGAAACCGGTTCTTCTTCGACATCGCGTCCGTATCCATTCTTTCGATGCGCGCCCGCGGCAGCACCCGCCGCACCGCCTCCTCCACCCGCTGCGTCCCCAGCCCCTTCCACGGGATGTCCGGCGCGCCGCTTTGCGGACACCGCGCGGGCGCCGGCTTCTGGTCGCCGCACAAATGGCACCGCAGCATCTCGTCCGCGCGATGATACGTCAGCGCGATGCTGCAATGCACGCACTCCTCCACGTGCCCGCACTTCGTGCACAACATCGACGAGGAATAGCCGCGCCGGTTGATGAACAAAATCGTCTGCTCCTTCCGCTCGAACCGCGCCTGCATCGCATCGACCAGCTTCCGCGATAGCGACGGCAGCGTCCGCTGGCGCATCGCCTCGATGCGCAGATCGACCACGTGGATGTGCGGCAGTTGCCGCGAATCGATGCGCTCCGGCATTTGCAGCAGCCGGTATTTCCCCGCCTCCGCATTCGCAAAACTCTCGAGCGACGGCGTCGCCGATCCCAGCAGACACGTCGCGCCGTTCAACTTCGCGCGCATCACCGCGACGTCCCGTCCATGATAACGCGGCGTCTCGTCCTGCTTGTAGGCCGGCTCGTGCTCCTCATCGACCACGATCAGTTTCAAATTCTGCACCGGAGCGAAAATCGCCGAACGCGCCCCCACCACGACGCGCGCCTCGCCCGTCGCCAGCGCCAGCCAGCCGTCGAACCGCTCGCCCTCGCTCAGATGGCTGTGCCACACCACGCAGCGATGCGCCGGCGCGATCGCCTCCAGCCGCGAACGCAGCCGCGCCACCGTCTGCGGCGTGAGCGCCACCTCCGGCACGAGAAAAATCACCCCGCCCCCGGTCTTCAGCGCCGTGTCGATCGCGCGCAGATACACCTCCGTCTTCCCCGAGCCCGTCACGCCGTGCAGCAGCGTCACGCCGAACGTGTTCTTCGCGATCGACGCATCCAGCGCCGCCACCGCCGCCGCCTGCCCCGAGTTCAACGCATGCGGTTGCGACGCCACCAGTTCGCCGTGCGCGAAGTCGTCGCCATACGCCACGCGCTCCACCCGGCGCAGTTCCTCGCGCAACACGCCGCGCTTCACCAGCGGATTCACCACCGCCGCCGTCACGCCGAGCCGCGACAGCACCAGCGATTTCTTCTGTGCGCGAAACTGCTGCGCGAGAAACCGGTAAAGCTTCGCCTGCTGCGGCGCGCGTTTCTCCAGCGCCGCCAGTTCCTCCGCGCCGAGTGGCTGCGCCACCGCGAGCGATTTCTCGTGTTTCACCGTCGCGCCGTTGCGCACCGCCGCCGGCAGCATCGTCTCGATCACGCTGTCGACCCCGCACGCGTAATACGCCGCCATCCACCGCGCGAGTTCGAGCAGATCGGGCGACAGCGCGGGAAACGGATGCAGCACCTGCACGACCGACTTCAGCTTCTCGATGGGAAAATTCTTCGGCGCACCGATCTCGCCCACGATCCCGAGCCGCGTCGCGCGCAGCACCGGCACGCGCACGAGCGAACCAACCGCGACGAGGTCCCGCTGCGCCTCCGGCACGCGATAGTGCAGCATCTTGTCGAATCCCGCGAGCGGGTGAACACCGACGAACATCCCGCGATGACGCCGCGCCGCCCCGCCCAACGCAAGACGTAGCCGCACCGTCGCCGCCTGTCCCATCGCACCAGGGCCTACCAGTGACGTCGCCACGCCTCCATGCTGAGATCCTCGTTCGAGTGTAACCTATTAGGTTACACGACACCGCGTCTGCTGCGGTCTGTGTGACCGTGATGGCAATGGGCCGCCCGGAGTCTCTCGGCCTGCGCACGCGCGACACCGACGTGTCCACGAACGCATTGACACGCCCGAACCCCCTTCGAACAGTCCCCTCGTGAACATCCCCGCCGCGCGCGAAAAGTTCAGAAAATTCCTCACCCAAAAAAGCCTGCGCGTCACCAACCAGCGACTCGCCATCTTCGACGCTGCGCTCGCTCAAACGGAACACTTTACGGCG